>DATEDX010000001.1:0-2338 GCA_035281425.1 Acidimicrobiia bacterium
CTGTATTCCACCACCGACCTCGCCACCCTGGAGATGAGGGCGGTCGACTTGGGTGCTGACCTCATCCTCTACGTGGTGGATGCCCGCCAGGCCGACCACTTCGAGCAGATTTTCCGGGCTGCCCGGCAGGCGGGTTTGATCTCAGCCTCCAGCCGGCTGGAGCACATCCGCTTCGGCACCATGAACAGCAAAGACGGACGGCCCTTCCGGACCCGGGCCGGCGGAGTGGTGAGCCTGCGGGACTTGATCGATCTAGTCAAGGAGGCGGCACAGACCCGGCTCAACGAGGCCGAGATCGCCAAGGGCTACCCCGAGCAGGAGAGGGAGCGCATCGCCCACCAGGTCGGGCTGGCTGCCCTCAAGTTCGGCGACCTCATCAACAACCGGCAGTCCGACTACGTCTTCGACCTCGAACGCTTCTCGAGCCTGGAGGGAAAGACCGGACCCTACTTGCAGTACGGGGCGGTGAGGATCCGCTCTATCCAGCGCCGCGCCGCCGAGCGAGACCTGAGGCCGGGACCGTTGCTCCCACCCGAGGTAGAGGCGGAACGGGCCTTGATGCTGGAATTGCTGCGGGCTCCGGAAGTCGTGGAACGGGGGGCCGAACTTCGAGCACCCAACCACATCGCCGAATATGCCTACCAAGTCGCAGCGACCTGGAACCGGTTCTATGACACCTGCCACATCCTCGACGAATCCGATCCCCACCGCCAGGCGTCATGGCTGGCCCTGGCGGGCTGGACCCTCTCCACGCTGACCATCATGCTGGGTCTCTTGGGCATCGAGGTCCCCGAGCGGATGTGAGACGTGGAGGTGACGATTCGCTCCGGTCGCTTCGAGGATTGGGAGGCGATCCGCGCCTTCACCGTCGACACCTTCGCCTGGGGCGATTACGTGCACCGCGAGTTCGGGAACTGGCTGGAGGACACCAAGGCCGAGGTGCTGGTGGCCGAGTGGGAAGGCCGACCGATCGCGGTGGGGAAGGTCACTCTGACTTCACCCCGCGAGGCCTGGTTATCAGGTGCCCGAGTCCATCCCCAGCACCGGCGCCGTGGTGTCGGTTCGGCGCTCAACGATCAAGGGGTGGAATGGGCTCGTCAGCGTGGCGCCCAAGTCATCAGGCTCGCCACCGAAGACGTCAATCACGCCGCCCGATCCCAAGTGGAGAAGCTCGGTTATCGCCCCGTGGCTCGCTTTGTCCTCGCCCGGCGGATGTTCGAGCGGGTGACCCCCGGCGCCAACGGCGGCCAGCGCCTGCCGGCCGATGAACGGCTCGATCTCGCCTCCTCCAGCGAGGCCGAACCGGCCTACCTGGTTTGGTCAAGTGGAGACTTCCCCCAAGCCAGCCACTCGCTCTTTGCGGTCGAGGGATGGTCGTTTCGAAGGCTGGCGGCGAGCGACCTCCTCGCCGCCGCCAAGGCCCGCAAGTTATGGGTTAGCCCTTCCGCTTGGGCCATCGTCGAACCGGAGGAGCAAGAGTTGTGGATACCGCTTTTCGTGACCACACCCGAAGACGCGGCCCGAGCCGTGAGATCCCTAGTCGACCTCAGCCACGAGCAGCAGGCCGCCAGCATCGCCGGTTTGGTGCCCGAACTCGACTGGTTGCAGGACGCCCTCGTTGCCGAACATTTCGAACTAATCCACCCCAACTACGTCTACGAGAAGCCTCTCTAACCAGCGGAGAAGCATCACTCCGCCGATCTCACCCGAGAAGCATCATCCCGCCGATCCACACCACAAACATGACCGGCAACTCGGTCTCCTCCACTGCCTCGCCGAGGAGGGCCGTGACCTTTACCCCCAAGGCGAGCGGAACCCCGATCAGGGGCATGACCCACAGGCCCACCCGTCCAGCCAGGGCGATGAGATCGATACCGAGGGCTAGAGGGAGGGAGATGTCGTCGCGCAGCACTTCGAGCCGCGCCGCTCCATAGAGAAAAAGGACTCCGACCAGCACTGCGGAGAGGGCACGGGCCACAGCGATCTCAAGGTCGCTGTTGCCGACGATGCGCCGGTTGCGCCGCACCGGGCCTTCGGCGGCGATCCCGGCGGCGAAACAACCCACTACGGCTAGCACTAGGGCCGAGACCAACATCGTCCCGGTGGAGAGCTGCAGTTGAGCGCCTTCCACCAACTCGAAGCTGATGAGGACCACCGCCGCTGCCAAGCCGACCAGGGCGGCAGCGATGGCGAAGAGCCCCAGATCCAACATGGTCGCGAAGGCATTGACGGCCAGGCGCAGGTAATGGCGCCACGCCGATTCAGTCCTGGTCGAGAAAACCGGGCTGCCGGCGTCGGTCAGCGTTTCGCCTCCATGTCCGGCGAGGATACCGATTGT
>DATEDX010000002.1:0-5725 GCA_035281425.1 Acidimicrobiia bacterium
CGCTGGCGATCTGCAAGGCGAGGATGGCATCCTGGGCGAACGGGTTTACGAAGTGCAGCACCGCGCTGAGATCCCCGGAGGTGTCGAGACCGGTGAGACCTACCGGTCCGGGGTCGGCTCGCAGGCATGAACTGAGTAGCACGGCCTCGGAAGACTGCGCCACCACCGCCCCGGCCAAGGCGCCGCTGCCCTCGACGAGGAGGGGGGTGGCCCCCAATTCGGCCAGGTCGTTGACGATCACGACCGCCCCGCCCAGACCCTCTGGATCGACGTTGGTGGAGGCGGCCGGGGCTCCCACTACCGACAGCTGGATCGGGGAGGGCTCGTCGCTGTAGACCCCCACCCGGGCCGTCAGTCCGCCACCAGCTAGGGGCCCGGTACAAATGAGATAGGGGCCATCGCCGGCTGGGGGAAGTTCTTCTCCCGAGTCGGCCGCCGGCACCCCCCACCACCACCCAGTGGCAAGGGCGGCAACCACCACCACCACCAGCGCGGCCCGAAACCAGGTCACGCCGGCTCCGCCCGAGCTGGCCGGCGAGTGGAGACCGCACGATCACGCCGGCCCCACCAGGCCAGAACGGCCATGACCAGCACGCTCAGGCCTCCACCAACTGCCGAAGCCAGAAGCAGCGAGTTTCGGGCAAAGGTTGCCCTCCCGGAGTCGGCCGACACCGAGTTAGCCCACCCTTCCATTACCCAACCGGGTCCCCAGCCTGGATCGGCATTGTCCGCCAAACGAAGCCTTCCTGATTGCGCCGGGCCTTGGTAAAAGCGGCCGTTCCATTGCCATTCAGTTCCGCCGTCAGTGACGGCTCGGGGTGTAGGACTGCGATTGGCGAAGGGGCGCAGATTGGCTTCGATCAGAAGTGGGGCTAGGTCCACCTGGCGATCGATGGCATCGTCGAGGGTGATCGCCCCCGGCAAGACCACCACCCAGGAAATGGCGAACTCTCCCAGCACCGAGCCAGGCCGGAGCGAGGAAGCGGCTGCCACCTGGGCCAGAGCTTGCTGCAGAGCCCGGTCGCCGCTGCGGGGGCCGGGCAGATAGGCCTGCTCGAGGGTGGGCCGGACCCCGTCTACGGTTCGATAAACGATCGATCCCGCGGCTCGGGTCGCCCCCGGTAGCTCGCCGGGGGAGCCGATGATCAGCACCCTGCCGGCAGTGCCCTCACCGCTGATGGCGCCGACGAAGTCGAGGCGCCGGCTCCACTGATCGGGGGGGAGGCCGGCCCGGCCCCGCCCCACGGTGAGGACGGCAGGGACCAGAAGCAGCACCATACCGCCGGCGGCGAGCACCTTCTGCCAGCGCCTCTCCCCCGCCCCAAAGAGGGTAGCTACCACCAGACCCGACCCCAGGGCCGCCCCCAAGAGGCCAGCCAGCCCGAGACCCGCCGGGAGGACGGGTAGGAATCCGAGCAGCCAACCTCCGCTGGCGGCGATACACCCAAACCCCGCCACCGACAGGTTTCCGACCCTGACCGAGCTGGCCACGGCCAGGGCGGCCAGCGCTACTGAAACTGGCCACCACCATCCGGGCTGGATTTCGGGCACCGGAGCGGCCTCGAGCAAGGCCATCACCTCCCCTCCAATCACCCAGGGCGCCACCCCCACCGCCCCCAGCACAAATATTCCCACGGTCCGCCACAGGTTCCGCCATCGACCCCGCATAGCCGTCAACAGCGCTGCACCCACCAGAACCACTCCGAGTGCCGGCGGAAAGGCGATGGCGGTCAGCGACGCCGCCAGTCCGCCGCGAGCGAGCAGACCCGTCGCCCGCCGTCCGTCCCCGGGAGGGGGGGCGATGGCGGCCTCGATCGCCCAGGGGAGGGGCCCGGCGGCCAGCAGTAAGGGCCACTGGCCCCCACCAAAAAGGGCCCCACTGGCCGATCCTCCCAGATACACGAAACCTGCCAGGAAACCGGCCCCGAAGCTCAACCCCTGCCGCCGGCAAAGCCGGATCATCCCCCAGAATCCCCCGATCAGCGCCAAGAGGGTTAGCAGGGTGGCTGCCAACCCCGGCCGGCCTCCGGTGAGAAGGGTGGCGGCGGCTCCCAGAGCGACCAGGGGAGGCGGAGGGTTCGGAGTGCCTAAGCCGCTGGCGTTCCATCCGCCTGCCCAGGCGTTGAGGGCTGGCCAGGGATCTTCGGCGGGGACGAGAGCGAAGCCGCTCTGCGGCAGTCCGCTCAACCACAAGGTGCGGGTGCCGATGAGCAGGGCGGCTATCCCGGCCAGGGTGAGGAGGACGCTGGGCCGTTTCCAGAGGACCCGCGCCCGCTCCGAAATCGACTCTTCCTCGTCGGTGTCGAAGGCGGTCGAAAGCCGCTCCCCCAGTTCGGCTGCGGTCTCCCGAACTCGAACCGAGCCGCCCACCTGGAATCGAAACAGTTCCTCGTCACCGCTCTGGCGGATTCTCCGAGTGCCACGTCTGATGCTCCAGATGGTCGGCAAATGAGCCAGGTTCCAGAGCCAGGCAGCCAGATAAGAAACGATGGGTCGGAACCTTCCCAATAGCATCTGGCCGGCTGAATCCGCCACTGCCACCACCAACCCCACCGGCAACACCCAGGCCAGCGTCACCGGCTGATAAGCGACCAACATCGCCCGATACCTGCCGGCCAGCTGCCGCCACCCGGGACGGTCGGCGGGACACTCGGCGGCGTGGAAAACCTCCGAGGAAGGCACCACCAAGACCTTGGCCCCGGCCAGCCGGGCCCGCTGGGAGAGGTCGAGACCCGCCGCTTGGGCGGGAAGAGATGCGTCCAAGCCGCCCAGACCACGCAGCAGGTCGCGGCGGATGAGCATCGACACCGGGGAGACGAAGGCCACCTCCCGGACCACGTCGTATTGCTCGAGATCGAGTTCCCCCGGATCGAGACCCGAATATGGCTCACCGAAGGCGTCGGTGGCGGCACCCACCGAGCCGAGCCGGTCATCGGCACCGGTGATGAGGACTTTGGATCCAGCCACCCCGGCATCGTGGCGGGTGGCTTCTTCAACCAGCGCCCGCAAGGCGTCGGGACGGGGTTGGGTGTCAGCATGAAGCCACCAGACGAAGGAGGTTTCGCTGGGCAGTGCGGCCAGGACCTCTTTCACGTTGGCGACCTTCGTGTAGGTGGGAACCTCTCCCTCCCCCACCTCGGGTTCTCCCACCACCACCACCGATAGAGGTTTGTAGACTTGGCGATCCAGGGCGTTGAGGGTGGCGGCGAGCTGCATTTCTTCGGAGCAAAGGACTACTGCGGCCACCCCGGGAGGCTCCGGGAATGCCGATGACTCCGGAGGTGGCGCAGATAGGGGAGCTACCGGGGTCCCCGGTGGGCTAGTCATGCGGCCGGACATTGTGGATCGGGACTGGGAGTACCGCAATCCCGGGAGGAGGTCATGAGAGTCGTACTGCTGTCGGGTGGGGTGGGAGGCGCCCGCCTCGCTCGTGGCTTGGCGGCCGTGGCCGGGATCGATCTGACCGTGGTCGTCAACATCGGCGACGACGAACGCGTGTATGGTCTGGACGTGTCGCCTGATCTCGACACGGTCATTTACACCATGGCCGGTCGGGAAGGACCACATGGGTGGGGTTTGGCCGGGGATACCTTCACATTGATGGATGCCCTCGACGGCCTCCCCCTCGACACTTCTTTCCGCATCGGCGATCGGGACGCGGCCACCAACCTGTTCCGTACCGATCGGCTGGCCGCCGGGTGGTCGCTCACCTGGGTGACGACCGCCCTCGCTTCGACCTACGGGGTCGCCGCCGATGTTCTCCCTGCCAGCGACGACCCGGTGCGTACCAAAGTCCTCATCCCCGACGGCGAGTGGCTTGGTTTCCAGGACTATTTCGTGGCCCGCAGCTACCAAGACGAGGTAGTCGATGTGCGTTTCGAGGGGGCTGCCTTTTCGCGGCCCGCCCCCGGTGTATTGGAAGCCATCCACCGGGCCGAGGTCGTCATCATCGGACCCTCCAATCCGATTCTCTCCATCTGGCCGATCCTGGCGGTACCCGGCATTGCCGACGCCGTGACTGCCCACCAAAGGGTGATGGGAGTGAGTCCCCTCATCGGAGGCACGGCCATCAAGGGACCGGCCCACCGGGTTCTCACCTCGATGGGGTTACCGGCCGGGAATGCCGGGGTGGCTGCCGCCTACGGAGGCATGTTGACCGATCTCTTCATCGACGAGGCGGATGCCGGCGATACCCGCCGGGGAGAGCCTCCTCGCTGGCACGTCACCAACACCAGGATTCCAGACCTCGATTCAGCGGCTCGTCTGGGCGAGGAGATACTGGCCAAGTTATGACCGTCACCGTCATCCCTGTCGACGAGATCGGAGAGGTCGAGCCGGGAAGCGACTTGGCCGGATTGCTCGCCGGTCGCCTGCGCACCATCGGGGTGCACCAGGGGGACATCCTGGTGGTTACCCAAAAGGTGATATCGAAGGCCGAGGGGGCCATGGTGGAGGCGACCGACGACGCCGCCTACCGGCGGGTGATCGAGGCGGAGTCGGCCGAGGTCCTGCGCCGGAGGGGGGAAATGGTCATTTCGGTGACCCGGCACGGGTTCGTCTGTGCCAACGCCGGAGTGGACCGCTCCAACGTGCCTGCTGGCTACGTTGCACTGCTCCCCCGCCATCCGGATCGTTCGGCGGCCAGGCTGCGCCAGCGCCTGGGCAGAGAACTGGAAGTCGATCTCGCCGTCGTCATTACCGACACCTTCGGCAGGGCCTGGCGCTCAGGACTGGTCGACGTGGCCATCGGGGTGGCCGGCATGGACCCCATCCTCGACCTCATCGGCACCCCCGACATGCAGGGGAGGATCCTCGAGGTCACCGAGGTGGCCGTGGCCGATGAGGTGGCGGCGGCGGCGGAACTGGTTATGGGCAAAGCCCGGGGGGTCCCGGCGGCGCTGGTGCGTGGAGTCGAATACACCCGCGGCGACGGCAAAGCCACCGATCTAGTGAGAGACCCGGCCCAGGACCTTTTTAGATAGCTGTCAGCTTCCGGCTATCAGCTATCAGTCGGCCCGGATCGGCTTCAAAGACCCATCTCTCGGGGTCGGATCCCCTCCCGCTCCTCGCGCAGGACTTTGGCCTGCTGACCTTTCGATGGGTAGTCGGCGAATGAGAAGAGGTAGCCACTCGGGATAGGCCTTACCTGCAGGGAGGGTCGGGCCGCGGAGCTGGTTCTTTGGCGGCTGGGCACCGCCCCCATCGTTCTTTGTCACCCCAGCCCTGAATACGGGGCCGCCACGCCAAAAGTTGTTGGGGGCGGGGCTGTCACGCCAAAGAACCCGACATGTGACCAATCCCCGTCTCCTCGAGCTAGTGATCCAAATCCCAGGCCAAGGAGGACCCCCTTTCCCCCTCTTCGTTGTCTTCCTGGTCGCCATCCCACCGCCCAGACCCAGGGAACGTCAGGAGACCCAGTATTTCGGGTCTCCTGACCTTTTCCATGGGTAGTCGGCCAAGGAGAAGAGCCAGCCAGCAAGTACTGTATAAACGTGGTAGTTGATAGCTGACAGCTGTGAGCCGAAAGCTAGCTAGGCAGTCGGGCGCCCGAGACCGGTGTAGTCGAGCCCGGCAGCCCGCACCGCTTTGGCGTCGAGGAGGTTGCGAGCATCGACCACCCGGTGCCCCCGCATCACCTCACGTACCTGGTTGAAGTCGACGGTGCCGAATTCGGGCCACTCCGTCACCACCAGCAGAACATCCGCCCCTCGCGCCGCCTCCACGG
>DATEDX010000003.1:0-4485 GCA_035281425.1 Acidimicrobiia bacterium
TAGGCCCGCAGTGCACGCGCACCATCGGATCTCGAAATGCCTTCATCAATTGCAGCTTTTGATCGGCCCTGGAGATGGCTGCTTCGTACCATGCAAGCGATCGCCGCGGAGGAGGCAGCATGCAGACGTATGAAGAGTCGATCGAGATTCTCGAGACCGAGTTGAACCGGGTGCAGGAGACATTCGCTGGACTCACTCCCGAAGAGTGGGCGATGCCTACCAAACTCGTGCCCCTCGATCCGTCCAAGAAACCCTGGACGGTGTTCGAGTTGGCCGGCCACTTCGACATCTCCATCGGGCTGACCCGGATGCTGATCGACAGCAAAACCGAGGGCCAACCGGGGCGGGACCGGATCAGCTTTTTCATCTTCCCCCGCTCCGAGGTGGCACCGGTGGTTTATGACTATGCCTTCACGATGGTCGAGGGCAAGACCCCAGCCGAGATGCCCGAACGCCTCCGCGAGGTATTTACCAAGACCATCGAAGAGTCACGGGCCAATCCCCCTCAGACCATCGGTAGTGGCTATTACGCCCTGATGGAGCTCGGCGAGTTTGTGCCCAGCCGGATCGTGGAGGCGGTGGTGCATGGCCTCGACCTCACCGACGCCTTAGAGCGCGAACCCATCGCCACTCCCGAAGGGGTGAAGGCCACCGCTGCCATCCTCGACGAGCTACTGGCGAGGCGAACCGTGGGGGGACGGCCTGGCGATCTTGCCGACGACATGGCCTGGGTGAGAGCGGCCTCGGGCCGTGGTCCGCACCCAGATCCCCGGCTCCCCTTGATCGGTTAACTCGTCGCCGAGCCTTAGTCGGACCCGTTTTGGTGGCGGCGCATCCTCACGAGGATCACACACCCGCCGATGAGATCTTCCTCTTCTCAAGTAGAACTCAGAACTTCGCCCGACCACATCGATTGCTCACCGGCGCAGCGTGATCTAGGAGCCGGCGTTGTACTCCTCGTCCGTGACCGCCCGCGGTTCCCATGCCGTGGCCCCGCCGGTGGTGATCGAAACGTGCATCAAGTAGGTATGGGGGGCGGCCCCGTGCCAGTGGGTTTCGCCGGCGGGGGTGTAGATGACGTCGCCGGCAGCGATGTCGGTGACTCGGCCGTCGGCGCTGCCGACTCTGCCCGCACCGTTGGCCACGTAGAGCAACTGGCCGTCGGGGTGGCTGTGCCAGAAGGAACGGGCCCCGGGTTCGAACATGACTCCGATGGCGGTGACGGTTCGATCGGGTGCTCGCGAAAGGGGGCTTGACCAGACAACGCCGGTGAAGGTCTCGGCCGAGCCCCGCTCCCAGGTGAAGGCTCCGACAGGTGTGTGTTCCATCATGCTCCTTGTATCAGTGACTTGTTCATGCGGTTGAAGATCGCAGTGGTCGCCGTTCTCGCTCCTCCCGCATCAGCCCCAAAATGGGACGAACCCGGACCGCGACGATGGCGAGGGCGAGGATGAGGATCTGCGCCAGCACCGTCGACATGACGAATTGCAGGGCCGCCAGCGTTCCGCCCAGGAGAGCCCCGGCCACGACCAGACCGCGCAGCGAGCCCTTGCCGCCGATGATCACCACTAGGAACGAGTTCACCAAGAAAAGCAATCCGAATTGGGGATTGAGGGTGCTGATGGGGGCCAGCATCGCTCCGGCCAGCCCGGCCATGGCCGAGCCCAAGGCGAACAGTGCGGCCCGCACCGCTGCCGAGTTGATGCCCATGGTCTCGGCCAGCACCGGATTGGCGACCGTGGCCCGGGCGTGGAGGCCGAAGCGGCTTCTTTGCAGGAACTGAATGACCCCTGCCAGCAACACCGCGGTCACCAGGACGATGATCAGGCGCCACCAGGGGATGTTGAACCCGCCCAGAAGGAACGATCCCCCGATCGGGCTGCGCACCGTTTGCGGGTTGGGCGAGAAAATGAACTGGACCAGCTGGCGGATGATCACCGACAGACCGAAGGTGGCGAGAAGCGAGTCGAGCGGTCGACCGTAGAGGAAGCGGAGCACTCCCCGCTCCATCGCCAACCCCACCACACCGGCGAGGAGAGGGGCCAGCGCCATTCCGAGAAGAACATTGCCGGTGGTCTTTTGCACCTGGAGGGTGGTGTAGGCGCCGATCAGGATCAGCTCCCCATGGACCAGGTTGACGACGTTGAGCATCCCGAAGGTGAAATGGAGCCCGGTCGCCACCAGCACCAACACCGCCGCCAGGACGATCACGTTGAAGGAGTCGACCGGAAGAAAGCCGGGGTTCAAAGCGCCAGCCTCTGGGCGAGGACCCCGCGGTCATGGAGGTCACGGACCGTTCCCGAAACCACGATCGACCCCTGCTCGAGAATATAGGCGTTGCCTCCCAGGGCCAGGGCGGTGTCGATGTTCTGTTCCACCAGCACCACCGACGCCTGGTTGGTGGCGGCCTTGATGGCCGGGATGAGTTGCTCGACCACCACGGGTGCCACTCCTTCAGTGGGCTCGTCCATCAGCACCAGTTTCGGTTTGGCGATCAGGGCCTGGGCCAGCGCCAGCATCTTGCGCTCGCCGCCGGAAAGGGTTTGTGCCTCCTGTCCCAGGCGCTCCCCCAACACAGGAAACAGCTCACCGGCGGCGGCAATGCCGTCCTCTTCCCCCCGGCGGCCCTGGAGAGCGATGACGAGGTGATCGCGCACCGTCAGCCCGGGAAATACCGAAGCCTCCTGCGGCACCCAGACCATCCCGGTGGCGTTGATCCGGTGACCGGGCCGGTGGCTGAGGTCGGTTCCGGATAGCCGCACCACTCCGGTCTTGGGAAGGACTCCCATCAGCGCTCTCAGCAGGGTGGTCTTGCCGGCCCCGTTGCGACCCATCACGCAAGCCACTTCCCCCGGATCCACCGTGAATGAAACCCCGCGGAGGACGGTGGTCTGGCCGTAACCCGCCGAGAGGTCCTCCACCTCGAGCAGCGACGTCAATGCAACCTCCCCAGGAAGGAAGCCTGCACGGCGGCGTCGTTCTGCACCTGGTCGATCGGACCGTCGGCCAGGACCGCGCCCCGATGCATCACCGTCACCCGGTCCGCCACCAGCCGGATGAATTCGATGTTGTGCTCCACCACGATCGCCGCGTCGATGGCTCCTTCCGAACGAAGGGTTTGTAGCAAGTCGGCAGTGCGCCGGCTCTCCGCCGCAGTCATTCCCGAGGTCGGTTCATCGAGCAGGAGGAGCGTTGGCCTCGTGAGAAGGACCATTCCGATTTCCAGGCGCTGCTTCTCGCCGTGACTGAGTTTGCCGGCGCTCCGATCCCGCACCGCCCGCAGGTCGACCAGGTCGATCACCGTTTCTACTTCGCTTTGGTCGACCGGATGGGAGGCGAAGGAACCCTTGGGCAAGGCTCCGAGGAGCAGGTTCTCGTCGACGGTGAGTCCGTCGAAGACCGAGATGATCTGAAAGACCAGACCCATCCCCATGCGGGCCCGGGCGGTGACCGGGAGCAGGGTCACCTCGGTCCCCTTGAAGCGGATCGATCCGGCGTCGGGACGGATGCGCCCATATATGAGGTGGAGCAGGGTGCTCTTGCCGGCCCCATTGGCACCGATCAATCCGTGCATCTCGCCTCGTTCAACCTCGAGATCGACGTTGGCAACCGCCCTGAGTCCCCCAAAGGCCTTGCTGACTCCGCTTACGGTGAGGATGCTCATGAGGCCCGCTCCCGGTTGAGGAAGCCGAAGATCCCGGCCGGGATCAGCAGGATCACCACCACCAGGATCACCCCCACCACCACCAGCCAGGTGTCGAGCAGGGTTCCGGAGAGCCGGGCGGTCAGATAGGGGAGGGCCACCGCCCCCACGATCGGGCCGATGAGAGTGCCCTTGCCTCCCAGCACCACCCACAGCAAGACCAGGGTGGATGAGCCCACTCCCACCGCCGCCGGGGAGACGATGCCCTCGTGGAGGTAGAACAAGCTTCCGGCCAGCCCGGCGATGGCTCCCGAGAGGACGAAGGTCCATCGCTTGATCCGAGGGACGTCATAGCCGAGCAGCTCCACCCGCTCCTCGTTCTGGCCGATTCCGCGAAAGATCAATCCGGGACGGGAAAGGAGGTAGCGCTTCAAACCGAGGTAGGTGATCACGAGAATCGTTGCCGCCAGCAGGTAGAACCCACGGCCCTGATGGACCGGCCCGAGGCGATAAGTCATCAGGATTCCGTTCTGACCGCCGGTGATCGGGCCCCCGGCGTTGGCCAGGCGTTCGAGCGCCACCGAGACCGCCAAGGTGACGACGGCGAACTCCACTCCCCGCAGCCCCCCGCGTCGGGCAAAGGTGAAGTAGGAGATGCCCAGGGCAAGGAGGGCCGAGGCCGCCACTGCCCCGACGAGCGTCAGCGGCAGAGGGAGGGGGAGGATCCCCGCCTCCCGGGTGGAAAGGATGCCGACCGCATAGCCGGCCCCCCCGAAGAAAGCTGCCTGGCCGAAGGTGAACATCGCCCCGTATCCCCAGATCAGATCGACCGAAAGGGCGAA
>DATEDX010000004.1:0-29625 GCA_035281425.1 Acidimicrobiia bacterium
ATCCTTCTCACGTCTCACGTCTTCCGTCTCACGTCTCACGTCTTCCGTCTCACGTCTCACGTCTTCCGTCTTCCGTCTTCCGTCTTCCGTCTTCCCTACGATCACGCCCCTCTAAAAAGGAGAAGCAGTTGGAGACGTGGGACGCGATCAGGGCTCGGAGAAACGTCAGGGAGTTTTCGGATCAGCCCCTGGCCGGGGACGCTCTCGACCGCATCCTCGAGGCCGGTCGGGTAACGCCCTCCTCCCGCAACTGGCAGCCGTGGAATTTTGTGGTGGTGACGGACTCCGGCCGGCTCCGGCAACTGGCCGAGGTGTGGAGGGGGGCCTGGCACGTGGCGGGAGCCAAGGCCGCGGTCGTGATCGTCGCTCCGCAGGTGGAGTCGGAGCGGGAGCGGGCTACCCTCCAGTTCGACCTCGGGCAGGCGGTGATGTCCATGATGGTCGCGGCCGCCGACCTTGGGATCGGCTCCGGGCATGCTTCGGTCCATGATCTTGAGCTGGCCGCCCGCCTCCTTGACCTACCCGCCGGCCGCTTCGCCGCCCACATTATTTCCCTGGGTTATCCGGCCGAACGGCCGCTACGGCCGCGGCGAAAGGTCAATCGCCGCGCTTTCGAAGAAGTAGTCCATCGTGACCGCTGGGGTGGGGCTTAGGGGAAATCGTTCCCGGTGGAGAGCATCGGCGAGACTCCACTTGCGGAACCCTTGACTTAGGTGACGACGGTACGTCGGGCGACGTCGCGGATGCCAAGTCCGATCAGGATGAACAGCACCCCCATCCCCATAGCCATGGCGGCGACGCCGAAAGCGAGGATGGAAGTGAACAACGACGCCTGCAGGAACGATGACGTCAACGCCACCTCCCGCCGGGGATCTTCGCGGTCTAACTCGGCGTAATAGAAGCCGTCGGTGGCCTCCAGGGTGTGCTTTTCGATCACCTTCGCCTGGCAATAGGCGGTAAAGGGATCGGCCACCTGACGGCCGGGCAGGCAGGCATCGTCGGAGGTGACGATCTGCTGATCGGCCAGGGTTCGGCTCACCACCACCCAGGTGGCTGCCCCACCGACCAAGAGAAGCAAGCCCAGGATCACAGACGCCACAGATGCTGTCCTACGCATCGTTGTTCTCCTCAATCGATCGAAGGCAGGGTAACCAGCCGCGGATGACGCTGGCGGTTCGGTTCGCTCAAGGGGGCACATCCCCCGGCCGAAACTCAGAGGAAAGCCCGAGGATTAATAGCCCATTTCCCATTCATCCGGCCCCGATGCGCCCACCGCCGGCTCTCCTGGAGCCGCCGCTGCCCATGCCGTGGCGCATGAGGCGGTCACCCGGCTCGGGGTGCCTGCTTCGGGGATCTCGGGCCTAGCCCTCTCCCTGCTTGGGATTCTCACGGAGCATCCGGTGCTGTTAGGAATCGGCCTGATGGCCCTCGTCATCGTCGTGATGGCCTCCTGGCAAACTCGAACGAGGCGACCTCTCCCGCTACCCATCTTGGCGGTGTCTTCCACCACTTTTGCCGCTGTGGCTCCTTTCGGAGAGGGTGGGCTGCGGGTCAGCACCGTACCCGTCCTCATCGTCCTCGGCTTCCTCGGCGTCTTCACCCTTCCCCGCCAGGTGGCAGTGCGCTTCGCCCTCTATTCGGCGATCCTGGTCGTCTGGGCTATCTACTGGCTCTACCCCGGCCTGCTCCTGGAGGAAGTGCTGGTGACGGTGGCGGTGCTAGGAGGAACCGCGGTATGTGGCTTTCTCGTTTTCATCTGGGCCGACGAAGCCCGTATCAAGCAGGAAGAAGCGTTCCGAATCCTGTTCGAAGCCTCCCCTATCGCCACCTGGGAGGAAGACTACCGAGAGGTAGTCCAGTGGTTGGAGTCGCTGCGCCGGGCAGGGGTGACCGATCTTCGCGACTACCTGGGCAGACGGCGAGCCTTGATTCGGCACGGGGCGGGATTGATCCGTATCGGGAGGGTCAACGCCGCCGGCGCCGCCATGGAGGGCTTCTCCTCTCCCGACGAGGTGGTTAACCCCTTTACGCGTCCCGGTCGGGACGACCGGGAGCTGGACTCGTTCCTGGAGGCGTTCGTTGCTCTTTGGGAAGGGCGAACCGAGGCGGCCTGTGACCTGAGCGGGGTGGACCTCAACGGTCGGCGGTTAGAGGCGGTGCTGCACATGACGGTGCCCAGGCATCATGGGCGCCCCGACTTCAGCCGGGTGATCATCACCATCTCCGACATTACCCCGCGGCGGATCGCCGAGGAACAGCTGGCAGAGGCGCTGGCCTCCAACGAACAGCTCGTCAGCCAAGAGCGGGCGCTCGCCACTTGCTCCCGGGCACTTCTCCTGGGTGGCGACGACGACTCCCTTCATATTGCCCTCGACACCCTGCGCGCCGCCATCGGGGCTGAGCGGGGCTACCTCTCGCGAGTGGCACCTGATCCCGAAGGGGGAGATCTGCTCGAAGTGGTAGTGGCCTCGGAGCGGAGCAACTTCCGCTCCGATGATCGGGTGGGCCTTCGGATCCCAGCGTCGGAATGGCCCGAGGGCCACCGCCTACTGGCGGCAGGCGACGTTTTCCGCGGATTTGGGGAACGGGATGGGCAATCCGTGTCCTGGCTGGCGGTGCCGATCTCGAGTGGCGGACGGTGGTTGGGAATGTTCGGACTGGAAGATCTGGGGCCGCGGGTGTGGCTAGATGCCGAGGTGAAACTGCTCATGACCGCCGCCCCCATGTTCGGGACTCACTGGGAACGGGAAGACAGCCGGGTGCGGCTGGAAGACCTGGTCCGCTCCAAGGATCAGTTCGTCGCCAGTGTCTCCCACGAGCTGCGGACCCCGCTGGCGGCGGTGGTGGGCTTCGCCGAACTGCTCCGGGCCGAAGTGGATTCACTCCAATCCTCCGATCTGGCTGAGATGCTGGAGGTGATCGCCGTCCAGAGCCAGGACATGGCCAACATGGTGGAGGACCTCCTGGTGGCGGCGCGGGCCGACATCGGCACCATCACCCTCCGTCCCCAGGACGTATACCTCCGTGCCCAGGCCGAGGTGGCTATGGGGGCCATCAACCTGGGCCAGAAGCTGGTGGAGGTCCGGGGGGACTCGGGCCTCACTTGGGCCGATCCGGCCCGTACCCGTCAGATCATCCGCAATCTGCTCACCAACGCGGTTCGCTATGGAGGGGACAACGTGATCATGGAGACCGAGACCGGCTCCGAGGTCACCCGCCTGCGGGTCATCGACGATGGGCCGGGACTGCCCCCGGCCGACTGGGAACGTATCTTTGAGGCCTATCAGCGGGCTCACGACCATCCGACCCAGCCCGCCTCCATCGGCCTGGGACTGACCGTGTCCCGCCAACTGGCCCAGTTGATGGGAGGTGACCTCTCCTACACCCAGGTCGACGGCAAGAGCTGTTTCGAGTTGCGTTTGCCTCGCCGGCCGCGGTCCACCGAAGAGGGAAGCAGGCAAGCCGCGGCCCCCCAGGCCTCGGTAAGGCCCTGACCCCCAGGGGTAACCTTTCTTTCGAGAAAGGCGATGCCCGGCTTCCTCAAACGGTCTTTGGATGAACCCGACGTCTTCACCAGGTTCGAACTTGGCGAGGAACGCATTGTCGACGTCGGAGATTTGAGCTTCACCAAGACCGTCCTGCATCCGGGATGGCACTGGCAGCAACACGTCGGCCCCATCGCCGGCACCCAGAGCTGCCGTTTCTCTCACTTCTTCGTGGTCGCTGCGGGCCATCTGCAGCTCACCATGGACGACGGAACCGTCCACGACCTCCGGGCAGGGGATGTCGCCGACGTCCCCCCCGGCCACGACGGGCGGGTGGTCGGTGATGAACCGGTGGTCCTCTACAGTCCCAGCGGCGCCCGGGACTGGGCTCGGCTGCCTCCGCCCGGGGAGCGCCTCCTCACCACCCTCCTCTTCACCGACGTGGTCGGTTCCACCCAACTCGCCGAGCGGCTGGGCGACGCCCAGTGGAAATCTCTCCTCCATTCGTTTCTGCGCACCACCCGGCTCCACCTCGACCGCTATCGGGGCCATCTCATCTCCACCACTGGTGACGGTGTGCTGGCCCGTTTCGACAGCCCCGGGCGGGCGGTCCGCTGCGCCCAACACTTGGTCGAGGCGGCCCACCAATATGACCTGAGAATCCGGGCGGGCATCCATTCGGGCGAGGTGGAGTTGATGGGCCATGACGTGCGCGGCGTGGCGGTCCACGTTGCCGCCCGGGTGCTAGCGCTGGCCGAAGCTGACGAGATCCTGCTGACCGAAACCACCCGCCAGTTAGTGGCGGGGTCGAGCCTCCAATTCTCCGATCGGGGCGAGCATCATCTCAAAGGAGTGAGCGATCCCCGCCGGATATTCGCCTTCACCGGGGAGACCGTCTCCGAAGACGCCTTCCTTACCGAAAGCTAACCACGGGTTGGTAGGGTCGGTGGGTGACCAGTAAGTCTTCACCCGCGGTAGCACTGGCCGACGAGTTCGTCACCTTTCGTCTCGCCACCGAACATGATTGGGCGTTGTGGGCCGGTGATCTGACCCACTTGGAGGAGTGGCCCGACCTCAGCGACGCCGGGCGGAGGGTCCGGATCGAAGGTTTGACCAACTTCACCCAGCGAGCCTCATCGATCGATGCTGACTCCCCGGACCAGCGCATACTGCTCGAGACCATTTCCTTCACCGGCCGCTCCCAGGTGGTGCAGCGGCAATGGGAAGCCGAGTTGGAGTGGGTCAACCACACCGGTGGCATCTGGTCGCTGATCCTTACCTTCCTTCCGCTCTACCCGCTCGTCACCGGAGAACACGGGGAGCGGTACCTCGAGAAGCTGCGCCGCCTTCCCGGGTTTCTCGATTCGTGGGCAGACCTGCTTGCCCGGGCGGCTGGCGACGGCATAGCTCCCATCCGCCATCTGGTCACGGCTCAGATCGCCTTGATCGATCGCCATCTGGCTCAACCGCTTCACAGCGGCCCCCTAGGCCAGGTGCCGCCGCCGGCTCGACTCCCTTCCGAGCAACGGGACCGGTGGCCGCAAAGGGTGGGCGAATTGGTCGACGGAGCAGAAGCTTCACTGCGCAGGGTGAGGTCGACGCTGGCCGATCAGACCCTGCTCGTCGCCCGCGACGACCAAGAGCCAGGGCTGCTCCATCTTCCGGGAGGGAGGGAGCTTTACGACGATCTGGTCCGGGCCCACACCACTCTCGACCATGCCGCTGAAGCCATTCACGACATTGGCCTAGAGCAGGTGGCTCGACTGGAAGATGAATACCGTCACATCGCCGGGCCGGTTTTGGGAACCGACCAGGTCGACCAGATCTACCAGCGCCTTCGCGAAGATCCCAGCCTTCACTATCACGATGCCGGGGCTCTGGTCGCCGACGCCACCGTGGCCCTGGCTCGGGCGGGGGAGGCGGTGGGAGACTGGTTCGGCCGCCGCCCGCAAGCAGCCTGCGAGGCCCTCCCCATCGAGCAGGGAGCCCTTGCCTTCTATTCGCGTCCGGCTCGTGATGGCTCCAAGCCCGGTCGGTTCTTCTTCAACACGGCCGATCCCACCATGTGGGGAACCTTCCAGCTCGAAGCCACCACCTATCACGAAGGGATCCCCGGTCATCATCTGCAACTGGCCATAGCTCAGGAAAATCCCGACCTCCATCGTCTGCTGGCCGACTACTACATCGCCGCTTACAACGAGGGCTGGGGTCTCTATACCGAGCGCCTGGCCGACGAGATGGGCCTGTATTCGAGCGAGTTGGATCGGATCGGCATGCTGGCGGCCGACTCGATGCGGGCCTGCCGGCTGGTGGTCGACACGGGCTTGCACGCCTTGGGCTGGGGTCGGCAGCAGGCCATCGATTACATGCTGGAGCACAGCCCGATGACCAAGGTGCAGGTGGAAGGTGAGATCGATCGTTACATCGGCAATCCCGGCCAGGCCCTGGGGTACATGATGGGCCGGCTGGAGATCGACCGGATTCGTTCCGAGGCGGAGGAACAGCTTGGTCCCCGCTTCGACATCAAAGACTTCCACGACACGGTTCTCTCCACCGGATCGGTGCCCATCGCCACCTTGGAGCGCGTGGTCAAGGATTGGCGGGCGTCGGTGCCTGACCGTTGAACCTGCAAAGGAAATGGCCACCGCCTGGGCGGGGAGGACGAACCCGTTGGGCCCGCATCGATTGAAGACCCGGATATGACTTACTGGGGCATCGCGGGAACGGGGCGGATGGCCGAGGCGATGTACAACACCATTACCGCCCTGCCCGGATCGTCGGTGGTGGCGGTGGCGTCATCGAGTCGGTCGCGAGCCGAGGCCTTCGCCGGGAAGAGAGGCATTCCAGGCGTCTACTCGTCGGTGGGGGAAATGGCAGGAAGGGCACCGATCGATAGCGTCTATGTGGCCACCACCAACGATCGCCACCACGAGGACGTTCTCGCCTGCCTGCGGCAGGGTAAAGGCGTGCTGTGCGAGAAACCTTTGGCACTGACGTTGGCCCAAGCCGAGGAGATGGTCGCCGAAGCTAGCCGCCTAAAGGTGTTTCTCATGGAGGCGATGTGGATGCGATTCCAACCGGCGGCTGAAACCCTTCTCGGCCGGGTGGAGGCCGGGGTTATCGGTACCCCCCGGCTGCTCTCTGCCGGCTTCGCGATAAAGGGCAACGACGACCCCGGCGGTCGCTGGTTCTCCCCCTCGCTGGGGGGTGGAAGCCTCTACGACCTGGGCGTCTATCCCGTCGCTCTCAGCTACCTCCTCTTCGGTCCGCCTTCTCAGGTGGAGGTAGTGGTGATCCCCGCCGGAACGGGGGTCGATGCCCAAACCGGATTGGCGATGGTCCACCCCGATGGAGCCCTGGCCATGGTCTGGTCGTCGCTCGTCGCCGACGGTGGGGCGGAGGCGGTGGTGGCGGGAGAAACGGGCAGGATTGTGGTGCACACCCCCTTCCATCACGCCACCCGGCTCAGTCTCTTCCGAGAGCGTGAGCTAATCGAAACCTGGGAGGTGGCCGATCTTGGGTACCGGCCGGAGGTGGAGGAGGTGGAGCGTTGTCTTCGGCTTGGTTTGACGGAGAGTCCGTGCTGGTCCCACCGCGATAGCCTGGCCGTGATGACCACCATCTCTGCCGCTTTGGAACGTCGATGACCGACTTCGCCGAGCTGCTCGCTGACCCCGACACGACAGTGGCGGTGATCGGGGCCTCCGACAACCGGGCCAAATATGGATCGATCATTTACCGTGATTTGAAGAGTCGCGGCTATCGGGTATTCCCGGTCAACCCCAACCGCCAAACCGTCGACGGTGATACCGCCTATCCCGATCTGAGTTCCCTTCCCGAGCCGCCCGACATCATCGACTTGGTGGTGCCGCCCGAGGTGGGAAGAGTCGTCCTCGAGGAAGCGGACCGCCTTGGCTACAAGCGGGTCTGGTTCCAACCGGGCTCGGAAAGCCGGGAGTTGTTGAGTTTTGCCCACCAGCGGGGATTCGACCTCATCGAAGCCTGCATCATGGTGGTGGCCTCACAGGTGGGTAGGCGCCGGGTGGGACAAGCCTGACCCGCACCGGCTTCTGGATCGCCTAGCCGCCTTCCGTGCGGGTTTTTACGTCGTGGCGACGGAAAAATCGACACGGAAGGGTGCGACTGCGGGTTCCGTGCAGGTTTTTCCGTCGTGGCGACGGAAAAATCCGCGCAGTCAGGGGGGGACTTGTCAGATGAGGCCGGCGACGGCGCAGTCTTCGAAGAGCAGGTCTAGGACCCGCGGTTCATTTACTCCCTGGTAGCCCTGAACGATGATCCGCTCCAAGCCCAGCTCCTGGTACTCGAGGTAGAGCTCTTGGCGGGCTAGGCCGGGGGCGGCATTGGCCGTGGCCCCCCAGATATGGACCGAAACGGCCAGGGTGGCGGGGTCTCGCCCGATCTCCTCGCAGCGGGAGCGAATTACCTCCAACGCTTCGGCAACCTGTGATGGCGTCATGGCATCGAGGTTGAGTTCATCGGCGTAGCGAGCCGCCAAGCGCCAGGTCACGTTGGGTCCGTTACCGCCGATGAGGACGGGGATGTGATCTTGGATGCCCTTGGGTTCATGGAGGGCTTCGATCACCTGGGCGTGCTTACCCCGGTAGGTGGCGGGACCGGGAGCCATCATTCGCTCGATGATCTCCAGATGGTCGGCGAAGATCGCCAAGCGTTCCCGGGCCGGCGGGAACCCGTAGCCGTAGGCAATCCACTCGTCTTCTTTCCATCCGGCACCAAGCCCGAGGATCGCCCGACCGCCGCTGACGACGTCGAGGGTGGAGATCATCTTGGCGGTAAGGCCCGGGTTGCGGTAGGCCGCGGCCAGTACCAGGTGCCCCAGCCGGGCCCGTTCGGTGACCATGGCCAGCGCGGCCAGTTCCACGAACGGGTCGAAGACCGGCGCCGCTTCCGGGGGCGGGTCGACCTGCATGTGGTCATAGAGCCACAGGCTGTCGAACCCTGCCTCCTCCGCTTGGCGGGCGATCTCCATGGTTCGCTTCCAAGCTGTGGCCGGGTCCATCCCCAGATACTCCCGGTCACATCCCTGGGGGAGGGTGAGACCCGCCTTCATGATTCTCCTTCCCAGGGGCCGTAGGTCGTTTCCACCAGCCCCCGAATCTCTGTAATCAAGCCGGCGTCGACAGGCCTTACGTCGGCGATGGTGAACCAGAGGCCAGCTTGGCGCACGAACTCGCCCAGGCTGCGCATGGCCTCGATGGCATCGTCCCAGCTCACCCCCATCGCTTCGGGGCGAATGTCGACCCCCACCCGGTGCAGGGCGGCCACCATCCTTTCCGGCTGGTTCTGCTGCATGGTCGATGCCACCACGATCCCCAGTCCAACCGGTTGCCCGTGGATGAAGTGCCGTCCGGTGAGTCGCTCCAAGTTGTAGAAGAAGAAGTGCTCCGCCCCTTCGATGTGACGGGGATTCCAACCCGAGTCATGGAAGGTGGCCCCGCCAAATCGGTGAGCGAGCATGAGGGTGCTGATCCCGGTCTCGTTGACGGCGTGGATGTCATCGAGGTGGGCGAGAACCTGGTCCAGCCGGGTACGGGCCCCGGCTACTAGATCCGGGTCGTAGGGCCAGCGGGCTTCGACCTTGCCCAGTTCGGCGGCCAGTCGCCAGTCGTAATGAGCGGTGTGGTAGCAGAGGATGTCCCCTACCCCGGCCCGGTTGAGGGCCGGAGGGGCGCTTTGGATCACGTCGTAGTCGACATAGACCGCCTCCGGGATTGCCCAGCCCACATAACGGACCAAGCCCTGGCGTCGGAGGCCGGCGCGGTGGCCGAAGGGAGCATTGACGGTCATGGCGGTGGGCACCGTGAAGAGGGGGAGGCGGTGTCGCCAGGCGAAGAACTTGGCGACATCGATGGCCTGTCCGCCACCCAATCCGATGACACTCCCCATCGTTGGCAGGGCGGAACTCAACTGTTCCAACTCGTCTTGCTCGAGGGTGGAAACGAAGTGGGTCAGGGCCGCCTCGTCGAACAGCCCGGCAAAACGGGGCCAGAGGTCTTCCATCGTCACCACCAGGTAGGGGCGGTGGACGAAGTTGACCAACTCCTCGACCAACCCCCGCCCGAAGACGGTGCGAAACTCGAACATCATCGGCACATCCCCGAGCAAGAGGCGGGGACGCCGATCCCGTGGTCCATGGGAGGTGGATCGGTGGTTCCGGCGTCCCCCCTCTGCTGTACCCAGTCGCTCGGTCGACCCTGGGAAGTGGCTCTCCTCCCCGGGACCTGGGCCGGCGCCTGCGGTTTCGTCTCCCTCCGTCTAAGGGGAAGACGAAGCTCAACTGCGGGTGGCATAACCCATGATCTTCTCTTCACTGGCCTCATCACGACCCAGTTCGGCCGTGACCCGGCCTTCTCTCATCACCAGCACCCGATCGCTGATGGCGAGGATCTCCGGCAGCTCTGATGAGACCATCACGATCGCCACCCCCCGGGCGGCCAGATCGGAGAGAAGCTGCCAGATCTCGCGTTTGGCACCCACGTCGACACCCCGGGTGGGCTCGTCGACCAGCAACACCCGGCAATCGGCATGGAGCCACTTGGCGAAGATCACCTTCTGCTGGTTGCCCCCGGAGAGGTTTCGAACCAGGGCACTGCTGCCCGTAGTGCGGATTCGGAGTCGGTGGATGTAGTCCTCCACCAACCTCTTCTCCCGTTGCCGGTTAACGACACCGCGGCGGGCGAGCGGACCCAGATGGGTGATGGTGGTGTTGAAGGCGAGGTCTTGAGCCAGCATCAGCCCATCGTGTTTGCGGTCCTCGGTGAGGAGGCCGATGCCGAGAGCGATGGCGTCCTCCGGAGTCCGGATCACCGCCTCCTGTCCAAAGACTTTGATCACACCACTGTCGATGGGATCAGCTCCGTGGATGGCTCTGAGCACCTCGGTGCGGCCCGCTCCCGCCAGCCCGGCGATACCGAGGATCTCCCCCGCCCGGACTTCGAAGTCGATTCCTTCCAGCACGCCTTGCCTGCGTAACCCCTTTACTTCAAGGGCTAGCTCCGGGCGCGGAGGGTGGCGTTCGATGCGCTCCTCAGCGAGGTCGCGACCTACCATCAAGCGGACCAGGGCGTCGTTGGTGAGGGTGGAGGTGTCGGTGCTGGCCACCACTCGCCCGTCTTTCATAACCGTGACCCGATCGGTGATCTGGAACACTTCGTTGAGGCGGTGAGAGATGTAGATGAATGCCACTCCCCGGGCCGCCAGGCGTCGCATCACGCTGAAGAGTCCCGCCAGTTCCGCATCGCCCAATACCGCCGACGGTTCGTCGAGGACGATGAGGCGGGCGTCGCGGGAGAGGGCTTTGGCTATCTCCACCATTTGCCGTCGCGCCACGCTCAACCGGCGCACCAGGGTCCGGGGCTGGAGTGCCAGCCCCAACTCGGCTGACACTCTCTCGGTGTCGAGGTCGAGACGGTGCCAGTCGACCGTACCCCACTTGGTGGTAGGCAGTCGGCCCATGAAGATGTTCTCGGCGGTGGTGAGGTGCGGCGCCAGCGACGGCTCCTGATAGATGACCGCCACTCCCCGGCGGATCATGTCGTGGGGGGTGGCAAGGTCCACCGCCTCTCCTCCAATCTCGATCTCGCCGCTGTCGCGCGAATAGGCCCCTGCCAGGATCTTGATCAGGGTCGACTTGCCGGCACCGTTTTCGCCCACCAAGCCGCAGATCTCCCCGGCTCGAACCGAGAAGTCAACGGCTTTGAGGGCGTGAACTCCGGGGAACCGCTTATCGATCCCCCGCATGGTGAGAACCGGCGTCTCGGTCGCCACGCTCATCGTGACCTACTCACGTCTCACGTCTCACGTCTTCCGTCTTCCGTCTTCCGTCTCACGTCTACTTGGGGGGGCGGCCACGCCGCCCCCCCAAGTTCTCCTAAAAGCCCTTCCCGATCCACTCGGAGGCATTTTCGGCGTCGATGCGGTTGGTGGGGAGCACGAAGGTCGGCTCCAGCTCTTCACCGTTGAGCAGCTTTTGGGCGGCTTCGCACGCCTCTTTGCCGGCGTTGTCGTAGGTGAAGGTGACGGCGATCTTGCCGTCGGCGATGGCCTGGATGGCTTCGTTCTGGCCGTCGATCCCGACGATCTGGGCCTCGCCCAGACGGCCGGCGGCTTCCATCGCTTGCATCGCCCCCAGCGCCATCTCGTCGTTGTGGGTGTAGACGATGTCGAATTCGCCCGGGGCGTATTTAGCCAGCATGTCCTCCATGAAGGTCAGGGCCGGCTCCCGGCGGTATTCACCGGTCTGGCTCTCGATGATCTCCACGTTGGGGGCGTTCTCCGCGAGCCAGGCCACGAAGTCGTCATGGCGATCGGTAGTGGCAGATGCCCCCAGGACTCCCTGGATCTCGATCACCCGGCCTCCTTCTCCGGCTAAGAGAACGTTGGCGACGTATTCGGCGGCGCTCCGTCCGATCAGCTTGTTGTCGGCCCCGATGTGTTGGGTCACCGGTATGTCCACCTGGCGGTCAAGGGTGATCACCGGGATGTCGGCGTCGAGGGCTCGCTGGGCGGCCGGGGTCAGCGTGTCGGACTGCAGGGGAGTGAGCAACAGCACGTCCACCCCCCGGGCGATGAGGTCGTCGACATCGGCCGACTGCTTGGCGGCGTCACCCTGCCCATCGGTGACTGCCACTTCCCCTTCGGGGAAAAGCTCTCCGCAACGGTCCTGCACGTTGTTGGTCTGGTTGATGCGCCAAACGTCGCCGTTATTGGCCTGGGAGAAGCCGATGTTGGCGGCTTCCGGATCCACCCCGCCTGACTGGCAGGCGAAGGCGAACAGCGCCAGGACGGCGATCAGGTATCTGTGTCGTGGTGACACGGTTCGATTCCTCCTCTCTCGGGTTTCCTGTCTTGCGCCGTCCGGTCCTCCCAACCGGAGCGGACTGCACCGGCGCGCCAGAGCCAGCTCTCGCCGCTGATCGATAACGAAGGCAAACTTGATGGACTCATGGGGCTCCACCCCTGGAAGCTCCCCGGCGCTCGAGCAGCACCGCCCCCAAGATGATGAGGCCTTTGACTATCTGCTGGGAGAAGGGGGAGACACCCAGCAGGTTGAGGAGGTTGGCCATCGCCGCCACGATCCCGGCGCCCACCAGCGTTCCCAATACTCCCCCTTCGCCTCCGAACAGGCTGGTTCCCCCGATGACGACGATGGCGATGGCATCGAGTTCGAATCCGGTTCCCTGACTGGGTTCCCCGGCGGTGAGCCGGGACACGATGATGAGGGCGGAGACTGCGGCGCAGAGCCCGCTGATCACGTAGACGAGGAAGATGACCCGGTTGGTGTTGATTCCCGAGAGTCGGGCCGCTTCCGGATTGTCTCCCACCGCATAGACGTGACGGCCGAAGGTGGTGTGCCGCAGCGTGAACCCGGCCAGACCGGCGATCGTCAAAAGGAGCCAAACCGGGACCGGGATCCCGAGCCAAGCACCGGTACCTAACCAGGCAAAGGAGGCACCGGCTTCCCCCAATGAGATCGGTTGACCGCGGGAGTAGGTCATCGTCACTCCCCGGGCGATCACCAGCATTCCCAGGGTCATGATGAAGGGTTGGAGCCGCCCCTTGGTGACCCCCAATCCGTTGACGGCACCCACGGCGGCGCCGGCGATCAGGGAGAGGGGCAGGGCCAGTGGCCAGGGAATTCCCGAACTCATCATGGCGGCGGCGGCGATGGCCACAAACCCCACAATGGAGCCCACAGAGAGGTCGATACCGGCAGTGAGGATGACAAAGGTCATCCCGATGCCGAGGATCCCGACAATGGCCACCTGGCGGAGGACGTTGAGGACATTGCCGGGCTGGAGAAAGTGGGGAGAGAGGAGGCCACCGGCCACCACCAGCAAGATGAGTGCCAGGAAGATGCCGGAGTCGCGCAGCAAGCGAAGGGCTCGACGGCTCCGTCGTAGACCGGCGCGGGTCGCTTGCCCCACTTCCAGGTCGGGGGCGATCGGTTCGGGAGGCGAGGTGGCTTCGGACACTCCGGTGCTCATCGTGCAGTCCAGCCGCCGTCGACCAGCAATGTCGTCCCCGTGATGAGTGAAGCGGCAGGAGACGCCAGGAAAACTATGGCTCCGGTCACATCGGCTGGCTGCCCGATACGGTGCAGGGCGGCGATCCGTTCTTCGACATCCGCCCGGAAGTCGGGGTCGGCGAGGTCGGGGGCGGTGCCCGGGGTCTCGATGAAGGTGGGGGCGACGGCATTGACGGTGATGCCGTATTGACCCCACTCCACAGCCAGGCACTTGGTGAGGTGGGAAACCGCGGCCTTGCTGGCGCAATAGATGGACTCGGTGGGAAGGGCGACAAAGCCGGCCTGGGAACTGAGATTGATGATCCTTCCCCCACCCTGTCCCATCATCACCCCGGCCGCGGCCTGGCTGGCGAAGAACGTGCCTTTGACGTTGACGTCCATGGTGAGGTCGAAGTCGGCCTCGGTGACCTGTTCGGCGGGATTGGCCGGCCCCAGCCCGGCGTTGTTGACGAGCAGGTCGAGACGTCCGAAGGCGGCGGCGGCCTTGTCGACGGCGGCCTTGATCTGCCCGAGGTCGAGGACGTCCATCGGTAGCGGCAGGGCCCTCCGTCCGAGGGTTTCGATATCGGCGACGAGCTCGGAACCGCTGGCGGGGTCTCGCAGTCCCAGGGCGACATCGGCGCCGGCATGGGCCAGAGCCAGGGAGATGCTTCGGCCCAGGCCCCGGGCGGCTCCGGTGACCAGGGCGGCCATCCCCTCTAACCGAAAGCTCGGGAACTCCTCCGCCAACCCTCTCCCTCCTCCACTAGTTAACCGTCATAGCCTGCCACGCTCATCGTAGAGGCTTATCGTCGGGGCTTAACGTTAACGCTTGACGATAAGCGTAGCCAGGATATAGTACGGACCTCCAACTCGTCAAGAGGAAAATCGTGAACGAAAGATCCGGCCGGACGGGGCGGCCCTCGGTGACGCTTCGGGATGTCGCCCGCGATTCGGGCGTCTCCGCCACCACCGTCTCCCGCATCCTCAACGACCGCGAAACGGGGGTTCCCATCCGCCCCGAGACCCGCCAGCGGGTACTGGACACCGCCCGCCGACTGGGTTACAAGCCCAACCTGCTCGCCCGAGGACTGCGGGGCAGCAAGAGTTCGCTCCTGGGAGTGATCGCCCGGGACATCTCCGATCCTTTCCACATTCAGATCCTCCGCGGGATCAACGAGGCCGCCCGGATCGCCGACTACCGACTCTTTCTCGGCCACGTGGACTATCAGCCCGATGTCGTCATTGCTTATGCGTCCATGCTGGAGCAGTCCCACGCTGACGGCATCATCCTCATCGGCGACATTGAAGGGGGCGATTCGGCTCTCGCCCTCCTCGCCGACCAACACCGCTTCATGATCGGAGTCACCGACCGCACCAGCCGCCGGCAAATCCCCGGCGTGTATTCCGACAGCTCGGTAGGCACCCAGCTGGCCATGGATCACCTCTGGGACCTGGGACACCGATCGATCATCTGCGTCTCCGACTCCCGTACCTACGACGGGCGGCTCCGCATCGACCGCTACGAGCAATACATGAGGTCGCGGGGGTCGAGCGATCTGATTCGGGTCTACATCACCGACCAGGAGCCCGGCCCCGCCTATGAGCTGGGGCGGCGGATCTTCGACGGTTTGACCCCCGCCGACCGCCCCACTGCCATTTACGCCACCTCCGACACCACCGCCATCGGGCTCATGCAAGCCAGCTATCAGGCTGGGGTGCGCATCCCCGAGGAGCTGTCCATCATCGGCTACGACGACATCGATCTGGCCGCTTTCACCATCCCTCCCTTGACCACCATCAGCCAGACCGGGGTGGACATGGGCAAAACCGCGGCCGAACTCCTCTTCACCATGATCACCAAAGATCTGGAGCGGGATGAGGTCAACGATGTCGTGCTTAGTCCCAACCTGGTGGTGCGAGCCTCCACCGCCCCACCCATAAAGTAGGCCGCCAGATGTCGATCAAGCTGGGCGTGCTGTTGTGGAGTCAAGGAAGCGACTGGGCTCGGTTCGAGGAGGCCGCTCGCCGGGTCGACGAGCTCGGCTACGACCACCTCTGGACCTGGGATCACCTCTACGCCATCTTCGGCAACCCCTACCAGGACATCTTCGAGGGGTGGATGGCGTTGGCGGCCTGGGCCAAGGTCACCTCCCGGATTCGGTTGGGTCTCTTGGTGGGAGCCAATTCTTTTCGTCATCCCGGGCTGGTAGCCAAGCTGGTCACCACCCTGGATCACCAGTCGGAAGGGCGGGCCATCCTCGGCTTGGGGGGCGCCTGGTTCGAATTGGAACACGAAGCCTTCGGGATCGAATTTGGCCGCAGCCCCGGTGAGCGCCTGGGCTGGCTCGACGAGGCTGCAGGGCTCATTACCCGGCTGCTGGCGGGGGAAGTGGTCAGCCACCACGGGGAGCGCTACCACGCCGAGGAGCTGAGGATCGTGCCGGGCCCAGTGGCGGGACGGCGGCTGCCGCTCATGATCGGTGGGGGAGGCGAGCAGAAGACCCTCCGCACGGTCGCTCGTTACGCCGACATGTGGAACGCCTTTGGGGACATCCCCACCCTGGAGCGGAAGATCGGAGTGCTGCGCCGGCATTGCGAGGAAGTCGGACGGGACTTCACCGAGATCGACTGCACCGTGGGCTGTAAACCGGTCATCCGCGATACCGAAGATGAGGCCCGGCGAGTGTTCGAGGCGTTGATGGAAGCCAACCAGACCCCCAGGTCGAGAGTCGAAGGGGACCAGTCGTTCTGGATCGGCACCCCGGCGCAGATTGCCGAACGAATCATCGGATATCGAGAGCTCGGGTTCGCCACCATCATTTCGGAAATCCCCGCTCCTTACGACCAAGAGACCCTCGAACGGCTGGTGGGGGAGGTCAAACCGCTGGTCGACGCCGGATGAGCCTCTGGGAGGAGATCCACCAACAGCCGGAGGTGATCGACCGGGCCCTGCGGAGCAATGATCCGCTGGTGGCCCGGATCGGTGAGGCCCTGGCCGCAACCGAGATCGACTACGTGCTGATCGCTGCTCGGGGAACCTCCGACAACGCCGCCCGTTACGCCCAATACGTCCTCGGGGCTCGTAACCGGCTTCCGGTGGCGCTGGCCGCCCCCTCCCTGTTCGGTCCTTATAAGGCACCGCCCAATCTCTCCCGAGCACTGGTGATGGGCCTCTCGCAATCGGGAGCCTCCCCCGATCTGGTGGCGGTGGTGGAAGAAGCTCGCCGCCAGGACCGGCCCACGGTGGCTCTCACCAATGACCCCGAATCCCCCCTCGCCACTGTTGCCGAGTGGGTGGTCCCCCTCCAGGCGGGCGAGGAGCAGGCGGTGGCCGCCACCAAGACCTACACGTCGGAACTGCTGGCGGTGGCCATGCTCTCGGCCGCCCTAGCCCGGGAAGACCCGGCCGGAGAGACTCTTCGTCTTGTGGCACCGGCCATGGGAGAGGTCCTGGCCGGGTCGGAGGCCATCGCCCTCGCCGCCCGGCGGGTAGCGGAAGGCGATCGGCTGGTGGTGGTTGGGCGCGGGTTTCACCAGGCCACCGCTTTTGAGTGGGCCCTGAAGATTCAAGAACTCTCCTATGTGCTGGCCCAGCCTTACGCTGAGCCCGACTTCCGCCACGGCCCCCAGGCAGTGGTAGAGGAAGGACTTGCGGTCCTGGTGGTTGCCACTTCGGGCCCGGTGCTGGCAGGGGTGGCCGACCTGGCCCGGACCGTGCTGGACCGGGGAGCGATGGTGGTGGCCATCTCCGACCTCCCCGACTTCCCCGCCACCATCACCCTGCCCGTCCCCACCCTCCCCGAGTGGGTGTCACCCCTCCCGGCCGCGCTGGCCGCCCAACTCTTCGCTTACCACCTCACCCGGGCCCGAGGCCTCGACCCCGACCAACCCCGCCACCTTTCGAAAGTGACGCGCACCCGCTGACCGTTTTTTGGCTTTTTGGCGCGTAAAGGCGACGCCAGAGCGTCGCCTTTACGCGCCAAAACCGGAAGGTAAGGGGAAACGAAGCCGTGCCCCCACTCCGATTCCGTTGAGGTCGCTGGGGGTGAGGACATGTTCGGCGCGGGCGCTGGCCCTGCGCACCTTCACCACCAGCGACTCGACGATGTCGGGTGAAGCGGTCGAGGTCTCTCCGCAGCTGGGACATACCGGTCCCTTGAGGTCGAGCCAGCCGCAATTCCCGCAGGTGTAACCGGGGACCATCTCCGTCCCCCCAATCAGGAGCAGGTCGACTGCCCCGAGATTGGCAGCCTGGAGGGTGTCTTCCAGCCCCACCACACCTAGCCCACCGGCCCGGCTGGCCTCCAGCACTGAAGTCACCAGGTTCTGCTCTTCCTGCTCTTCGAAGCGAGCTTCCAACTCCGCGGTGATCTTGGCGATCTGAGCGGGGGTGGCGGTGTGAAGGTCGATGGTGAAGGTCGCCGCCACCTGACTACCGAGGGCGGCAGGAAGCTGGTGGAGGAAGGCCGCCACCGCTTCTTCCCTCCCTCCGACGAAGATGACGTCGATCTCGTGTTCCTGCCCCAATCGCTGCAGGTGTTCTGCCACCTGCCGGTATTGGCGCCGGTGTACCTCGTCGGCATGATGGCGCACCCGGTGTTCGTCGAGCCCCTGCCAGCCGGCGAAGTCGCTCTTGCGGATGGGCGGAGATTCGATCTCGGTGTGGTCGAGCACCTCTCCCATGTAGCTGAGGGTGACCGAAGAGAGGCGGGGATCGACCACGACTGCGGCAATAAGGTGAAACTGGTCGAGGGTGGCGAGGTAAGGGCGCAAGTAGGGCCGGGGCAGTGCCACCGCGGTGTCCCACGCCTTGCGGGGGAGGGTCACGAACTCGTCGAGTTCCGGGCGTCCCCCGACGAAAAGGGCCACGCAATGGCCGGTGTTGGCGGCGATCTCCGGCTCCCGGGCCAGCACCCGGGCCACCGCCTGGCGGAGGGCTTCCCGACCGTCGTGGTCGAGATTCTTGGCCTGCTCGCTGATCGGCTCCAGCAGGTTCCGCAACCGAGGGGCCACGGTCTTCCGCTCCTCAAACGCCGGCCGCAGGTTGACGTAGAGAGAAATCACCGGGATCTCTGGGCTTTCCCAGGTCTCCAATCGCTGGAGTCGATCATGAAGCTCGACGGTCATGCTCGGAACACCTCCTGGGCTAGCGACCAACCTCCATTGTTTACACGAAGACGGCGCTTTGCGACCGAGACAACCCGATTTTCCCGTGCCATCGGTCCCCGGGAGACGTGACCTTGGCCCCTAGGAGGGTCTTCTCTCTCGTCCTTAGCTTGGAGGAGTTAACGAGAGGAATTGTCAATGCAGCGTCTCCTCATTCTCGGGGCCGGCACCGCGGGGGTCATGCTGGCCAACAAGCTCGCCGGCCGTCTCGACGCCAACCACTGGGAGATCATGGTGGTTGACCCTTCGACGGTTCACGTCTACCAGCCGGGCCTTCTCTTTGTTCCCTTCGGGCGCTATCAGGAAGAGGACCTGGTGCGGCCCAACCGCCCGCTTCTTCCGGACACGGTCACCCTCATCAAGGCCGAGGTGGATCTGATCGACCCCGCCCTCCACCAAGTGGTGATGAGAGGCGGATTCACCGTCGAATACGACCAGTTGGTGATTGCCACTGGCACTCACGCTCGACCCGACATGACTCCAGGGATGAGCGACTCCAAGCTGGGAAAAACCGTCCACGAGTTCTACACGCTGCCGGGAGCTCTGGCGCTGCGAGATGCTCTGGAAGACTGGGGTGGGGGCCGCTTGGTGGTCCACATCGCCGAATTTCCCATCAAGTGCCCGGTGGCGCCGCTCGAGTTCACGTTTCTGGCCGATGCTTACTTCCGCCAGCGGGGGATGAGAGATCGGGTCGAAATCTCCTATGTGACACCCCTTTCGGGGGCCTTTACTAAGCCGGTGGCCGCTCGCCAGCTGGGCAATCTCCTGGAGGAAAAGGAGATCGCCCTCGAGGCTGACTTCTACGTGGAACGGGTGGACGACGGCGCCCTGGTCTCGTTTGACGAACGAGTCATTCCCTTCGACCTCCTGGTGACGGTGCCGGTGAACATGGGAGCCGACTTCGTGTCTCGATCGGGATTAGGGGACGAACTCAACCACGTTCGGGTCGACCCTCACACCTTTCAGGCCCTAGGTCACGAGAACATCTTCGCCATCGGCGATGCTGCTGCCCTTCCCACCTCCAAAGCCGGGTCGGTGGCTCACTTTGCGGTCGAGGTGTTCGTCGAGAATTTCATCGATCACATCGCCGGGCGGCCCATGCGCCACCTCTTCGACGGGCACGCCAACTGCTTCGTCGAGTCTGGCGGCGGCAAGGCGCTGTTGATCGACTTCAACTACGACACCGAACCGTTGCCCGGCAGCTATCCGATACCGGGCCTGGGCCCCCTTCGGCTGCTCAAGGAAACCCGGCTCAACCATCTGGGCAAGCTGGCCTTCAAGCCCATCTACTGGCACATGTTGCTTCCCGGCCGCCGCCTCCCCGTTCCCAATGCCATGTCCATGGCCGGGAAGGTGATGGTGGAAGAGCAACCAAGAGAGGAGATCACTACATGACGACGGCAATGATGAAGGGTCGAGAGGTCCACATCGATGCGGAAGGCTTTCTGACCGACCCCAAAGAGTGGGACGAGTCGCTAGCGGCCGAGCTGGCCGCGGGCATCGACCTCCAGTTAAACGATGGGCACTGGCGGGCCATCCGCTTTGCCCGCGAGGACTTCTTCTTGACCGGTGAAACCCCCACCCTGCGCCGGATGGCGCTGGCGGGAGGGGTCGCCACCAAAGAGATGTTCGAACTGTTCCCCAAGAAACCGGCCAAGAAGCTGGCCTACATCGCCGGGCTTCCCAAGCCGGTCGGCTGCGTTTGAAGGAGAAATTGATATGACCGCTGTTCTAGAGGCCCCCGTGCCTCGCTTCGACCTGGAGGAGGGAGGCGAGCGAAAGCTGTGCATCATCTGCTCGAAAGGGTCGCTGGATATGGCCTACCCGGGTCTGGTGCTGGCCAACGCGGCGCTGGGGGAGGGCGTGGAGACCCACCTCTTCTTTACCTTCTGGGGATTCGACATCATCAATAAGGAGACGATGTCTCACCTCCAGTTCACCCCTCTCGGGAATCCCGCCACCCACATGCCGCCGATGTTGATGGGACTGCCGGGGATGACGGCCTTTGCCACCCACATGATGAAGAAGCAGATCGAAGGCCTCGACGTCCCCAACGTTCCCGAGTTTCTTCAGATGATCACTGACGCCGGTGGACACCTCTGGGCCTGCCGGATGTCAGCCGACATGATGCATCTGGAGAAGGACGACCTTTACGACCAGGTGGAGGCGATCATCAGCGCCGCCGATTTCATCGAGATCTCGGCCGGCGCCCAGATCATCTTCATCTAGAGCCGGGGGGCCGCCCGGATCCACCCACCGATTCGGTGGGTGGATCCGCGCCCGGAGTGGGTCGTCCTCCCCCAGCGAGCGCAGTGAGCGTTGGGGGGGTAGCGCCGAAGGCGACGGAGGGGCGACGTGAGACGTGAGACGTGAGACGTGAGACGTGGGACGTGACGCCCCCTTCGGGGGAAAGGCGGCTCTCCGTTGTTTCCGTGTAGTCGGCGAAGGAGAAGAGCCAGCCACCCGGGATATGCCTTACCTGCTTGAAGCGTTCGGCAGCGGAGCTGGTTCTTTGGCTGCTGGGCACCGCCTCCCGGGTTCTTTGTCACGGCAGCCCTGAATACGGGGCCGCTACGCCAAAAGTTGTTGGGTGCGCGCCGGGTCGAAGGGCCCGTCGAGTAGGGACTTTCGGCCCTAGTTGGCCAATTCCTTAGGCCGAGACTAAGGAATTATGAAGCTCGCTCTTCAGCGAAAGACCGACCTGGCGCTGGCCGCCCTCCGAGCTTTAGCCGCTGGACCTCTATCTGGTACCGCCCTGGCCAAAGCGGTGAAGACCACCGTCGGCTTCCTCCCTCAGGTGATGTCTTCTCTGGTGCAGGAAGGTTGGGTGGTGTCGCTGCGGGGACCCGGCGGTGGCTACCAGCTCACCGATTCCGCCACCTCGGTACATCTGCTTGAGGTAGTGGAAGCCACCGAAGGCCCGGTCGGGGACGGACGTTGCGTCATGCGCGAAGGTCCCTGCCCCGGCCAGCCGGCTTGTTCGGTGCACGAAGTGTGGCTGCAGGCTCAGCAGGTCCTCCGGCAAGGTTTCGCCGAGATCCCCGTATTGGAAGGAAATAGCTCATGACCCAAACCCGACCACGTTCGCAGATACCGCAGCGGGAGCTGCTCGCTCCTCCTCCCCATCCCCATTACGCCCTCGGCACCTTGATCGCCTTCGGCATCCTGGGGACGCTGGTAGCCGTGGGCCTGGCGATCGCCTCGCTGGTCATAACCGCCGGCCGCAACTCGGTTGATGACGCTCTCGTTGCCGGCAAGGTCGACACCTACCTGTCCCAGGCCGGCGCCGGGGCAGGGGTCGGCGACGTCCTTCCCGACCTGGTGCCAAAAGAGCAGCTGGCCCTGGTTCCCGCCAGCGAGGTCAACGTTGCTGTAGCCCCCGAAGTGCCACCGCCGGCGGGTCGAACCGCTCCCGCCATCGTCGAGGTCCATTTTGAAGTGGTGGAAGGGATCTCCACCATCGACCCTGCTACCGGGGTCGAGTTCGAGACCTGGGGTTACCGGCTGGTCGACGGGCCCGAGGGCGTAGTGACCGGCACCCCCGGACCCATCATCCGGGGCCGGGTGGGAGACGTGCTGCGTTTCACCATCACCAATCCTGTCGAGAACCACAACCCCCATAACGTCGACTTCCACGCCGTCACTGGACAAGGGGGAGGAGCAGAAGCGACCACCGTGGCCCCCGGGGAAACCAAGACCATCGAGGCCCGGCTGATGTATCCCGGGTTCTTCATGTATCACTGCGCCTACGGCGACATTCCCGCCCATATCTCTCACGGGATGTTCGGGGGCATTCTGGTCGACCCCGCCACTCCCCTCCCCGCCGTCGACCATGAGTGGTACATCGTCCAATCCGAGTACTACACCGTCGGCACTGAGCCGGGAGAGGTCGCCTTCGACCGGGAGGCAGTCACCGACGAAGCCCCCACTTTTGTGGTGTTCAACGGGGCCCGAGGTGCCCTGACCGGAGACAACGCCCTCCAGATGGCAGTCGGGGAGAGGTCCCGGATCTACTTCATCAACGCCGGGCTCAACCTCGACTCCAACTTCCACCCCATCGGCTCCCACTGGGACGTGGTTTATCCCGAGGCCACCCTCCTCAGCCGCCCCCTGCGGGGATCGCAGACCACCCTGGTGCCCGCCGGAGGAGGCACGGTGGTGGAAATGGTGGGGATGGTCCCCTCCACAGTTGTACTGGTCGACCATGCCCTGGCTCGAGCAGTCGACAAGGGCGCCATCGGGCAGGTGGTGATTAGCGGCGAGGCCAACCCCGAGATCTTCGAAGATGTCACCGGAGGAACCGGCGGCACCACCGATACCACCGGCGGTCACAACATGGGGCCGACGGAGTCGGTCTCCATCACCGCCGGGGCCTGGAACGCCCAGCCGATGGATGCGGCCGACGAGTTCGCAGCCACGGAAAGTCCGGCCGACTACTCGACCAACGTGCTCACGGTCAAAGTGGGGACCACAGTGACCTGGACCAACGACGACGACCAGATGCACACCGTCACCGACGTCAACGGCGGGTTCGACTCGGGATTCCTCCAGCCCGGCGACACCTGGTCTTACACCTTCACCACCGCCGGTGAATTCGAGTACTACTGCCTGCCCCATCCTTGGATGAGGGCCAAAGTCATCGTGGATGCCTAAATAGCCATCAGCTATCAGCTGTCAGCTGTCAGCCGGTCTCTTTGATCAGGAGAGACCGGCTGATTGCTGGCCGATAGCTGAAAGCTGAAAGCTGACAGCTGATGACATGTGGACCACCACGGTGTGACCTTCGGCCCCGGTATTCCCCCCGCCCCGGCGATACGTTGAGGAGGCGGTGACCGAAAACTCTCTTCACCTCACTCTCGACGGCAATGAGGCCGCCGCCCGGGTGGCCCATGCCCTGTCGGAGGTGATCGCCATCTACCCGATTACTCCCGCCTCACCGATGGGGGAGCTGGCCGATGCCTGGTCTCAGCAGGGCCGAGCCAATGCCTGGGGGGTCGTGCCCGAAGTGATCGAGATGCAAAGCGAAGCCGGGGCAGCCGGCGCCGTCCACGGTTCCCTTCTCACCGGGGCCTTGACCACCACCTTCACCGCTTCCCAAGGGCTGCTCCTGATGCTCCCCAACATGTACAAGATCGCCGGTGAGCTCACCCCCACCGTCTTCCATGTGGCGGCCCGCACCCTCGCCACCCACGCCCTTTCCATCTTTGGGGATCACTCCGACGTGATGGCCGCCCGGCCCACCGGCTTCGCCCTCCTCGCCTCATCATCGGTTCAGGAGGCGCAGGATCTGGCCCTCATCGCCCACTCGGCTGCTCTCCGCTCCCGCGTTCCTTTCCTCCACTTCTTCGACGGATTCCGAACCTCTCACGAGGTAGCCAAGATCGAAGGGCTTGATCTGATCACCATCCGCGACTTCATCTCCGAAGACTTGATCGCCGCCCATCGCCACCGGGGGCTCAACCCGGAGAGGCCGGTGCTGCGAGGCTCGGCGCAGAATCCCGACGTCTTTTTCCAAGCCCGCGAGGCCGCCAATCCGTTCTACCAGGCGGTGCCCGGCATCGTCGAAGAGGAGATGGCTCGGCTCGCTGCCCGCACCGGACGCAACTACCAGCTGTTCGACTACTACGGCCATCCCCAAGCCCAACGGGTCATCGTCCTGATGGGTTCGGGAGCAGGTTCGGCCCGGGAGGCAGTGGACTCTCTCCTCGCCCAAGGTGAGCCGGTGGGGATGGTGACGGTTCGCCTCTACCGCCCCTTCGCTCCCGAGGCCTTCGTGAAGGCGCTCCCCCAAACGGTGCAGACCGTGGCCGTGCTCGACCGCACCAAAGAACCTGGGGCGGTGGGTGACCCCCTCTACCTCGACGTGGTAACCGCTTTGTCCGAAACCGGCGCCTCACCGATCCGAGTGATCGGCGGCCGCTACGGCCTCTCCTCTAAGGAGTTCACGCCACCGATGGCGGTGGCGGTCTTCCGCGAACTGGCGTCTTCCACCCCCCGCCGCCATTTCACCGTTGGTATCAACGATGACGTCACCCATCTCAGCTTGGCGGTGGAAGACATTTGGCAGGAGCCCGAAGAGGTGGTGGCGGCGGTCTTCTTCGGGCTGGGAAGCGACGGCACGGTGTCGGCCAACAAGTCGTCCGTGAAGATCATCGGCGAAAACACCGATCTCTACGCCCAGGGCTACTTCGTGTACGACTCGAAGAAGTCGGGGTCCATTACCGTCAGCCACCTCCGCTTTGGACCGCGGCCGATCCACTCCACTTACCTGATCGGAAGCGGTCAAGCCACCTTCGTCGCCTGTCACTTCTTTCAACTGCTCGAGGAGATCGACGTCCTCTCGGTAGCGGCTCCCGGATGCAAAGTCCTCCTCAACAGCCCCCACTCCCCGGAGGCCACTTGGGACCAGCTTCCCCAGGCCGTGCAGGAGACGATCATCGCCAAGTCGCTCGAGGTGTGGGTGGTGGACGCCGCCGCGGTGGCTCGCCAGGCGGGTCTAGGTGGTCGGATCAACACTGTCCTCCAGACCTGCTTCTTTGAACTTTCCGGGGTACTTCCCTCGGCGGTAGCCAGTACCGCCATCAAGAAGGAAATCGAGAAGGCCTACGGCAAGCGCGGCGATGTCATCATCCGTCGCAACCACGCCGCCGTCGACCAGGCCCTGAGCGGGCTGCGACGGATGGAGACTCCCGCCAGCGCCACCGGTTCCCGCCCCGGGCCGGCGGAACGGCTGGCCAGGAAGCTCGAAAAGGCGCCCGACTTCGTACAACGAGTCACCGCCCTGATGATGGCCGGACAGGGCGACTCCCTTCCCGTCTCCGCCCTCCCGGTCGACGGCACCTTCCCCACCGGCACCGCCCGCTGGGAGAAACGTTCCATTGCCACCGAGATACCGATCTGGGATCCGTCGATCTGTATCGACTGCGCTCGTTGTGCCCTGGCCTGCCCTCATGCCGCCATCCGCATCAAGGTCTTCGAGGTGGCCGTGACCGATGGGGCGCCACCGGGTTTCCAGTGGAAAGAGGCCGCCAGCCGTGAGTTCGCCGGCCGGGCACTCACCGTGCAGGTGGCTCCGGACGACTGCACCGGTTGCGGGGTGTGCGTGGATGTCTGCCCCGCCCATTCCAAAGAAGAGGTGAAACACCGAGCGATCAACATGGAGTCGAAGGAACCTCACCTCCAGCGGGAACGAACCAACTTCGAGTATTTCCTCGAGATTCCCGATCCTCCCCGGTCGAGCCTCAAACTCGATTCGGTTAAGGGCTCCCAGCTGATCGAGCCTTTGTTCGAATTCTCGGGAGCCTGCGCCGGATGCGGGGAGACGCCCTACATCAAGCTGCTCAGCCAGATGTTTGGCGACCGCACCGTCATCGCCAACGCCACCGGCTGCTCCTCGATATACGGAGGCAATCTTCCCACCACCCCCTATACCGTCGACGGGGCCGGCCGGGGACCCGCCTGGGCTAACTCCCTCTTCGAAGACAACGCCGAGTTCGGATTAGGGATCCGCTTGGCCCTGGACCGGATGGCAGAAGACGCCCGCCTGCTGGTGACCGCCCTGCTTCCCGATCTGGGCATGGAGGCATGGGCTGTGATGGAGGCCGACCAGTCCGACCAAGCCGGGATCGAGGCCCAACGGGAGCGGGTCGCGGCCCTCAAAGAGAAGGTGGCCGCTCTCGACAGCCCCCTCGCCCGGAGGTTGCAGGCAGTGGCCGATGCCCTGGTGAAGAAGAGTGTCTGGATCGTTGGCGGAGACGGCTGGGCCTACGACATCGGCTTCGGGGGAGTCGATCACGTCCTCGCCTCGGGGCGCAACGTCAACCTCTTGGTGCTGGACACCGAGGTCTACTCCAATACCGGCGGCCAGGCCTCCAAGGCCACCCCGCGGGCGGCGGTGGCCAAGTTCGCCGCCGGGGGTAAGGCCACCGGCAAGAAGGACTTGGGACAGCTGGCCATGGCCTACGGCAACGTCTATGTAGCTCAGATCGCCATGGGCGCCAACATGACCCAGACGGTCCGGGCCTTGGCCGAAGCCGAGGCCCACCAGGGGGTCTCGCTCATCATCGCCTATAGCCCTTGCATCGCCCATGGAATCGATATGTCGAGCCAAATGACCCACCAGAAGAGGGCTGCCGAATCGGGTTACTGGCCCCTGTATCGATACGACCCCGATCTCGAACTTCGAGGCCGTCCCGGGCTGCGACTCGACAGCCGCCAACCGACTCTTCCCTTCCGGGAGTTCGCGGCCGAAGAGGCCCGCTTCGCGGTGCTGACCCGGGCCAACCCGGAGCGGGCCGGAGAGCTCCTCAGCCAGGCTCAGCGCGATATCGACGACCGCTGGCAGCTCTACGAGCAACTGGTGGAAGTGCACCGCAAAGCCGAATACACCCAACTGGAGGATCGGTGACAGTTGATCTCACCACCGAGTATCTAGGGCTGAAACTGGCCCATCCCGTGGTTCCCTCCGCTTCTCCCCTCACCGGAGACCTCGACCATCTCCACCGGCTGGCGGAGGCGGGCGCTGCCGCCGTGGTGCTGCCTTCCTTGTTCGAAGAGCAGGTGGAGCACGACGCCATGGCCATTCACCTCGGCTTGGAGTGGAACACCGGGAGTGGGGAAGCTCCCAACGGCTACCTACCGGAGATGGACGACTACAACACCGGGCCCCGCCAGTATCTGGAGCTGATCCGGGGCGCTCGCCGGGAGCTTTCCATCCCGGTGATCGCCAGCCTCAACGGAACTGGAACCGGAGGCTGGACGCTCTATGCCCGGGTTCTGGCCGACGAAGGTGTGGACGCTCTGGAACTCAACATCTACTTCATCGCCGCCGATCCTGAACTGACCTCGGCTCAGGTCGAGTCGCAATACCTTCACCTGGTGGAAGCGGTGAGGCGAGTCGTCGACGTGCCCCTGGCGGTGAAGATCGGGCCCTATTTCTCGTCACTGGCGGCGATGGCTCGAAGCCTGGCCGATGCCGGGGCCGACGCTCTGGTGCTCTTCAATCGCTTCTACCAACCCGACATCGACCTGGAGACGCTCTCCGTTCGCCCCAACCTCATCCTCTCCACCCCGGCAGAGTTGCGCCTGGTGCTTCGGTGGATGGCCATCCTTCGGGGCCGGGTGAGAGCGTCCTTGGCCGCCACCACCGGAGTCCACGGCCCCAGCGAGGCGATCAAGCTGATCCTGGCGGGAGCCGACGTGACCATGATGGCCTCGGCCCTGCTGCTCCACGGTGCCGAGCGCCTTACCGAAACGGTGGACGGACTGAAAAACTGGTTGGTGGAGAGGGGGTATGCCTCACTCGAGGAGGCCAAGGGCTCGTTGAGCCAGCAGGCGGTGGCCGACCCCGCCCTCTTCGAACGAGCCAACTACATGAAGACCCTCGTCACCTACTCGCCCCCCTGGTGACCGCACATCCCTAACCCGGTCAGGTGCTCCCACGGGTGCGTTTGACCGAAAACTCAGTAGGAGAAGGGGTGGTCACCCACTTCACCGCGTTCCGCAAAGTGAGGAAGGTGACGCCGGCGTAGAACAGCCCGCTCAGCACCCACAGCGGGGGGCGGGAGAGGGTGAGGAAGCGCCTCCCGTCCTCCTCCACCACTCGGTCCCGGGCGCTGAATCCGGGGGCATCCACACCGTCGCGGGCCAGCAGCACCAGGTAGCCCGGGTAGAAGACGGTCTGCCAGCGGCCGTCGTCCACCTCCAGCGGGTGGACCACGGCCGACACCAGGGCGAGGTAGGGGTTGGGGATGACCGTCCACAACTCCGTGACCAAGGGTTCACGCATACGGGTCTGGGCCAAGGCCTCGCCTACCCCCAATAGGGGGGTGAGGAAAAGCAGGGAGAAGGTGAGCACATAGGCTCCGGCCACCGCCGACCGGGTGCTGCGGGCCCGGGAGGAAAGCCAGATCGCCATCGAGGCAATGGTCACCGCGATCAAAGCCAGCATCAGCAGGGCGCCGAGAATGTCACCGAGACTGACCCCTCCCAGGGCGAGAGGAGCGGTGATGATTGGCAGCAAGGCGACCAGCAGCCAGCCCAGATAGGCCAGAGCCGCCCCCAGCTTCCCGGTCACGATTTGGAACGGGGTGAGGCTGGTGGTCTGCAAGAGCCGCATGGTCTGACGCTCCCGCTCCCCCACGATCCCCACCGCCGCCATCCCCGGGAGGAACATGATGACTCCCAGCAACATCAGCGAGAGCACACCATGGAAAAGGAAGGGCCCGATATTGGCCCGGCCGATAAGGGGGCCGAAACCCTGCTCGGTGATGGAAGAGGCGAGAAGAAACAGCAGGTACACCAACCCTCCGTTGAAGGCCACCCAGAACAACAAGAAGGGCCAGACCCGGCGGCTGCGGAATCGGTCGATTCCCTCCTTGTAGAGGATGGGGTTCATCGAGCCGGCGCCCAGGTGAGGCGCACTGAGGGCACCCAGACCCCAAACACCTCGTTGTCGTCCGAAATGAGGCGAATCACCACCTGGCCATCGCCGTTGACAAACCGTGGGTCGAACTCACCCAGCTCGACGGGAACGAAGCTGGAAGACGTCCAATCCCAGGCTTGGTAGCCCGGGGACCCGCCGAAGGACTCCTCTCCTCCCACCAGCCGTAATTGCTCGGTACCCGCCACCGCGAACTCAAGAGTGATCTCGGTGCCCTCGAACCACCCCCCGTTGTCATAGACCACGCCCTCCGCTTCGACGATGTCGGGGCTGTCCCCACCGAGATCGAGACCGCCTAGCGGCACCACCACCATTGCCGGGCCGGGAATAGTCCGGCGCCGTGTATCGACGTTGACGGTGACGGGCAGGTCGGCGACGAAACCAAAGAAGTAGTCGGATCCCACCAGGTGGTCGGCCATGGTGGAGAGGGGCTCATACACGCGCCACCAATGCTCGCCGCCCGGCCCTTGCACCCGGTTGAAGAT
>DATEDX010000005.1:0-3743 GCA_035281425.1 Acidimicrobiia bacterium
GAGCGACGAAGTCCCGGCATTCGTTCCTCACGACCTGGTGGTAGGGGGTGAAGCCGCCCTGGTCACGGGTGGCGCCGACTGGAACGCAGGGCTCGTACCCGTATACGAGTCATTACCAGCAGAGATCCAGGCGGAGGTGGCCAAGGGCCGCCTCCAGCTGTCTGACCCAGACGGGCGTCAGGCATTCGTCACCGCCGGCCCCGTCAGGGTGATGGAAGCGGGCCGAGCCGAGCCGGTGGATTACGTCCAACGAGTGTTCCGGACCGGCGATGGCGCCACTTGGGAGGAAGTGCCGCCCCCGGGATCCGGATTTGGCTTCTACTCCTTGATCGCCGACGGCCAGGGCCAGTTGGTGGCATACGCCGACAATCTCACCACCCACACCTCGAGAGATGGGCTCGAGTGGAGTCCAGCTCTCGAGTTACCCCTGGTGGGGTGGACCACCAAGGGGCCGGGTGGCACCTTGGTGTCGATCACCTTCGATGTGCCCTACCTGCGCATCTGGAATGGTCAGGATCTCCGGGCGGTGCGGCTGGACCGCGGGCTTCGCGACCGGATCCGAGGAGTGAGCTCTACCACCGACTCCATCACCATCCTTCAATTCGACGTGCCGGTTGTGATCGAGGAGCCCCGCCAGGTCAAAGCGGGCGAATACACCCTCACTTTCTTCGATGGCGTCCTATCGGCCGTCGACGGGTCCGGTGCGGAAGTAGGTAGGTGGACCTCGAAGGGTTACTCACTGGTTGATGGCGAGTTCGACCCCGAAACGGGAATGGTGGTCCTCACCTTCGACGGCGAGCAGGTCTTGGTCCCACCCGACCCTCTTCCTCAGCTGTGGGGGTGGCAAAACGTTGTTCCCCAGGCTGAGATGTCGTTCTCGTCGGACGGGGTCACTTGGCGAACCGAGGCGGTACCCAAACCCGGGAATGCGTCTCTGGTCGGGGCGATCGGCAGTCGGATGCTCGTTTACTCGGTGTCACCCCAGGTAGAGAACCTGTGGCCCACCGTCAATCGTTACCTGCTCGTATCCCCCTGAAGCCGCCTCCACACCGAACGGTCGCTTAGCGCGACGGTGCACGACGGTGGAACCAAGGGCGTGCCTCCTCTAACTGGCCGGCCAGCCGGAACAACAAACCTTCCTGACCGAAAGCGGTGGCGAACTGCACTCCTATCGGCAAACCGCCTTCTGACCAGTGGAGCGGAACCGACATCGCTGGCTGTCCGGTCATATTGAAGAGAGGGGTATTGGGAATCGGGGCCAGTACCCGGTCCGCAAGCCGATGGAAGACAGTCATCAGGGCCGGCCCCAGCGGGGCCCGGCGGAGGGTTTCCAGCACTAAGCGCTCGGAGGCGGTGGGGGCGAGGTCACCGTGGGCAATGGCGGGCCGGCCCAGGGTGGAGGTGACGAGCACATCGAACTGGGCATGGAACCGAGCCATAGCCCTCCCCGCCATCCGGATCTCGATCAGGGCTTGGGCCATATCGGCCGCGGCGAGTTTGCGGCCGGCGGCTCCCAAAACCCAAGTGGCCAGCTCGTAATCAGCTGGGTCGGGGGCCTCCTTACCGGCCAGCTCGGCGGTCTGCTGAAGCAGAACCGCTGCCTCGGCGGCACCCAAAGTCAGGAATGCCTGGGTAAGGCGCTCACGCTCGATGGGAACCTCGACGTAGGCAACTCTGTGACCCAGCGACTCGAGCAGTCTTCCGGTTTCGTGGACCCCGGCCCGACAAACTTCGTGTGACTCATCGCCGAGCAGCGGCTCGGGTGACAGTGCCACCGAGAGCTTGGGAGGCGGAAGCGAGACCTCCTCCAGATAGGGTCGCTCGGGCGACGGAGCTGCGTAGGGATCGCCGGGTTCGGGTCCATGGGTGAGATCGAGCAGGGCGGCAGAGTCCCGCACCGAGCGGGTGATGGCGTGGCTGACACTGAGCCCAAACCATGACTCTCCGAAGACCGGTCCCACCGGAACCCGGGCCCGGGTCGGCTTGAGCCCGAAAAGGCCGGTGAGGGAGGCGGGAATGCGGATCGATCCCCCGCCATCCGAGGCGTGAGCGAGAGGTACCATTCCCGCCGCCACCGCCGCCGCCGCTCCACCCGATGATCCCCCACAGGAGAACCTCTGGTCCCAGGGGTTGGCAGTAGGGCCGTGCAGTTCCGGTTCGGTGACCGGCGACAGCCCAAACTCGGGAGTATTGGTCTTCCCCAGGATCACCAGACCTGCCGCCTCCTGACGGTCGGCCAGCGTCCCGTTGAAGTTGGGAACGTAATCACGAAGGGAGCGAGAGCCATTGGTGAGCGGTGCCCCCCGGTACGCCAACCCCAGATCCTTGAGCAGGAAGGGAACCCCGCTGAAAGGCCCTTCGGGCAGGGTGCGGCTGATTCGGGCTCGGGCTCGGTCGTACATCTTCCATATCACCGCGTTGAACTGAGGGTTGCGGGCCTCGATACGTTCGATGGCCGCTTCCAGCACCTCAGCGGCGGTGACCTCGCCCCGGCGGATCAGATCGGCCAACCCCAGTCCGTCGTAGTCCTCGTATTCGGCGAACCCCATGAGCGGCGACGGTAGCCGCTGGCGGTAACGAACCACAGGTTCCAGGCCGGATGGACTCGGGGTCCCTGGCAGTTGCCAGAATGATGTGCACCAATGACGCTCCTCAATGACCTATCCCGCCTCGTCGGTGAAGCTTTTGCCTCCGAGGGCCTCGCCGCCCGGTGGGGCGAAGTGGTGGTTTCTCAACGTCCGGAACTGGCCCAGTTCCAATGCAACGGCGCCCTCGCCGCCGCCAAAGAGTCGGAGCGGAATCCCCGGGAGTTGGGGGAGGCCATCGCCGGTCGCCTCGCCTCCCTAGAACAGTTCGCCAAGGTGGAAGTGGCAGGACCGGGCTTCATCAACCTCACCCTCAGCGACGAGGTCATCGCCCGCTACGCCCAGCAGGCGGCCGATGACCCCCGTTTGGGCACATCCACTTCCACTCCCGAGACGGTGGTGGTCGACTACGCCGGACCCAACGTCGCCAAAGCCATGCATGTCGGTCACCTGCGGGCCACCATCATCGGCGACTCACTACAACGGATATTCCGGTTCCTGGGACACAAGGTGATCCGTGACCCCCACTTCGGAGACTGGGGATTCCAGATGGGTCTGCTCATCGCCGCCCTCGCTGAGGAGGAGCCCGACCTTCCCTACTTCGATCCGGAGCTCGACGGGCCCTATCCCGACACCTCCCCAGTGACGCTTGAGGACCTGCAGACGATCTATCCGCAAGCCTCAGAACGCGCCGAGCGGGACGAAGCGTTCGCCGCCCGGGCCCGTCAAGCCACCGTGGACCTGCAGCAGGGTCGACCGGGCTATCTCGCCTTGTGGCGGCACATGAAACGCGTTTCCGAGGAAAGCCAGCGCCGGGACTTCGCCGATCTAGGAGTCGAGTTCGACCTCTGGTACGGCGAATCCGACGTTGCCGACCGCCTGGGTCCCCTGGTGGAAAGACTGCGGGAATCTGGGATGGCAATCGAAAGCCGAGGGGCACTGATCGTTCCCGTCGATCTTCCCGACGACAAGCGGGACCTGCCGCCTCTGATCCTGGAAACGTCGGTGGGGGGCTACCTGTATTCCACCACCGACCTCGCCACCCTGGAGATGAGGGCGGTCGACTTGGGTGCTGACCTCATCCTCTACGTGGTGGATGCCCGCCAGGCCGACCACTTCGAGCAGATTTTCCGGGCTGCCCGGCAGGCGGGTTTGATC
>DATEDX010000006.1:0-3535 GCA_035281425.1 Acidimicrobiia bacterium
CCTCACCGACGCCGCCATCTTCGGTAAGTCGGACTTCATGCGGGGCTTGAAGGAGAACGTCATCATCGGCAAGCTCATCCCCGCGGGGACCGGCGCCGACGACTATCAGGTGCTGCAGCCTTCGCTGCCCGGCGCTACCACTGTCGCTTCACTCGGTTGGGAGCTCCCCAGCCGCGACGACGAGGGCCTGCCTGAGGACCCGGCCGAATGGCTGAAGTCGCTGGGCGGAGGCACCCGGCCCCTCGACGAAGACATCGACTTCGAAGAGGAGTTGGTGATGGCCGACGGAGACGACGGCGACGAGGACTGAACCAACCCAGGTTCGATGAGGGAAGGCGGCATCAGCTGTCGGCCAGCAGCTAATGCCGTTTTCGGGCGGTTCGAGCTATAAACCATATGTGGAGATCCATCCCGTCACCCCTGATCGCTGGGACGACTTGCTTGAGTTGTTTGGTCCCGGGGGGGCTTACTGGAACTGTTGGTGCACTTGGTGGATCTTGACCGGGAAGGAGTTCGCTCAGGCCACCCCCGAGGAGAGAAAGAAGCTCCTCGCCGGCCTGGTAGCGAACGGATCCGAGCCGGGGCTGTTGGCTTATCGAGAGGGCAACCCCGTGGGCTGGTGTGCCGTTGGGCCTCGAACTCGTTACACCCGGATGATGTCTCCCCGCTCCCGCGTCTACCGGCCGTTCCCCGATCCGGAGGCGGAAGGCAACTGGGTCGTCAACTGCTTCTTCATCGCCCGGAAACAGCGGGGCCAAGGCATCGCCGCTGCTCTGTTGGACGAGGCCGTGAAGTTCGCCTGGGCCCGCGGTGCCCGCACCATCGACGGCTATCCCCTCCTCGACGACTCACCCGGCGCCTCCCCTTCCCCTGCTTCCCTCTACGTCGGTTCGGTGTCGATGTTTAGGCAGGCCGGCTTTCGAGAGGTAAACCGGGTCAATAACCGGCCTTTGATGCGCCTGACCGCGGGCTAAACCGTCTCGAACGATTGCGCCAGCGAACGTTGGGCAATGGCAGCCAATTCCTCCTCGGTGAGTTGGAGCGCCAGCGCTGCCTCTCGATAGTTGTCGCCAATGTATCCGCCGAAGAAGGCAGGATCGTCGGAGTTGATGGAGACGTTGAGGCCGGCTTCGAGCATCTGCCGGAGGGGATGTTGAGCCATGGTCTCCACCACTTTGAGGCGGACGTTGGACATCGGACACACCGTGAGCGGAGTCTGTTCGGTGGCCAGCCGAGCTACCAACTTACCGTCCTCCAGGCAACGGACCCCATGGTCGACCCGCTCCACACCCAGCACGTCGAGGGCGCCCCAGATGTATTCAGGCGGGCCTTCTTCTCCGGCGTGGGCCACTGTCCGCAGCCCGGTGGCGCGCGCCTCGGCGAAAACCCGGGCAAACTCTTGGGGTGGATGGCCCACTTCGGAGGAGTCGAGACCGACACCGACGATCTTGTCGAGGTAGGGACCGGCGGCCTCCAAGGTGGCGAGGGCACTCGCTTCCGGCAAATGACGAAGGAAACACATGATCAGATCGGCGGAGATTTGCCCGGCATACCGGCTCCGGGCTCGATCGAAGCCCTCCATGAACACCGCAAACGGGATCCCCCGGGCAGTATGGGTTTGGGGATCGAAGAAGATCTCGGCCCGCACCACCCCTTGGGCGATCGCCTTCTCCAGGTAGGCGGCCATCAGCTCGGCAAAGTCGTCTTCGGTGCGAAGCACGGCTGCGCTGTGGTAGTAGATATCGAGGAAGCTCTGGAGATCAGTGAACTGGTAAGCGGCCCGCAGCGCGGCGACATCGGGATAGGGAAGGGCGACCTGATTACGGGCGGCCAGCCGGAACATCAACTCGGGCTCCAGGGTCCCCTCGATGTGAAGGTGCAGTTCCGCCTTGGGCAGGGAGGCAACAAAGGCGTCTAAGCGATGGTCCATATCAGGACGGTAGCGATACAGTCGGAGGGTCGGATCCGCTGCAGCAGAGACTGGAGCCCGCAATGACGGACGGAGTCGGTCATATCTACCTGGAAACCCATCATTGGGATGAGACGGTGGCGTTCTGGACGGCGCTCGGCTTCAAATTGGTCGATGCCACCGACCACGGCTCGGGCCGCTTCGACCCTCCCTTCGGCGACGGCCCCCACCTATACGTGGCGGAGGTCCCGGAGGAGAGGGACCCGGTCAGCCAGATCTACCTCCGGGTCGCCCCCGGGGTCGAACTGGCCGCTCCTCCCGGGGTGGCGACGATCGGCGCTCCCGTGGATAGCCACTGGGGTACCCGCTTCCTCCAGGTCCAAGACCCCGACGGGCGGGTGGTGGTGCTGGAGCAACCGGTCTGAGCATGAGACGGAAGACGGAAGATGTGAGACGGGAGTGGCCCCCCTCCCCCCTTCGGGGTACTCCCCCCAATGTCGGCCCTGGCGGGCCTCCTGGGGGGAGAAGACGCGACTTCCTCCCCCAGCGAGCGTAGTGATCTCTTCCTCCCCCAGGAGCGGAGCGACGTTGGGGGAGGTGGCCCGGAGGGCCGGAGGGGGTTCTGGGGAGGTGGCTAGTAGGACCGAAGGAGGCAGAACCAGACGTGGGACGCGTGACGTGAAGCGCGCCTGTCGTTGTTGGCCGTTAGCTGAATGCTGATAGCCGACAGCTAGCTAAATCACACCCGCCCGGTGCAACTCCTCCACGACCCGAGAGGGGGTGAGGGGAAGGCGATGGAACCACACCCCGGTGGCGTCGTAGAGCGCAGCTACCACCGCCGCCGCGTAAGGGACGAGTGGCATCTCTGCCATCCCCCGGGCGCCGTAGGGCCCCCGCGGGTCGGGAGTTTCCACCAGCACCGTGTCCACCTGGCGGGGTATGTCACCGATTCCCGGGATCAGATAGGCAGAGAGGCGGGGATGGGTTACTCGACCCTCGTTGGCTTGCAGGTCTTCGGTGATGGCGTAACCGTGGCCTTGGACCACGGCTCCCTCCACCTGTCCTTCGATGAGGGGGACGTTGAGGGCACGTCCCACATCGTCGGCGCATACCACTCGGTCGACGAAGATATGCCCGGTTTCGATGTCGACTTGGAGGTCGACCACTTCGGCGACATAGCCATAGGCGAAGTTCGGCTGTCCTTCTCCGGTGGACGGATCGAGGCTCTGGGTCGGGGGTGGAACGAAACGAAAGTGGCCCCGCGCGGGACGGTCGCCTTCGTTCCAACGCTTGAAGGCCTCTTCGGCCGCTCCGAGGATGGCATTGCCGCCCATCCAGGTGAGGCGGGAGGCCGAGGCCGATCCTGAGTCCCCGGTGACGGCGGTATCCGAGTACACGGCATTGACCAGGCTGACATCCACCCCCACGGCTTCGGCGGCTATTTGCCGGAACACCGTGTGGGCCCCCTGGCCCACTTCGGCTCCGGCTTGGAACAGCGTCACCTGTTCGATTTGGTCGTCGCCGTCGAGTTCGATCGTCGCCTCGCAGCGCTCCGGGAACCCAAACGAAAAGCCGATGTTCTTGAAGGCGCAGGCAAAACCACGTCCCCTCCGCAGGCTCGCCGGA
>DATEDX010000007.1:0-14409 GCA_035281425.1 Acidimicrobiia bacterium
CCCGTCGCCGGACGGCGCCCATCTTCCCTATGACACCATGGGTGAGGGCCTAACTTTCACCACCCCGCCTTTTTCGGAGGAGACCGAATTCACCGGACCGATGGCGGCCCGGCTTTATGTTTCCTCGGCGACCACCGACGCCGATCTCTTCCTCATCCTCCAACTCTTCGACCCGGACGGTGAGGAGGTCACCTTCGAAGGATCGACCGACCCCAACACCCCCATCGCCAATGGGTGGCTGCGAGCCTCACACCGGGCCCTCGATCCGGAGCGAAGCCAGCCCTGGCAGCCCTTCCACCGCCACGATCGGACCGAGCCGCTCCAGCCAGGAGAGATCTACCAACTCGACATCGAGATCGTGCCCTCCTGCATCGTCGTCCCTCCCGACTACCGCCTACGGCTCTGGGTCCGAGGCAAGGACTACGAATATCGCGGCCCACTCGATGAATACGGCCAGAGCTTCGTCTACGCCACTCGGGGCACGGGGGGGATGACCCATGCCGATCCGGACAACCGTCCCTCCGAGATCTTCGACACGACCGTGACCCTACACGTGGGAGGGGATCACCCATCGTTTCTGCTGTTGCCCCAGATCCCTCCCATACCCGGCTAAACCGCGCAGATAGGCGAAGCGATGCGCTTCAATGCCTCATGGGCCGGCGGACCAACGTTGCCCTCGGTCTTCTCCTCTGCCTGGCAGTGGTGACGGGGCTCGCCTCCAACGCCATCGGGGTCGACGGGGCAATCAACCTGGCCCTGGTCCATGGCATCACCGCCCTGACGATCGTGCTGCTTTCCCCTTGGAAGTCGATGGTGGTGCGACGGGGACTCCGCCGGCGCCGCCCGGGCAACTGGACCTCGCTTGCCCTCTTAGCTCTCACCACTATCACCATCCTCAGCGGGCTGGCCCATGCCACCGGGGTCTGGTACCGGATCGGACCCTTGACGGTGATGCAAATCCATGTCGGCGGAGCGGTAGCTGCTTTAGCCGCCGCGGTTTATCACTTCCGCCGCCATCCGCAGAGGCTGCGGCGAGCCGACCTGGAACGGCGGGCCCTCCTCCGCGGCGTGGCTCTGGGAGCAGGGGCGGGACTTTTATGGCTGGGATGGGAGCGTTCACTGGCGGCTCTGTCGCTACCCGGGGTCGAACGGCGATTCACCGGGTCTCACCAGCGAGGCTCAGGAGATCCGGCGCAGATGCCGGTTACCTCCTGGCTCAACGATGTGGTCCCCTCCATCGGCCCGGCGGATTGGCGGCTATCGATCGCGGATCAAATCATCGGTCCAGCCGAATTGTCAGCCATGGAGTCGGAGCAGTGGGAGGCCCTGCTCGACTGCACCGGGGGTTGGTATTCGGTGCAGAGGTGGAAGGGGGTGCCGGTCGACCGCCTCCTCCCGCCGGGGCCGTGGACCAGCTTCGAAGTGCGCTCGGCCACCGGCTACGCCCGCCGGTTCCCACTACACGATGCCGGGCGCCTCCTCCTCGCCACCGAAGTGGGTGGGGCCCCGCTGTCGGCCGGGCACGGCTTCCCTCTCCGGCTGGTGGCGCCCGGCCGGCGCGGGTTCTGGTGGGTCAAGTGGGTGGTCTCGGTGCAACCCTCCACCCAGCCGTGGTGGATTCAGTCACCCTTCCCCGTGACCTGACACGCCCGCGGTTTCACCGCGAACCCCGGGTTCCAGGTGATCAAAACGATCACCCCCAGCCCCGAGAATGAGCCGAAAGGATCGTCAGGCCTCGATGACAGCGGTGCCGTCTTCGGTGGCGACCCGGTCGACCACGGTGGTGGGAAAGGCCCAACCGGCCAGCAGCCCCACCGCTCCGATGATGACGTAAAGGACGCCTATCTCCCTGCCTCCGCCCAGGGCGTCATCGAACGCTCCCGGTTCGATGGCGACGATGGCCCCGAAGGCCACCGCTGCCAAACCGAGCCCGATCAGGCTGCCCCTCACTCCCGAAGAGGCGGCCGCGCCCAGGAAAAAGATCCCGGCGGCGACGTCGATCAGTCCCATCAGCGGGGTGTGACCAAAGCCGAGCACGGTCTCGGTGGGGCTGGTCAGAGCACTGAGGCCGGTCCGGGCCAAAGCCACCCCTCCCAGGATGACCAGGAAGAGACCGATCAACCCGGCCACGACCTGGGCCGGGCTGATCACCCGCCGGTCGACAGTGCGGCGCCGTTGGTGAATTTCGCGGTGTTCCATCTTTACTCCTCCGTCTTTTTTTCCGTTCTTGTGACGGTTGAGCAGGAATATCGTGCTCAACCGTCACCAGAACGGAGGAATACCCCGGAGGAAGCACCGCCAAACCCGTCCGGATTGGTGTTGGGGGGCTATGGGTACGATGCGGCCATGAACAAGCCGGCCTCCCCGCCGGCCGCAGTGGCCGAAAGTTGGTGGACGAGGATCCGCCGGGCCGACCAGCGGGTGCGGGACTTCTTGCGAAACCGCAGCATCCCCCTTCTGCGCCTCTCCCTGGGAGTGGTCTTCGTTTGGTTCGGGGTCCTCAAGGTGGCGGGGATGAGTCCGGTGGAGACCTTGATCGCTTCGGTGGTGTATTGGGTAGACCCCTCCTGGTTCATCCCCGTGCTCGGGATCTTCGAGGTGGTGGTGGGGCTCGGGCTGCTCGCCGCCAAGCTGATGCGGGTGACTCTGTTCCTCTTCGCCCTCCAGATGCTGGGTACCTTCCTGGTCCTAGTGATCCGACCCGACATCGCCTTTCAGGAAGGCAATCCCCTTCTGCTGACGGTGGAGGGAGAGTTCGTGGTCAAGAACCTGGTTCTGCTCGCCGCCGGATTGGTGGTGGGAGCTCAAGTTCCTGCCCTTCCCCCCTGGGAGGAAATCGAGCAGAAAGTTGCTCAGGAATAGTTGACTCATTATTCTTTGAGTAATGGACCTCTCCGCTCGAGCCCGGGCCCACGCCGCCCTGGGCGACGAACACCGGTTATTGATCGCTGATGAACTGAGCCGGTCTGATCGAACCACCGGTGAACTCGCCACCCTCACCGGCCTGCCCGGCAATCTCCTCGCCCATCACCTCAAAGTTCTCGAACGAGCGGGGCTCGTGGCCCGCCGGCCCTCGGAGGGTGACCGCCGTCGCCGCTATCTCCACCTCCTCTCCGCCGGACACCAGCTGTTGGGTGGAAGCAGCTTGCCCGCCGCCGGCAAGGTCCTCTTCATTTGTACCCACAACTCGGCCCGCTCCCAATTCGCCGCCGCCTGCTACCAGTCCCGCACCGGCCACCCCGCCCACAGCGCCGGCAGTCACCCGGCCTCCCGCGTCCACCCCCGGGCGGTGGCGGCAGCCGCCGCTTTCGGCATCGACCTCAGTGGTGCCGTTCCCCTCGCCTATCACCAGGTGGATCTGGCCCCCGATCTGGTGGTATCGGTATGTGACCGGGCCGCCGAAGGCACCATCCCCTTTGCAGCTCCCCGGCTCCACTGGTCGGTGCCCGACCCGGTTAACCGGAGGGGACCGTCAGCTTTCCGCACGGCCTTTGCCGACATCTTCCAATGGATCGAACGCTGGCCCCTCGGGCCCCAACCACAGCTCGAGAAGGCTCCATGACCAGGAGCCAGACCCCGACCCCCCACCTTCGCCCCAGCGTGCTCTTCCTCTGCGTCCACAACGCCGGTCGCTCGCAGATGGCGGCGGGGTGGATGCGCCATCTCGCCGGTATCCAAGTCGAGGTCTTCTCAGGAGGATCGGAGCCCGCCGCCGAGCTCAACCAGACGGCCGTGGCCGCCATGGCGGAGAAGGGGATCGACATCAGCGGCGAACAGCCCCAGCCCTGGACCGATGAAATGGTCAGAGCGGCCGATGTCGTCGTCACTATGGGCTGTGGGGACGCCTGTCCCGTCTACCCGGGCAAACGTTACGTGGACTGGGAGTTGGAAGACCCCGCCGGCCAGCCCCTCCACCGGGTGAGGATGATCCGGGACGATCTCGAACAGCGGGTGCGCCTCCTCCTCACAGAACTCTTGACTGCCGCTCCCACGCCGTAGCCTCATCACCCGGTTACGGTCACCGTGCCGGTCATAGTGGGGTGGAGTTCACACACGAAGGGGTACTCCCCGGGCTCGGTGAAGACACGGGTGAATTGGGCGCCAGGGTCGAGGTTGCCCGAGTCGAAGGAGCCATCGGTGGCGGTCCAGGTGTGGGGAAGCGTGTCGTCGTTACGAATGACCAGGGTCGCCCCGGCTTCGATGGTCACGGGTTCACCGAAGCTGAGCCCGGCGATGGTGATGGTCGCTCCCACCGGGGTCTCTTCCGGTGCGCAAGCCACCAGACCCAGAACCATGACCATGAAGACGACGGATCTCCTCCACACGTTCCCACCTCCTCGGTGATCGGGTAATGCCGAGTACTACGGACCCCGGCGAAGCCGCGGTTCAGAGGAGATCGATGATGTCCCCGAGCCGGCAGAAGGGGGAAGAGGGCTTTTGGGGGCCGATCACGGATTGCCAATGGCGGCCCTGGCCCATAGGTTGGCCGTCGTGATCGATGGGACGATCGGATTACTGGAAAGCCTCACCGCCAGCCCGTGGTTCCTGGCGGCGCTGTTCGCAGTGGCCTTTCTCGATGCCGTGCTACCGGTAGTGCCCAGCGAGACCGCGGTCATCATCGGTGGGGTGGCGGCCGGGTTCGGTGACCTCCCCTTCCTGGCGGTGGCGGCGGTGGGCGCGGCCGGAGCCATCGGCGGGGATATCACCGCCTATCAGCTGGGAACCTCATTCGGAGAGGCCCTGGATCGGCGGGCCGGACCCCGCTGGCTACGCCGGATCGAATGGGCCCGCAATGCCTTGGACCGCCGGGCGGGCACCTTCCTCGTAGCCGCGCGCTTCATCCCCGGAGGGAGATCGGCCATCACCATCACCAGCGGCATCACCCGCTACCCGCGCCTCCGTTTCGTCGGCTTCATAACCCTGGCCGGCTTGCTTTGGGCCACCTTCGCCGCCTCCCTGGGCTTCTTCTTCGGGCGGCGCTTCCAGGACGACCACACCCTGGCCTTCCTCACCGCCTTCGGGACCGCCGTCGCCATCGTGGTAACCGTGGAGCTGATTCGCTTTGGGCTACGCCGCCGCCGGACCACAATCTGAGCAGTTTGCGGACCTTCACCAACCATGAACGCCGGGCCCGCCTCGCCCGCCGGCACTTTCTTGCCCCCGAGACCATGACCACCGATCTGGTGGAGATCGCCGGCGGCCTGGTGGGGCTGCACGCCTCCGATCCGGCCACGGTGTTTCTCTCCGCCCGGGCCCGGATGCCGGAGATGAAAGTCGCCGACATGGAAGCCGCTCTGTACGAGAGCCGAACCCTGCTCAAGGTCCTGGGGATGCGGCGAACCATGTTCGTGGTCCCGGTGGAACTGGCGCCCTTACTCGACGCCGGCTGCGCGTCGCCGCTGGTGCCGGGAGAGGTACGCCGGCTGGAGCAGATGCTGGTCGAGGGTGGAATCACCGACCAGCCCGGGCCCTGGCTTCGGCGGGTAATGGCGGACACCGAACAAGCCTTAGCCAGACGGGGTCCGGCGCTGGCCACCCAACTCAGCCAGGACGTGCCCGAGCTTGCCCTCCAGATCGCCTTCGGAGAAGGGAAAAGATGGGCAGGCAAGGTGGGAGTGTCAACCCGCATCCTCTTCCTTCTCGCCACCACCGGACGCATCGTCCGTGCCCGACCCCGAGGAAGCTGGCTCTCCAGCCAATACCACTGGGTACGCACCGAAGACTGGTTGCCGCAGCCACTGCCCCACATCACCGAACAAGAGGCCCGAGCGGAACTGGCTCGTCGCTGGCTGCAGAACTTCGGACCCGCCTCCATCAACGACCTCAAGTGGTGGAGCGGGTGGACTCTGACCCAGACCCGGTCGGCGGTGGCGGCGGCCGGTGCCGTTGAGGTCGAACTGGAGGATGGCCCCGGGTTGGCGCTCGCCGGTGACCTCGACCCCGAGCCCCCTCCCACCCCGGCCGCCTGGCTGCTGCCCTCGCTCGACTCGACGGTGATGGGCTGGAAGGAACGATCCTGGTACTTGGGCGATCACCACCGCACCCTCTTCGACTCCAACGGCAACGCCGGGCCCACCGTCTGGTGGGACAGCCGGGTGGTGGGGGGATGGGCCCAGCGACCCGCGGGCGAAGTGGTCTACCGCCTGCTCGAACCAGTCCCCGCCGAGGCGGAGTCCGCCATCACCCGCGAGGTGGAGAACCTGCAGTGGTGGTTGAACGGGTCTCGGGTCATCCCTCGGTTCCGCACCCCTCTTGAGAAGGAGCTGGGGGCATGAGCGTCCCCGTCTCGATCGTGATGCCGGCCCGCAACGCCCGGGCCACCGTGGCCGCGTCGGTGCAGGCGGCCCTGTCCCAGGACTATTCGGGGACCATCGAGGTGATAGTGGCCGAGGGAGGCAGCATCGATGACACCCGTCACATCCTTGAGAACCTGGCCGCCTCGGAACCGCGTTTCCGCCTGGTCGACAATCCCGCCGGTACCACTCCCGCCGGTCTCAACCGGGCCATAGCTGCGGCCACCGGAGAAATCATCGTGCGCTGCGACGCCCATGCCGTCCTGCCCCCCGAATACGTGGCTACCGCGGTAAGGATGCTGGCCGAGACCGGCGCCGACAACGTAGGCGGGGTGCAGCGGGCCCGGGGGGTGACTCTGCTGGAAAAGGCAATCGCCCTGGCGATGAGCACTCCCCTCGGTGCCGGAGACGCTCGCTATCGCTTGGGGGGACCGCCCGGACCCACCGACACCGTCTATCTCGGCACCTTCCGGAGGGCGGCGCTGGAACGGGTGGGAGGTTTCGACGAAACCCTGGAGCGCAACCAGGACTACGAGCTCAACATCCGTCTCCGCCAAACCGGGGGGACGGTCTTCTTTCACCCCGACCTGGTGGTGGATTACCGGCCCCGCGGTTCGTTCTCCGACCTCTGGCGCCAGTATTTGGACTACGGGCGCTGGAAGCGGGAGGTGATCCGGCGTCATCCCGGCTCGGTGCGGTGGCGGCAGCTGGCGGCACCTCTGCTGGTGGTGGGCCTGGGTGTATCCCTCGTGCTCGGGCTCGCCGGGGCGGCGATTGGTCTAGCGCTGCCGCTGGCCTACACGGGCATTCTCCTCGCCGGGGCGGGGTGGGTGGCGGCGGTGAGACGTTCCCTCGCCGCCCTCCTTTTACCCCCGGTGGTAGCGGTGATGCATCTGGCTTGGGGGCTGGGCTTCCTCCAGGGCTTGCCTTCTCGACGCCGTTTCGACAAAACTCCCCCGCTGTGATCGCCCCCTTCCGGTTTTGGCGCGTAAAGGCGACAGCCCGCTGTCGCCTTTACGCGCCAAAACGCCTGGGGGGGGTGGTGGGGATAGCCCTGGCGGTCTCGTTGGTGCCGCTTCCCGCCTTCGCCGGGGACGGCTTCGACCCCTCCCCCACTACGCCCGGCGGGAGCTTCTACGACGACGACGGCAGCACCCACGAGGGCGCCATCGAAGCCCTCTTCGCCGCCGGGATCACCAAAGGCTGCGGCGAAGAGCTCTTCTGCCCCGGTGAGCCGGTTACCCGCGGACAGATGGCAGCTTTCCTCACCCGCGCTTTTCCCGATCTTCTTCCCGCCACCCAAGACTGGTTCGTGGATGACCAGAGCTCCATCTTCGAGTCGGCCATCAACGTGATGGCCGAGAACGGCATCACCTTGGGCTGCAACCCTCCCACCAACGACCGCTACTGCCCGCAGAGCCCCGTGACCCGAGGGCAGATGGCCGCGTTCTTCGATCGGGTATTGGGCCTGGAACCTGCCTCCACCGACTTCTTCACCGACGACGGCTCATCGCCATTCCAGGAGGCGATCAACCGCCTGGCTGAGGCCGGCATCACCAAAGGCTGCAATCCCCCCGCCAACGATCTCTATTGCCCCACCGATCATGTCACCCGGGCGCAGATGGCCAGCTTTCTGGGGCGAGCCTTGGGACTCGATCCCCTTCAGCCTCCCCCCCGGCCGCAGCCGCAACGCCTCTTCCGGTTCACCACCTACTTCCAGTGTTGCCAGCCACGGGTCACCAACATCCGCTTGATCGCCCGGACCGTCAACGGGGCCCTGGTGCTGCCGGGAGAAACATTCTCCGTCAACGACTTCGTGGGTCCTCGCACCACCGCCAAGGGATATGTCGAAGCGGGCACCCTCCAAAACGGCGAGCCCTCTTCCGGAGTAGGAGGAGGGATCAGCCAATTTGCCACCACCCTCTACTACACCGTCTTCCGGGCCGGTTTGGAGGACGTAGAACACAAGCCCCACAGCCGCTACTTCGACCGTTACCCGGTAGGGATCGAAGCCACCCTCGCCTATCCCTCAGTAGATGTGGCCTTCCGCAACGACACCTGGACCCCGGTCACGATCCGCACCAGTTCCACCTCGACATCGGTGACGGTAGAGCTGTGGGGGAATACCGACGGGCGCAAAGTCAGCTTCGATGTCGACTGTTACGACTGTCCGGGTAGCAAACCGACCTACAGCGGAGGAGGCAGCGTTCGCATCGACCGCACCCTCACCGAGCGGGACGGCAGCAAGCGGCATCAGACCTGGTTTTGGACGTACATAGGGTCATGAAGCGGGGGGCGGCCGTCCTCCTCGCCGGGTTGTTGCTCGTTCCGGCAATCCCGCTGTATGCGGTTGAGCGCGACTCAGGGCTTTTCATCGACGATGACGGCCATCCCCAAGAGCAGGCCTTCGAGACCCTGGCTTCCTCGGGAGTGGTAACCGGCTGCAACCCGCCCCTCAATGATCGGATCTGCCCGGACCAGCATCTCACCCGGGCGGAGATGGCGAAGATGATCGTGCTTCTCGGCCAGCAGCAGGGCACGATCGGACCCCTCCCTTCCGGGCGAATCGACCGCTTTGCAGACGACGACACAGTGTGGAACGGGAGGGCTGAACCGCTCATCGACCTCATCGCCAAGGAGGGGATCGTTCACGGCTGTAACCCGCCCGCCAACGACCGCTTCTGTCCACACGACCATCTCACCCGGGCCCAAACCGCCAAGGTGGTGGTCAACGGGTTGGGGTTGACCGCCCCCTCCACCTACCCCTCGCCCTGGAAGGACACGGCCGGCACCTGGTACCACGAGGTGGCACGAGTGGCGGCCTTTCACGGCCTCTTCGACGCCAGCGCCGGCACCTTCTTCGGTGAAGAAGAGGTGCGGAGGAGTGAACTGGCCGAGGTGTTGGTGCGGGCGGTCGACGAAGACCAGTGCTCAGAGGATCCGTTTACGGCTGCCCGGCGTTGGGGCCTAGCAGCCGATTATCCGGGGCGGAGCTTCACCGCCTATGTCTACGACCAGGGGAGCGGTTGCGCCTACTGGCTGAACCCGAGCAATCGCCAGGAGACCGCCTCGGTGTTCAAGGTGATGGTGATGGCGGGGACCCTGCTCGAGGCCCAGATCGAGGGGCGGGCTCCTTCGGATTGGGAGTGGAGCCAGTTGGAGCCGATGATCACGGAGTCGGCCAACGAGCCGGTGCGAGCCCTTTGGACCCACTTCGGCGGCTACCCCTGGTTCACCGAGCAGGCCAAGACGTTTGGCCTTGCCGAGACCACCATCGCCGGCGACCAGCAGGAGGCCCCCTGGGGTCGCACTCTCACCTCGGCTCGCGATCAGGCCGATCTGCTGCGCCAAGTGTTATTGGGGGAATGGGGTCCCTTGGGGGCGGCCGGCCGCTCCGACGCCTGGGAGTTGATGACCTCGGTGGTGTCGTCCCAGACCTGGGGGGTGACGGCGGGGGTGCCCGAGGGCTGGGTAGTGGCTCAGAAGAACGGGTTTGCCGGTGACACCGCCAACTCAGTGGGGGTGGTCCGAGGACCGGAAGGCCAACAATACGTGGTGGTGATCCTCTCCACCGGATGGCCGAGCTGGGAACAGGGGATTGCGGCCGTCGAGCGTATTTCCCGCTGGGTGGCAGCGAGCTTCACGGACTGATCTCTTCTTTTCTCGTGACGGTTGAGCAGAAATATCCTGCTCAACCGTCACAAGAACGGAAGCAGGGAGCGGTAAAAGGCCCGCACCTCTTCCGCCGGCCATTGGTAGCGCTCCCGGATCTCCGGGGCCTGGGAGATTGCCTTCTCTACCGTTGCCGCTGCCCGGCCCATCGCCGCCGCCATCATCTCCGAATTGTCAGGTGGCACCAACTCCACGGACTCCAGCCCTCGCACAGCTTCCCTGGTTCCCGGCAGATCGGATGCCACCACCGGGACCCCCAGCGCCAGATATTCGATCACCTTGGTGGGGAGGCTGTGACGGTAATTGGGGAGATCTCGGAGCGGTGACATCCCCACCACCGCCCGGGCGGCAATCTCCATTGCCTGGAAGTGCGGCAGTCGCCCCTCGAATACCACCGAGTCGCCCGCCTCCGCCGCCAAGTCCCGGCGGAGATCGTCCGAAACGCTTCCGACCACCCGGAGCGGGAGGCCAGCCCGGACCGCGGCGACGACGGCGGTGCCGATACCCCTCGCTTCGGTGACATCACCGACGTATACGGCATATCCGTCTCTCTGATCGAGAACCGGTGGGAGTGAGGGGGATAGGTAATTGGGAAAGACCGGATTGGTTCGGCGGAAAAGACTTTGATAGCCCGGTTCGGCCAGGGTGATGTGGAGTGACCGCTCGGCGGTGGTGAGCAGCGTCCGCAACAACCATCGCACAGGCCGGCGCAAAACTGCCGGCACCCAGGTCCGCTGCATCGCCAGCTCGGGGACGTTCTCGTGGACGTCAAAGATCACGGGGCGCCGCCGCAGCCACGCTACCGCCAGACCTAAGGGGAGAGTCTCGGGATCATGAAGGCTGAGCAGGTGATACCTGGTGGTGAAGGCGGCACGCCACGCCGCCAGGTTGCGGGCCAACCTTCCTCCGCGAAGGGGAAGCCAGCGAAGCCCCTCAGGATCGCTGGGACCTGGTTCCCGAGTGGCGAAGGCAACTTCCAGGCCTCCATCGACCAGCGTACGGGCCAGCTTCTCGCGGATCCGAGGGTCGTCGGGATGATGGACCGTGGTGAGGATTAGAACGGTAGGGGCGGTCAAGCCTCAAACCTAGAGCGCGACCACGTTGGGGAGACGAAGCCCCCGCCGGCGATAGACGCCGCGGGCGTCAAAGACCACCGGTACCTCGCGGGCGATCCGCTCGTAGTCGAGAGAGGAATGATCGGTGAGGATGGCGGCGAGTGCGTAGGGGGAGAGATCGTCCTCGGGGTTGACCACCTGGTACCCGAGGGAGTTGATCCTCTCTCTACTTACCAAGGGGTCGAGGACCGAAACCTCGGCTCCCCGCCGGACCAGTTCTTTGATCACGTCAAGGGAGGCCGATTCGCGGTCATCGCTGATGTTGGGTTTGTAGGCGATGCCTACGGCCAGAATCTTGGTTCCGAACACCGGCAACCCCCGCTCGTTGAGCAGCTCGAATATGCGGGAGGCGTTGTAGGCCGGCATCTTGGAGTTGACCTGTTCGGCGATGTCGATGAACCGGGTGGCGAAGTTGGCCTCCTTGGCCCGCCAGGCCAGATATTGCGGATCGAGGGGGATGCAGTGGCCACCCACCCCCGGGCCGGGCCAGAACGCTTGGAACCCAAACGGTTTGGTGGCGGCGGCCTCCACCACTTCCCAGATATCCACCTCGAGTTCGTGGGCCAGTTGGGCCATCTCGTTGATGAGACCGATGTTCACTGCTCGGTAGGTGTTCTCGAGCAGCTTGGCCATCTCCGCCGCCCGGGCTGAAGAGACGGCGTGCACCGCGGGCACCAGGCGGCGATAGGCGGCTGCCGCCACCTCGGTCGAACGGGGACTGACCCCGCCGACCACCTTGGGGATATCGGCCGTTTTCATTTCATCGCCGGGGGACACTCTCTCCGGGCTAAAAGCGATCCATACGTTCTCGTCGAGGACTAGGCCCGCTCGCTCGATGGCAGGCAACAGGTAGTCCTCAGTCGTTCCCGGATAAGTAGTCGACTCGAGCGAGATGAGCTGACCCGGCTGGGCCACGCCGGCCACAGTTTCAGCCGCCGCCTCGATATACGAGAGGTCGGGCTGGCGATTGCGGCCCAAAGGACTGGGCACACAGATGAAGATGGCATCGGCCCGTTTCAACGCCTCGGCATTGGTGGTGACCTCAAAGCCGGCGGCCAGGGCCTTCTCTAGGTCGTGATTGCTGACATCTTCGACATGAGACCGCCCCCGGCCCAGAGCTTCAACCTTCCCCTCCGAGACATCGAAGCCGATCGCGCCCAATCCTCGGTTGACGGCGGTAAGAGCTAGGGGAAGGCCGACATACCCGAGCCCGATGACGCCAACGGTCCACTGCCCGTTCGCAAAAAACTCCACAGGATCTCTGGACATACCCACCGAAACCTAATGCTATAACCGTGCTCTAGCACCCAACTCTGCATTCGGATTCCGGCGCAAGCCTATCCCTCCGCCAGTCCCAGGGCGCGGGCGAGGAAGGAGGCCATCTGGCCCCGAGTCACTTTCTTGGTCGGGCAGTAGCGGTCGTTGGTGGGTGGGTTGCAGCCCTTGGTCACCCCGGTGGCGCCAAGCCACTCGATGTCGGCCTCGAACGTCGAGCTGTCGTCGTCGACGAACTCCACCGCGGCTCCAGGATCTAGCAGGTCGACGAAGGCCCGATGGAGGAAGGCGGCCATCTGCCCACGAGTCACCGCCTCACCCGGGCAGTAACGAGTGTTGGCCGGGGGGTTACAGCCACGGGTGATCCCCGCCGCCGCCAGCCGGTTGATGTCGTTCTCGAAGGTATTGCCTGAGTCGTCGGTGAAGAAGTCCTGGTCTGTCGAGGGTAGACCCAGGGCTCTGACCAGGAAGGCCGCCATCTGCCCACGGGTGACCGAGTCGTCCGGGCAGTAAAGGGTGTTGTCGGGCGGGTTGCAGCCTTTGGTGATCCCCCGCTTCCAAATGTCGACGATGTCGTCGCGGTGGGTGGAGTCGGCGATGTCGGTGAAGTGATAGGGCGGGGTCACCGCGATGACGTAAGGGGAGGTACGGACGGGATCGCCGTCGGCCCGGTAGCCATAGGCCCCGAGGATCGCCCGCACCTGGGATCCGTTCTTGTCGGCGCTCACCGCCAATCCGCCCACTCGCCCGGTAAATCGGATTACCGATCCGGGCGGTCCGGAGAGCTTGGTGGCGGTGAGCACCTCGTCCCACCCCAAGGCGGTGGCGAGGTTCTCCGGGGTGACATACACCGTCCATCGAGCCAGAGGGTTGTGGCTGGGATCGGCCCCCCAGGGGTCGGCGACCGAACGCAGCCAGGGTCGAGCGGGCAGCCCCCAGACATCTTCGTTGTCTTCGGTGTGGCCACCGGTAGATGACGAGTAAAACGCACTGATGATGTCGCCCGCCAACTCGGATTCCGAGTGGGTAACGACCAGGCCCGCGGTCGAATCGACTGCGGGCCGCCAGTAGGTCGCCCCGTAGTTAACCCCGTTGACGGTCTCGTTCTCCTTGGTCCATCCCGAATAGACCTGGTCCCGAGTGTCGTCACGAAGATGGCAGCCGCAGGAACTCAGGCGGCCACTGCCGTCTGTCCCGCCCCGGGCTATGGCGGTGGCGATGCCATATCCCCGGGCGATGATGGCCTGCGCCTTCAAAGCCTCCATCCCGTGGATGCCCCAGGACGAGGGCATCTCTCCCAGTCCATAGAGATAGTGCTGCATCCCGATGGCCAGCACGGCGTGGAAGGATGCGGACGCCGGTAAGAGATGCAATGTCCCATGGGCGTATTCCCGCGAGTTGACCTTGAGCCGCGTAGTACCACCGTCGTCGGTCCAGGTGAGGGTGGCATCGCATGCTTCGTTGCCCATGTTGGTGCCGCCGGAATCCGCCTGACCGAGCCGAAAGCGGCACTTGGTCGGGTCGCCGGGAACGATCTCGAACTTCCACTCCGGGATGTCGGCGGGGGTCATCTCAAAGCTGATGGCGCAAGTAGCGGACGGCTGGCAAACGGTGATGTTCCCGCCGATGGCAGTGAGCTCCACCACCGTCACCGACTCTTCCAAGCCGATCCAGAGCGCCTGCTCGCCAAACACCCAGTGGTTGGCATTGAATTCTCCCACCGACGAGCCCGTGTAGTAGTGGGAGAGGATCTGAGCCGCCGACTTGTCCTCGTACCGAGCCATCCCGTAGGCGCCGAATTGGGACAATCCCACCCCGTGGCCCCAGCCACCGCCCTCGAAGGCCCAGGCATCTTCAGCTTCTTGGGCCAGAGCCTGGGTGGCAGGGACCAACCCAACGGTCAGGAGAGCTAGCACCAATCCGGTGCGAAGGAACCTCATCCTGCGGATAGCCGGTAGACCCGCCCCGAGCCTCCTTGCATCACGTAAACCTCACCCTCCGCATCGACCCCGAACGACCACAGGCCAGGCACGGTCCCGATTTGGTCGGTGAGG
>DATEDX010000008.1:0-15545 GCA_035281425.1 Acidimicrobiia bacterium
TGATAGAAACTCCGCGCCCGTGCGTTGCCGGCCACCACCGCCAGCCAGGCTCGGCCGTAATGCCTGGCGATTACCTCCTCGGCATGACCGAGGAGGGCTGCGGCCACGCCGGTGCCCCGAGCAGTGGAGTCGACGTAGATCTGCTCGACCTCGTCGTCCTTAACCACCACAAACCCGACCGGGGAGGAGTCGACTTCAGCGACGGTGGTAGAGGGGAGCCGCGCCGGGACCAAAGAACTGAAGTCTTGGGGTCGGCGATGGGCAAGGAGGGTGGCGGGCACCCGACCGAGGTGGGCGTCACGCCACCCCCGATGCCAGATGCCGACGATGGCCTCCTGATCGTGGGGGGTGGCGGCCCGAAGAGTCCATGGGTGGCCAGGTCTGGTCATATGCTCTCCCTCTCGGGTAACTGGCATATACTCTTATGCCAGTGATGAGAGTAGTGAGCGGCCGGTGACTGGTCAAGTAGCTTTTGATAGTGACGGGGAAGAAGGGGTGGCGCTTGCTCTCGACTTGGCCAACGAGCTTGCCATTCGCCAGGCGTATGGGCGGGAACTGCCAGCGTCAGACCCGCTGACGTTGGTGGGTCGGATTGTGCAGGCTGATGCCAGCTGGCCACCGCTCCGACCCCAGCACGGGCCAATGCTGGTCAAGCTTGCCCGCCAACTCGCAGAAGTCCTCGACTTCCTGGCCCACCAGGAGGTGGACGCAGCCGCCGGGTTGCTCAATGCCTTACTCGCGGCCCATCCCGCTTATCCCCATCTGGCATCAGAGCAAGGGCGCTGGCGCCTCCATCATCATCCCGTTGATGCTGACCTGGTTCCCATGGCGACGGCGATCTGTGCCGAAGGGCTGGCACGCCTAGTAGGAGCCGGCGATGCCCAGCGGTTCGGCGTCTGCCGGAGCGACCGCTGCGACCGGTTCTTTTTCGACGAGTCGAAGAACCAGAGCCGGCGGTTTTGTTCGACCCGCTGTCAGAACCGATTCAAAGCCGCCGCCTTTAGACAGCGGACCCAAACCTGATGAGTTGCCGCGACACGACGGTGCTGTTGTGGGCCGTGGCCTTCCTCGTTGCCTGCCAAGGGGGGGAGAATCCAGCTTCCAGAGATGAGGTGGTGGTATCGGCCGCCGCTTCTCTAACCGACGCCTTCACTGCCCTGGAAACCACTTTTGAGTCCGCTCACCCGGAGTTCGACGTCGTCCTCAACCTGGGGGGTAGCTCGCTGCTGCGTCAACAGATCATCGAAGGCGCGCCGGTCGACGTGTTTGCCTCTGCCAACATCACCAATATGGATCAGGTGGTGAAAGCCGGGGAGGCAACGAACCCGCAAATATTCGCCGCCAACCACCTGGTCATCGCGGTTCCCGCCGGGAACCCCGCCGGGATTACGGGACTGTCCGACTTCGCAAACTCAAGCCTCCTGATCGGGTTGTGTTTCGAGGAGGCACCCTGTGGCGACTTTGCCCGCCGAGTGCTGGCCAATGCCGGAGTCGTCCCCTCCCTAGATACGTGGGAGCCCGATGTACGAGCCCTCTTGACCAAGGTCGAGGCGGGAGAGTTGGATGCCGGGATCACCTTCGTAACGGATGTGCTTTCCGCCGAGGGTGCAGTGGAAGGAGTCGAGATCCCCGATCAATTCAACGTGAAAGCGGAATATCCGATCGCGGTTCTGACCAGGGCGCCCCACCCCGAGGGCGGGGCCAGCTTCGTCGAATTTGTGTTGTCAACCGAGGGCCGGTCGATCCTCACCAGCTTCGGGTTCTTACCGCCTTGAGCTCGGCACCGAGGTCCCGAGCTGGGCCCCCCCCGGCATTTGCCATCTTGGGTGGCCTTGGGCTGGTGGTATTTGCGCTCCCGCTGGCTGCGCTCTTGGCCCGCACTCCCTGGAGCGAGTTACCCAACTTGCTCCGAGGCGACCTCGTCGCTCAGGCGCTGCAACTTTCCCTGTGGACGTCGTTGCTGGCTACCACCCTTTCCGCGCTGTTGGGGCTGCCGCTCGCCTGGTTGCTGGCCCGGGTGGAGTTCCCCGGTAAGTCGGTGATGCGGGGGATCGTCACCTTGCCTCTGGTGCTGCCTCCGGTGGTAGGGGGAGCGGCACTGCTGTTTGCGCTCGGTCGCCGGGGGGTGGTCGGGGAACCGATCTATCAGGCCACCGGCCTCCTCTTGCCTTTCTCGATTTGGGGGGTGGTGCTGGCCAACACCTTTGTTGCCATGCCCTTTCTAGTCATCACCACCGAAGCGGCCTTGCGGAGTCTCGACCCCCGCTATGAAGGTGCGGCCGCCACCTTGGGGGCGCGACGGTGGACGGTGATCAGGAAGGTGACGATGCCCATGATCGCCTCTTCCATCTCGGCCGGTTTGGTGCTGACCTGGGCGCGGGCCCTTGGGGAGTTTGGGGCCACCATCACCTTTGCCGGGAACCTCGCTGGCAGGACTCAGACGTTACCGCTGGCAGTGTTTGTGGCTCTGGAGAGCGATCGGGAGGCGGCGGTGGCCATCAGCTTGGTGATGATGCTGATTTCCCTGACGGTGCTGGTGGCGTTGCGGGGCCGGTGGTGGCGAACCCTGTAGATTCCGGCCTGGCAGCCACCTTCGAGGTGGGACGGGGGGCTTCGTTTCGGCTGCGGGTTTCACTTTCTATCCCCCCGGGAGTTACCGCCGCCTTGGTAGGTCCCAACGGGGCGGGGAAGTCGACCGCAGTGGCGGCGCTGGCAGGGTTGACCCCCATCGATCGAGGCACCATTTCCCTGGCCGGCATGGTTCTCGACGATCCGGATCGAAGTCTTTATGTGCCCCCCGAAGCCCGCCGGGTGGGGGTGGTCTTCCAGGACTACCTCCTCTTTCCGCACATGAGCATCATCGACAACGTCGCCTTTGGCCTCCGCAGCCGGGGAGTTGACAAGGCGGCTGCCCGAACCCGGGCGAGCGAATGGCTAGAGAGGTTGGGCGTTTCGGGTCTGGGGCGAAGCAAGCCAGCTGAGATCTCGGGTGGGCAGGCCCAACGGGTCGCCCTGGCCCGAGCCTTGGCAACTGACCCCGACCTCCTTCTCCTCGATGAGCCGCTGGCGGCCCTCGATGTGACCACCCGGTCCGAATTGAGGCGAACCCTGGCCGAGCACCTGGCCGGCTTCCCGGGGCCCCGGCTTCTCATCACCCACGACCCCGCCGAGGCCTTCCTGCTGGCAGATCAGATCCACATCATCGAAGGAGGCGTCATCAGCCAATCGGGCTCGGCCGATGACATTCGGCTTCGGCCTCGCACCACCTACGCCGCCGATCTCGCCGGGGCCAATCTTTTTTCGGCCCAGGCTGCGGATGGAGTCGCGGCCATCGGAACCCATGAGTTGCAGATCGCCTCTAGGGTCAGCGGTCCGGTCTTGATCACTATCCGGCCCAACGCCGTTTCGGTTCATCAACACCGCCCGGAGGGCAGTCCCCGCAACGCCTGGCCGACCACCGTGGAGCTGATCGAGCAGTTGGGTGACCGGGTACGGCTGCGTACCGGTTCACCTCTACCCCTGACCGCCGAAATCACCGAAGCTGCCAGGGTGGCTTTGCACCTCGAAGCGGGTGCCTCGGTGTGGGTGGCGGTCAAGGCCACCGAAATCGGTGTGGAAGCCGGCCAGTGACTTACCGCCCTAGCCCCGATAGCCGGACGCCCGCGCCGCACGCCCCTGCTTTTCGGCCTTCTGCTTGGCGGCCTGGCGGCTGGCTTTGTCGCCCGCGGTGTAGCGATACTTCTTGCCCCGCTCGCCCCATTGATAAAAGGGGCCTTGCTTGTCTTCACCTCGATGGACAGGCATTACCTTCCTCCAGTTACCCGAACGAGGCCATCGCAAACCTGGGCCGGCCGTGCCTTGATATTGTCCCGGCGGCTAGAGAGGCACCATGGAGATAATTGATCGTCATTTTGCTGCCGAAAACGCCCACGATGTCGACGCCACCCTCTCCACTTACACCGACGACATCGTGTGGGATGACATCACCCACCCCGATGCTCCCTTCCACGGGAAAGAACAGGTAGGCGCGGTTTACTCCGGAATCCTCGATGCCATTCCCGATGTTCATCTGCAATCGGTGCGGCGCTTTCAGGGAGACGGGGGGCGCTATGTAGTGGATGAATCGATCATCACCGGGCATGTGGAGGGGGAATGGGCAGGCATGAGCGGCGGCGGGGCCCCGGTCGAGGTCCGGATTCTTCACATCTTCGAGTTACGCGATGGCCTGATCTGCTACGAGAACGCTTGGTTTGACGCCGCCGCCGTACAACGTCAGATCATGGAGTGGCGCCAGCGTCAGGGGCAAGTCGGCCAGGAGGACTTGCGGTGACCCTCGAGGATTGGATAGAGGCTTACCGCCTGGCCTGGGTCAACCGGGATGCAGAGGCAGCTGCCGCATTGTTCAGCGAAGATGCCTCATACCGGTCCAACATCTTCGAGGAACCTCACCGGGGTCGTTCGGGGGTGAAGGAATATTGGGAGTCGGTGACCAGCACTCAAAGCGAGGTCACGGTGACCATGGGAGTGCCCTTCGTCGACGGCTCCCGGGTGGCGGTCGAATTCTGGACCGTGATGAGAGTCGAGGGTGAAGAGGTGACCCTCCCCGGATGTCTGCTGCTCGACTTCGACGAACATGGCCTTTGCCGGCGCCTCCGCGAATACTGGCACTTCATCGCCGGCCGCCACCATCCCCCCGAAGGCTGGGGCCGGTAGGCACGACCCGGGCGAGGCTCAACCCAGGACCGTACGGGCTCTGATCAGCTCGGGGTCGTCGAAGCCTTCCGTGAATGTTGCATAGAGAGCCTCCAGGGTGCGAGCTTCATCAGCGCCGGTGCCCCTTGCGCCCAGCAACTCAACCAGGCGAGTGGTGGCAGCCAGTTCGACCATACGGCTTCCGATTAGGCGAGCTCCCCGAATGGCGGCGCGATAGCTTTCTTCGACTTCCATTGGGTCGGAGCCGATCATGGAAAGGATCTCACCGCGCTGGAGGTGGAACTCGGGGAAGGCGGCCTCCTGACCCTGCCACCAGTTGATGGCCTCGTCGATCAGTGCCAACGCCGGCCGGGGCTTCCCGGCTAAAACGCACCCCAGGCTGCGGAGGGCAAGCAAGGGGGTCCAGAACACCGGGGGAGTGGTGAGGCCTTCGTAGAGGGTCCGTCCCGCTTCGGTCAATGCCAAACCCTTCTCGGGTTCGCCGACGCCACAGAGAGCCACGCCGTGGAGAACCGAGGCCAGGGCTCGCCACACCGGATAGTCGTTTTCCTTGGATAAGTCGGCCAGCTCGGTGGCGATGGTGGCCGCGGCCTGAAACTCGCCGCGGTTGACGTGGAGGAAGCCGGCGTGATAGAGGGCATAGGCCAAGCTGAAGGGATGCTGAATCTTGCGGGCGACTTCGATCGCTTCTCCGGTAAGGTCGGTCGCCTGTTCGGACCATCCGCCTTGCCAGCGGAGCAAGCCCAGGGCCACCCGAGCAACTACCCCCGGGCTGGTGCCTAGGCGCATCCGTCTCGACCCATGCATATCCGGGCTGAATCTCTCGATGGCTTGGCTCAGGTGGTGATATCCCTGATCGAGGTTGCCGCTGAAGGCAGAGCCGATTCCGAACACCAGGTGTGCTTCCACTGTGATGACGTCGTCCTGCTCGGTCTCAGCCAGCTCGAGTAATTGGCGACCCAGGGCCATGACCTTGTCGTTTTCATAGATGTTCATGTAGTAGGTGGCCAGGGCCCGTAAGGCGGGAACCCGGTCGGGAAAGGAGCGAGCGGTGGCTGACAGCCGGAGAGCCCGATCGAAATGCTCCTCGACCTGAGCGGTGTATCCGCGGATGGTCATCATTGCCCTGCCCAGGCTGATGCGAAGCGACAGTTCTTCTTCGTCTCGAGCCGCGCTGGCCGGTTCCCGGAGCAGGATCGCCAGGAGATCGGAGGCAAGTTCGGCCGCCCCGTGGTACCACCCCCGGGCGTCGTACAGGGCCCACAAGCCATGGAGCAAGGACTCCAGTTGGGAGCGGTTCGCTTCCTCCGCCCAGTATCTCCAGGCCGCTCTCAGGTTGTTCACCTCCTCGGACAGTCGCTCCAGCGCCAGATCTCGTTCGGGACCGTCGAGGGCGGGCGCTAGGCCGGCAGCCAGCTCGGCGTAATGCTCGGCATGGGCACGGCGCGCCAGGTGTAGTCGGTCGGGTTCGGCCTCCAATCGTTCGCGGGCGAACTGCTGGATGGTTTGCAGCATGGAAAACCGTTGTGATCCTCCCACCTCCATGCTCCGCACCAAGCTCTTGTCAACCAGCGATGCCAATGCCTCCAGGGCGTCGCCGGCGGAGGCGAGTTCTGTCGCCACCGCCTCCACCGCTTCCAACCGAGCGGTGGGGAAAATGGACATCAACTCGAACATGACCCGCTCCTCCTCGTCCAGCAACTGATAGCTCCAGTCGATGGTGCTGCGCAGGGTTCGCTGGCGGCTGGGCAGGTCGCGGGCACCACCACCAAGGACGTCCAAGCGTTGCCGCAGACGGTCGCGGAGGTCAGACGGGGAAAGGATCTTGAGGCGAGCCGCCGCCAGCTCCAGGGCGAGGGGCAGCCCGTCGAGGCGGATGGCGATGTCGACGATGGCGGAGGCGTTGTCGGAAGTGACTTCGAAGTCGGGGCGGGCCGATCGGGCCCGCTCGATGAACAACTGCACCGCCTCCGAAGCGATCACCTCGTTGAAGGAGGCGTCGGGATCGGGCAGAGCCAGAGGAGCAACTGGAAAGACCTGTTCACCGCGAAGTCGCAACGCTTCGCGGCTGGTTACCACCGCAACGAGTCCTGGGCAGTGCTGTAAGAGATCCGAAAGCAACGGGGCCGCAGCAGTTACCTGTTCGAGGTTGTCCAGGACCAACAGCATTTCCTTTCCGGCCAGCTTGGACTTGAGCACCTGGAGAGGAGCGCCCACCCGAGCCCCCGACAGCCCCAGTTCCCTCACCACCGCTTCCAGCGCCGAATCCGGATCAGTCTCCAAAGACAGATCCACGAAGAAGGTGCCGTCTGGGAATCGGTCCGCCAGCTCGGCGGCCAGCTGAAGAGCCAACCTGGTCTTGCCGGTTCCTCCCGGGCCGGTAAAGGTGAGAAGGCGGACCCCCTCTTCGCTGACGAGGCCCCGAGTCGCCGACAGCTCCGACTCCCGGCCAAAGAACTCCGAAACCTGCACCGGGAGGTTGTGAGGCCGGGAATCGAGCGTCACCAACGGGGGAAAGTCCCTTGCGAGGTGGGGATGCACCAGCTGAAAAAGATGTTCGGGTTCGGTGAGATCTTTCAACCGGTGCCGGCCGAGGTCGATCAAGGAGGCCTGAGGCGGCAGCAGACCTCCGACCATGGCCGCAGCCACCCCCGAGACCAGAACCTGCCCGCCGTGGCCGGCGGCCATGATCCGAGCAGCTCGATTGACCGCCGGGCCGTGATAGTCACCTTGGCTCTCCTCCACTTCGCCGGCGGTGAGGCCCATGCGTACCCGCAGTGGCGTGGGGGTTGACCAATCGTGCGAGGCCAGCCGTTGTTGGGCGTTAAGGCAAGCGGCGAGGCAGCTACCAACGGTGGGGAACACTGCCATCACCCCATCCCCGGTGGTCTTGACCACGGTTCCCCCCGCCTCCATCACGGCACTGGTGAGGATGGAGTCGTGCTGGGCCAGGGCCACCCGCATCTCCTGCGGATGCTCCTCCCAAAGGCGAGTGCTGCCTTCCAGGTCCGTGAACAGGAACACTTTCATGAGGGGAAAGCGCCCAGCTGGTGCACGGCGATGCGCTTCAACCCGAACCTGAGATCCAGATTCCCGCCCGGCGAGGCTGGAGGGTGTGGCCCACCACTCCGAACACTCCGCGGGAGAGGGTCCCCAGATCGGTCACGTCGCGCACCGAGCGGGCGAAGTCTTCTACTACTTGTTGGGGGTCGTATCGACCCCGGAAGAGGCGACGATCGATCAGCCGGCTGATCCGGGCTCGGGCCGGGGAAAAGAGGCCCGCCACCAACAGGGTGGAAGCGGCCACCGAAAGCGAAGAGTCCGCTCCCAGCATCCTTCCCAGCAGCGAGCGGAACACGAACACAGAACCCGCATACACCGCGGCCAGGAGACCGGTGAGAACGGCATAGGACAAGGTGCGGCGAATGATCACGTTGATGTCGAAGAGGCCCCGGCGGATCACCGCATAGGCAATGACGATGGGGATCGCCATGATCGACGCTACGAACACGAGATCGGCCAGCAGAGGAAACTGGTCACCCTCGACGGGCAGCAGGCCGACGAAGACCAGGGCGAAGGCGGCGACCGTGTACAACACCAGGCTGATCTGCCGCCGTTCCAATCGGTTGGCGCGCCGGAACCGAAGGACGCTTGAGGCGAGGCCGCCGACCGCCAGCACCCCCAGGCCCGGAGTCCACACGGTCATGAAAGGCCCGTCGATGAAGCTCTGGGGGATGAACCCGTAGGGGTTGGTCATGGTCCACGACCCCTCCAGGGGTCCCACCGTCTCGCTGAAGAAAACGATGAAGAAGAGGACGGACAGCATCACCAGTTCGAGCCAAGTGAGCCATCGCCAGCGGGGACTCAACACCCGACCCGTGGGGAAGACCTGCAAGAGGTGAAAGAGCGGAAAGATGAGCCAAATCCACGACAGACCGACCACGGTCGAAACCAGGAGCATCCAGCCACTAAAGGTGGGCGCTTCCGCCAACGAGTTGAGATACACCTCCAGAGGGCTGATGACTGCCATAGCCAAAGCCGGAATCAAAAGCAGCCAGCCAATCACGTTGCCGGGCTGACTGGAGACGATGAGGGCGCCGCTAATGGCGAAAAGCACCGGCACCAGGGTCCACACCGGGTCGAGCGGACCTCCGCCTTGGGCGGGGTCGCCGGCGTTGCCGGCCAGCACCATCGAAGCCACGGCGGCCACCAGCACCCACCCCGCCAGCACCCACGCCGCCCACGGTCGGAGCCGCTCCATCGCCGAGATGCCGCGCATACCCACAGACTAGGGGCGGGTGGTCACGCGGCCCCCTCGCCTCCCAACCCGGGTTTTGGCGCGTAAAGGCGACACTCCAGTGTCGCCTTTACGCGCCAAAAACCTGATAGGGGGTCAGGCTGCCTCTTTCAGCCAGATGCCGGCCGCCGAGGGTTCCACGGTGCGGCCGAGCACCGCCTTGACCTCCGTCAAAAGGTCTGAGAGGCCGGTCCCGGTCTGCAGCTTGGCGGCAAAGGCTTCTATCAGCTGGGCGGCGTCATAGTGAGATCGATTGAATCGGCGGTCGACCGCAGCCTGGATAGAGCGGCGAGCAGGGTTGAAGAGGGCTGCAACCGCCAGGGTGGAGCCCGCCACCGCGAGGTCGCCGCTGATGGGAAGCATTCGAGTGAAGAGGAAGACTGCTCCGGCGAAGGTCAGGGCCAGCGATGCCGCCAGGATTGCGTAAGAGACGGTACGGGAGATGATCCGGTTCAGCTCGTATAGGCGGTACCGCATCACCGCCAGCCCTGCCGCCACCGGCAGCAGCAAACTCCCCACCGCTCCGGTCACCAGGGCCCATACCGCCGCCCGGGCGGGTACCCCCAGAACTCGGAAGACGATGGCGCCGAGGCTACCCACCAACACCAAGGCGAAACCGAAGAGGATCCACCGGGTTTGCAGCCGTTCCAGGCTGGTCGAGTGGCGTCGGTAGCGGTAGACCTGGGCGGGTAACCAGCTTCCCAAGGTGACCAGGGTCAGCCCCGTTACAAGTGCCGGGTGGAGGTCAGCGTTGGGCGCCACCGTGTCGGTTCCAAGGGCTCGTGCAGCTTCTGCCAACCCCGGCACGGCTAGCGCTGTCACCGCCGCCGCCAGCGCCGGCCACCGGGTCCAGCGGGGGACAAAACGCCCGCTGGGAAAGAGGAACAGCCCGGCAATGGTGAGTTCGATGGCCACCACATCCACCAACCGTGCCCAGAACCGCGGCCACACCGTCAGCAGGGCAGTGCCCACCCCCGCCAGCAGCAGGAAAAGGGACACGATCGAAAGTCCAAAGAGGAGGGCGAAAGGGTCGTGAGGGCGGCCGAGGCGGATGACCATCGCTACTACCAAGGCGACGACCGTGGGAAGGACAAACCCGATCCAGGCTCCCGCTACCGGGGAGATGCCCACTTGGCCGATGACCTCAAGGAAGGCCGGGGCCGAATACGGCACCGGATCCGTGGTTATCACCGCCAAGCCCACGGTCGCCCCGGGAACCAGGATCAGTATCGAGGCAAGCCAGAGGAGGCGCGCCACGCGGGGAGAGACCGCTAGCTGGGACGGACTTCCGCCTGGCGCCACCCCGTGAGCCTACCTAGCGCCCCACCCCCCTCCTTTCTCCGTTTCTGGCGCGTAGAGGCGACACCCCGGTGTCGCCTCTACGCGCCAAAACCCGAAGGGGCAACCCGAAGGGGGGCTGGGCGGCCCGGGGTCTTAGACCCCGGGCCGCCCGTTCGCCGGCACCGGCCTCAAGGTGCTGGTGGTACTGGGGTCTGGGGAGGCTGGGCCGGTGGGGCGACTGGTGGAGGGTGGGGAGGAGTTGGTGGGTTCTGGTCGGGTGGTAAACCGGGAGGGGGTCCAGGTGGGTCAAAAGGAGAACCCGGGGGCGAACCCAGTGGCCCTTGGGCCCAGGGCGGGGCACCCTCGGGAGGACGCCAAGGCATTCCGTTGAGGCTGTACACGTCGGGGTCTTCGGGCCCCAGCTCGACCTCGACCACTACCACCTCGCCCAGTAGACCCTCCAATTCACTACTTAGGGTTTCCAACTCGCCATCGGCGTCGTAGTCGTGCTGAGTTGTGGTTTCGTTCAGATACCACCAGGGTCCCAAGTCGACCACCGCCTCACCAACACACCACTCCCCGCCACACCGCCCCAACTCGCCCTCGATCGACGTCAACTCGTCGGCGCCTTGAGGATCAACAGGGGCAGACGTCAATGACGGAGCCGGATCGGGGACCTCCTCTTGTGGGGCAGCCTGCGCTACCGGGTCGGGGTTAGGCGCGGGGTCGTCCTCCTCCTGAGCGAGCGGAGTTGGATCAGGAAACGATGGCCCGCTGGCCCAGGGAGGCGGTCCCAGCAGGGGACGCCACGGCAAACCATTGACAAAGTACACGTCGGCATCTTCCGCCCCCAGCGCCACTTCCAGAACCACCGCGGCGCCGATCAAACCCTCGACCTCCTGGGCAAGGGTTTCGGCTTGGCCGTCACTATCGAAGTCGGTGAAAGCAGTTGTGATGGTGAGATACCACCGGGGTCCGAAGTCGACCACAACCTCACCAAGGCACCAGGCGCCGTCGCATTGCTCCAGCGATCCGGTGATCGTCGCCAGGCGCGGAGGGATGCCCTGCTGACCGAGGACGGCCAATGTCGGGAGGACGGCCAATGCTGCCACGGCCGCCCACAACACTGGTTTTCTCCACCTATCGATCAACCGGCCTCCCCGAGCGGGTCAGTCAAGCGAAAGAGCCTGTGAATCTGATAAGAGGGCGGTACGAGATTGTGAAGAATCGCGGGGCGAGAAGGCGACGGTAAAGATGGCGCCCCCCGCCGGGTGATTGCCAGCACTGATGCTCCAGCCGTGCTCGGACGCCACCTTGGCGGCGATGGCCAGCCCCAATCCGGCGCCCCGGCCGGGAACTGCGCCTCGCCCCCGGTAGAAGCGATCAAAGATTCGGGGCCGATCGGTGGGATCGATCCCCGGTCCGAAGTCGCGGATGGACAATTCACCCTCCGAGACCTCTACTCGGACAGGCTGGCACCCGGAGTTGAATCGAGCCGCATTGTCGAGCAGGTTTCTGAGCAGACGCCTCACCCCATCCGGATCCGCTCGGACCGTCACCGGCACGGTCGTCAGTGCGAACTCGGTAGCGCCGTGCATTCGTTGCGCCCAGGCGATGGCCTCCGTGGCCAGCTGGTCAAGGGCGACCTCGATCTTCTGGGCGTCGTCGGGGCTCTCTCGGGATAGATCGACCAGATTGGAGACCAAAAGGGAAAGATCATCGATCTGGTCGATGATCTCCGCCCCCAAGCGTTGCCGGGCGGCGGGAGCGAGCGAACCTTTGGTGAATACCTCGAGATCGGTGCGGAGGCTGGTGAGCGGGGTCTGTAACTCGTGGGAAGCGTCGGCCAGAAGCCGCCGCTGAGACTCCTGGGCCTTCTCCAATGCCGCCAGCATTTCGTTGATCGAGGTAGCCAAACGGTCCAACTCGGGGTTCCCCACCGGTTCGATCCGGTGGGCGGGATCGCGGGTCCTGGCGACCTTTTCGGTAGTGGCAACGAGTCCCGTGACCGGACGTAAAGCCGCGTTAGCCACCATCCGTCCCAGGATCACCGCTAACCCCAATCCAGAGAGGGCGACGCCACCGAGGATGGTGGTCATGCGGAGCAGGTGGACGCGAAGCTCCTCGATCGGGCGGGCCACCTGCAGCGCCTCCCCCTGGCGGAGGGGCACCGTCAACACCCGCAGCTCCACACCTTGTACCTCGATCGAGTCGAGAAAGCGGCTTCGGGTCCCCGCCGCCACTTCTGTAACCCGCCCATCGATAGGCAGTTTCGGGGTCCCAGGAGCCAGAGGGACGACCTGCCCCGCCGACGAGACCACCTGGGCATAGGCGATCTGCGCACCGAAGCGGGGGCGGAGGGCGGCGTCGGGGTCCCCGCTCGCCACCAGGTCGGCGGCGATCTCCGACGCTCGAAGGGCCAGATCGGCATCTACCTGGCTACGGAGGTCGCTTTCTTCGGCGGCGTAGACCAAGGCTGCGGCGATCGTCACCGAGGAGCAGATAGCCAGCGCTGCCAGCAGGGTGACCCTGCTGCGGAGGTTCATGGTGCCCGCAGTACGTAGCCGATTCCCCGCACAGTGTGGACGAGGCGCGGCTCCCCTCCCTCTTCCAATTTGCGTCGGAGATAGCCGATGTAGACCTCGAGAGTATTGGAGGAGGTATCAGCCGGAAATCCCCATACCGCTTCGAGAATCTGCGATTTGGTCAGCACTCGCCGGGGATGGGACAGAAGGTATAGAAGGAGCCGGTATTCGGTGGGAGTCAGCTCGATCTCACGGCCCTGGCGACGCACGGTCCTGGTGGCGGTATCGACGGTGAGGTCGGCGAAGGTGATCTGTTCTGACGAATTTGCCGCGGTGACGGTGCGTCGGAGGAGGGCTCGGATGCGAGCGATCAGCTCTTCGAGGGCGAACGGCTTGGCCAGGTAGTCGTCGGCGCCCACCCGCAATCCTGCCACCCGGTCGGCGACCTGATCCCGGACCGTCAGCATAAGGATGGGGAAGGTGTGGCCCGTTTCGCGCAACCGGGCACAGAACTCGAGCCCGTCGACTCCGGGCAGCACCCAGTCGAGAATCATGACCGCGGGCGGGTATCCGGAGACCCGTTCTTGTGCCTCCCGGGCGTCGGCCGCGGTGTCGACGGTGAACCCTTCCAGAGTCAAAGCCCGGCTCAGTGAGGTGCGGACCCGAGCGGTGTCATCGACCACCAGCACGCGCATCAGTCGAGTATGGCCGACGAACTTAAGACGGATATGAGAAGCCGTCGGGCGACTGCGCGGATTTTTCTGTCCTGGCGACGGAAAAATCTGCACGGAAAGCGGAGTCGGGCGGTTCCGCGCGGATTTTTCCGTGGTGGCGACGGAAAAATCCGCACGGAAGGTGAACCCGCCGGCGGGAGGACGTGGCCGATACCGTGGAGGAGATGGCCGACCCCTCTCTGCCCTTCCGTCCCAATACCGACGAGCTGATCGCCAACAACAAGAGTTACTCCCGCCGGCTGCAGAAGCCTGATCTGGCGGTGAAGCCCCTCCGGCAACTGGCCATCGTTGCTTGTATGGACTCACGCATGGACATCTTCGCCATGCTCGGCCTCGGCCCGGGCGAGGCCCACATCATCCGCAACGCCGGCGGGGTAATCACCGACGACGTCATCCGCTCGCTGTGCCTCTCTCAGCGCCTGCTCGGCACCCGGGAAATAATCCTCATCCACCACACTGACTGCGGCTTGGAGAAGGTGCAAGAAGACACCTTCAAAGCCGAGTTGGAAGCGGAGTTGGGAATCAAGCCCTGGTGGGCCCTGGAGTCATTCTCCGATCCGTATCAAGACGTGGCCCAATCGATCCGGCGGCTGGCGATGACGCCTTTTGTGCCCCACCGTGAGCACATCCGGGGCTTCGTTTGCGACGTCGCCACCGGGCTGCTTCACGAGGTGCACCTCCACTGAGCGGGCGCCGGCGAAGCACCACCTGATCCTGCGACAGCTTCCGGTATCCCTTCGCGCCCCTCGTTCGTCTTTACCAGCGAAAGGAGTTCTGATGCGGTTTGTCAACGAAGCAGCTTGGGATCGAGCGCTCAGGGTCGTGCTGGGCATTGTTCTCTTGGCCCTCTCCTGGGGAGGTGTCATCGGCGGCACCTGGGGTTCAGTACTGAAGGTGGTGGGCTTCCTTCCTCTCCTCACCGGGCTGATCGGATGGTGTCCCCTTTACGCTCTCTTCCGCTTTGGGACCAAACGGTCGGTGGCGGTCTGAGCGATCTCCGCTGGTGACGGTGGGGTCGTGAGCAATCCCACCGTCACCAGAATCGGAGCTGGGAAGGGTCATCCGATGAACTTCAGTGTCGCCGACTTAGTGGCGGAACAAGACGACCTTTACCGGTTGGCCCTGTCCTTAACCCGGAACCGCGAACTGGCTGCCGATCTCACCCAGGACACGATGCTGCGCGCCCTGGAGAAAGGCGATCAGTTCCGGGGCGAGGCCCCCCTCGGAGCCTGGCTACGCCGCACCCTCCACAACCTTGCCATCGACCGCGCCCGCCGCGCCGTCCATGAGATGGTGGTCGATGAGGTCGAGGCCAACTGGCGTGACGATGCCTACACGATCGACCCGGCGACGGTGGCGGAGCGCACCGAGACCAGAGAGGAACTGGAGGACGCCCTCGCCCGCCTTCCCTTCATCTATCGCGCCGCGGTGTTGTTACACGACGTCGAAGGCTGGACGGTAAGAGACATCGCCGCGCTTTCTGATCTTTCCCTGCCAGCCGCCAAACAACGCCTCCGTCGAGGGCGGATGGCGCTGGTTTCGGCGCTCGCCGAAGGTCATGAACGTCGCCAACTTCTGGAAGGGGTGCCCATGCGGTGCTGGGACGCACGCCGGTACGTCTCCGACTATCTGGACGGCCTCCTCGATGAAAGGACCTCCCAATTGGTAGAAGCTCACCTCGAAGTGTGTCCCACCTGCCCGCCGCTCTATGCAGCTTTGGTCGACGCTCGCCGGCACCTAGTGGAGTTACGGGATGCCGACTCGGTCATCCCTCCAGACTTGGATGCCAGGATTCGCACGATGCTCGAACATCGTCCCCACGGTTGAGGCGGGCAGCCGGAGGGCCAACCTCGGCCCCTAAGTCCGGTGGACCGTCTCCGACATTCTCACCGCCACGTCCACCCCCGAGGCAAAGGTGATGATGGCCACTACGGCAATGGCAGCTTGAGGGTGGAAGCGGTCGGCGAGGTATCCGGTGGTGAGGGCACCAACCGC
>DATEDX010000009.1:0-51711 GCA_035281425.1 Acidimicrobiia bacterium
GTCAACGTCGACCACATCGCTGTGGCCGATGTCCCGGCCGCCATCGCCGCCGAGATCCAGTCGGGTCAGCCCGAGCACGACCTCATGCAGTACATAGCCGTCCTCAGCCAGCACGAACCGTCGGTGGTCGACATGGCCGACGTCGTTCAGGAGGCGGAGAATCGTTATGGGCCGATGCTGGACCTCACCCGCCGCTCGTCCTTCAACCCCAACACTGGCAAGTACTACGCCTACGCTCCATCATGGGTCCCCGATCCCGGCGACTACCGCAAGTCACTCTGGGAAGGGGTCGGTTTCCCGGACGGTCCTCGTACCTGGGATGACCTACTCCAAGGGGGAAGCGAGATTTTCGCCTCCCAGGGCGTGCAGCTCGGCCTCGGCATGTCGCAGGAGATCGACTCCAACATGGCGCTACGGGCCCTCTTGTGGTCGTTTGGGGCTTCGATTCAGGATGAGAATGAGCAAGTCGTCCTCAACTCGGACGCCACTATCGCTGCAGTCGAGTACATGAACGAACTGTTCGAAAGGGCGATGACGCCGGAGGTGTTCGCATGGAATGCCGCCTCCAACAATCAAGGCCTCAATGCCGGCGAACTGAGTTACATCCTCAACTCGATATCGGCCTACCGGACGGCCCAGGACGAGGGCTTAGAGGTGGCGGACGACATCTACTTCTCGGCAGCGTTGGAGGGTCCCGCCACCGCCATCGTCGCTTCGCACGTGATGTACAACTGGATCGTCCCCGACAGCCCCGACGTCAACGTGGCCGCCGCCAAGGAATTCCTTCTTCACTACACGGAGAACCTGGCGCCGGTGGCCTGGCACTCGAAGCTGTACGACTTCCCCGCCTTCCCTGAGCGGGTGCCGGAGTTGAACAACTGGCTCGACAATGATCCGTTCGGTTCCCAACCGGCCAACAAACTGGCGGTACTCAAGGAAGCCACCGATTGGGCCACCAACATCGGCCATCCGGGTCCGGCTAATCCTGCGGTGGGCCAGATATTCGGTGAGGCCATCATCCCGGTGATGTTCGCCGAGGCCGCCCAGGGCAACAAGACCCCGCAAGAGGCGGTGGCCGACGCCGAGGCCCAGATCAACGCCATCTTTGACGACTGGCGGGGCCGGGGTCTGGTAGGGAGCGGTTGAGGGCTTGCAGGCTCGGAGGGCTCAAGGGCAGTTGTCATGCCGATAGTGCGATAGCTGCCCTGGCCCCAGTGCGGAGAAGGGCATGGCGGTTGTAGAGGTTCGCGGACTCAAGAAGAAGTTCGGCGAGGTGGTAGCGGTCGACGGAGTCGATCTCCGCTCGGAAGAGGGCGAATTTCTGGTGCTGCTTGGCCCCTCCGGCTGTGGGAAGACGACGCTGCTACGGATGATCGCCGGCCTGGAGCAGCCAACCGAAGGTGAAGTCCTCCTCGGTGGGGAGGACGTCAGTCGTCTTCCGCCTCGGGCGAGACGCATCGCCATGGTCTTCCAGTCCTACGCCCTCTACCCGCACATGACGGTTGCCAACAACATCGCCTTTCCCCTCAAGGCGCAGGGGATGGAGCCGTCGGAGAGAGTCGAGAAGGTTCGTTGGGCGGCGGAGCTCTTTGGTATCGAGCGGCTGCTGGGACGCCGTCCTCGCCAGCTATCGGGTGGTGAACGCCAGCGGGTGGCCCTGGCCCGAGCGTTGGTGCGGGAGCCGAGCGTCTTCCTCCTCGACGAGCCTCTCTCCAACCTCGACGCCAAGCTGCGGGCGGCAGCTCGCGACGACTTGATGGAATTCCAAAGGCGGATCGGAATCACCACGATCTACGTCACCCATGATCAGGTGGAGGCCATGGGAATGGGCGACCGCATTGCTGTCATGGATCAGGGCCGAGTGAGGCAACTGGGCACTCCCGAGCATGTGTACCACTACCCCGAAGACACCTTTGTGGCTCGTTTTCTCGGTTCGCCCCCGATGAACCTGCTCCAGGAACGGGGGTTCCTGTTCGGGTTTCGACCCGAACAGTTCCTGCCCGAGGGGGTAGCTGGGAACGAAGACAGCCGGATTTCATTCAGGTTCCACGTCAACCGGATCGAGTATCTGGGATCAGAGCGGTATCTATACGGATTCATCCGCGGTCACGAGGACACCAAGGTGATCGCAATGCTCCCCGCCACCGTCACTCTGCCCATCGCCATCGATCAGGACCACACCTTCTCAGTGGCAGCCGACCAGATGCGCTACTTCGACGCCGGCAGCGAAGCGCGCATACCTCCTCAAGCTATATCGACATGACTGCCATCGTCGACAAGCGCCGCTACCTCAGCGACCATCCGACTTTTCTCGCCGGTCTCTTCATGTCGCCCGCCGTCATCTACATAGTCGCCTTGGTGGGGTTCCCCTTCGTCCTGGCGGTCATCTACGCCTTCACCGACATCACCACCGGCAACCCTGCTCTCGACTTCGTCGGTCTCGACACCTTCAGGGCAGTCTGGGCGGATCCGGTATTTCGCCGAGCGTTGGGCAACACCTTCTGGTTCGCGGTTATCTCCAATCTGCTCGTGGTGGTGCTGGCCACCGGCTTGGCGGAGCTGTTGACCAAGAACTTCCGTGGCAAGTCGCTAGTGCGGTTCCTGGTATTGCTGCCCTGGGTGGCGCCTGTGTCGCTGGCAACCATCACCTGGTTGTGGACCCTCGACTCCATCTTCTCCCCCATCGACTGGCTGCTACGACAGGTAGGCGTAATTACGGAGAATATGTACTGGCTGGGGCGGCCGGGACTGGCGATGGCGTCGGTGATAGCTGTCCAGACCTGGCGGATCGTGCCGCTGGCGGCGGTGATCGTCATGGCCGGGTTGATGGCGATACCCGAGGAGATCAACGATGCCGTTGCGGTCGACGGGGCCGGACCGTGGCGGCGGCTCTTCCAGGTCACCATCCCGTTGATGGCGCCGATCATTGCGGTGGCCGTCCTCTTCGGTGTCATCCTCACTATCTCCGACATGAGTGTCGTCTACGTGCTCACTAGAGGCGGGCCGACCCACACCACCCAGGTGCTGTCGACCTGGGCCTTCTTCAAGGGAATTGAAGGAGGGGCATTGGGTCAGGGAGCAGCGGTAGCCCTGTTCCTCCTGCCCGTCTTGATCGGTCTCAGCGCGGTGATCCTGCGTCTGGCCCGTCGGCGGGAGGTTCTCTAATGGCAGTGGTGGAGACGCCGGTGGCGATGCTTCAGCGGCAGGCCGACCGCCGCCGCCGAATCGGCCGGTTCGCCACCTACGCCGCGGCTGTCGGGTATGCAGTGGTGGCGGTGTTCCCGTTCAGTTGGGCGCTGATCAGCATGTTCAAACGCTCCAACGACCTCTACGTCAAAGACAACAACCCGTTTTGGTTCAACGAGGTTCCCACCTTCGAGCACATCGAGCTGTTGTTCGCCAACACCAATTACCTCACCTTTCTGCGCAATACGGTGCTCGTTGGGTTGGCGGTGACAGCCATCACCTTGTTGCTCGCATTGCCGGCGGCATACGCCCTGGCCCGTCTCCGACTGCGCTGGGGTGAGCGGATGGGGATCGCCATCTTCCTCGTCTATCTGATTCCCCCCACTCTCCTCTTCATTCCAATGACGAGGGTCATCAACAACCTGGGGCTGCAGGAGTCGCTGTGGTCGCTCATCGTCGTCTATCCCACCATCACCATCCCCATCGCTGCCTGGCTGTTGATGGGGTACTTCAAAGGGATACCGATGGACATCGAAGAGCAAGCCATGGTGGACGGCTACAGCCGGTTGCAGGCGATTACCAGGGTGGTGCTGCCGCTCATGTTCCCCGGGATCGTGGCGGTGGTGGTCTTCGCCTTTACCCTGTCAGCCCATGAATTCATCTACGCCCTCGCCTTCAACAAGTCGTCGGCGGTGAAAACGATCGCCACCGGGGTGCCCACCGAGTTGGTACGCGGCGACGTTTTCTTTTGGCAGTCGCTACAGGCGGCCGTGGTCCTCATCGCTGTTCCCCTCGCCTTTGTCTTCAACAGTTTTCTCGACCGCTTTATCGCCGGCTTCACCATGGGGGCCGTTAAGGGATAACTTAAGGCTGCCGGGCTCCCGCGAGCCGCCGCTGTCGCCGAGTAGAGGAAGCAGGGCTGCTGGTCTTGATGGCCGAGAAACGCGGACGGCGTCGAACCGTTTGGGGTCAAATGGAGCCTGAAAGCCGATGGTTCTGAATAGCTGTCAGGGCGTTCGCGCACAGCGAAGTTGTCCGAGCGATGCTGGAAGACATGAGTGGCATGAGCGATGCAGCCGTTGACGCCGAGGAGGGCGACAATGGAAGTCTGGCGTGCTCGTTTCGGCGACCGATCGGTCCTACGGGCGGTTGAAGAGCGGATTTCTTCAACGGCTCTCGTCGTTTCTTGCCTCTGGTCGGCGCCAGAACCCAATAGCGGCCTCGACCGTAGGGTAGGTGACGAAGTGACGTTCCAGGCCGAGCATATCGAGAAGGCGTTCTACTTGACTTGAGGGGACGATGCTCAATTTCGTCCCGTTTTGGTGGATCGTGGACTCGGCTTCAATCAACCCGTGGATGCCGGTGGAGTCGATGAAGGTGAGGCCACTTGCGTCTATTACAACCGCCGCCCGGTTTCGCTGGGCCAGCTCGATCGATCGTTCTCTAAATAAGGGGAGGGTGGACAAGTCGAGTTCACCGCGGAGTACGAGGATGGTCGCTTCGTCGTAGTCGTCGACCAGGACGGTAAAGCCTTCGTTGGCGCCAGAAGTATCCATATCATGTCACCCCGGAAGCTACACAGATTTGCTCTCGACCAGGAACGATACCTCCTCAGCTAGTTCGTCGTCAACCTGAAATCTCGACATTTTAGGTCCTTGTGCGCCGATTGTGTAAGTCATGGAGACGTATAACCTCTTCAGGGGCTATAATCGTTGAGTGTTCAGCTCAACCCCGGTGTACAGCATCGGTACGGTGGCCGAGATGCTCGATGTCCCGGTCGGTACTTTGCGAACTTGGGAAGACCGGTACGGGCTGGTCATCCCTGATCGGAGTTCGGGTGGCCATCGGCTGTACAGCCGCGAGCAGATCGAACAACTGCGCTACATCGTGGCGAAGGTCTCCGAGGGGATGCAACCGGGCGATGCCCACCGACTCTTGGCAGATCAAATCGCCATGGGTGCTCCTCTTTCCGTCTCTGCTATCGATGCTCCTCGTCTCGCCATCTTGCTGGCGGAAAGGGATCCTCAGGCAGCCGACTTCACCGATTTCTTCCTCCGTACAGAAGGCTATGAAGTGGCTATCGCCTTGGAGGCGGATGAGGCGCAGGCCGCGTTTGAGCGGCAGAAACCGGACCTGGCCATTGTTGACCTGCTGATCTCAGCCGGCGGAGGACTTGCGCTATGTCGGTGGCTCAAAGAGGGCGGTCGCACGCGAGTGTTGGCCGTGTCCACCCTCGCAACCCGGGAGGTGGCCCTCGCCGCCGGGGCGGATGCGTTCATGCAGAAGCCGCTCGATCCTTTGGCGTTGGTGGCGACGGTTCGTGATCTCCTGGGGAGGAGTGCCCTGACCAACCAATCCTGGCGATGAGCATCCAACGCCTACGAAGCGGCAATCTCCAGCTCGATGAGATACTCCGAGGGGGGATGCCGTCCAATGGGATCGTGCTGCTCATGGGACCTCCCGGAGCCGGCAAGACAATTCTTGCTCAGCAGTATCTGTTCCACAACGCAGCCCCGCACCGGCCTGGCGTTTATTTATCCACGGTGTCTGAGCCGATGGAAAAGATCCTGCGCTATGGCCAGAGCCTGGACTTCTTCGAAGCCGAGAAAGTGGGAACGTCGGTCTTCTATGAGAGCCTGAGCGATGCTCTTATTGGTGACGGCTTGTCGGGAGTGTTCAATGCCATCGAGGATCTTCTGAAGCTGCGAAAGCCAAGCCTGCTCATCATCGACGGCTTTAAGGCCATCCATCACTACGACGGAGGGAGAGACCTTCGGACCTTCCTTCATCGGTTGGCCGGGATCCTGTCGGTATTTCCGGTGACCACGTTTCTTCTCGGAGAGTACGAGAGCGACGACGTCGCGGGCTACCCGGAGTTCGGAGTGGTCGATGCGATCTTGTCACTGGACATGGATCGAAGTGCTTTGAGAGAGAAACGGGTCCTACAGGTCGTCAAGCTTCGAGGAAGTGATTTCATGTCCGGCCACCACGCCTATCGCATTACAGGCGGAGGTCTGGACATCTTTCCGCGTCTGGCCGACCCAGTCGACTCCTCTTCGTACCACCGGGTTAGCGCCCGTGTCGACTCTGGTGTCGTCGGTTTGAACGAAATGCTGCAGGGCGGACTCTTCCAAGGCTCGTCGACCCTGGTCGCGGGGCCAACAGGTTCGGGGAAGACCCTGCTCGGCTTGCACTTCATCCTTGCCGGGCTTTCAAACGGCGAACTAGGCGTCTTTGCTTCCTTCAATGAAGATCCAGCACAACTAGAACGGATGAGCCACGGGTTCGGGTGGGTTCTTGATCGCGATGTGGTCATGCACCGCGTGCCGGTTGACCTTCACATCGACGAATGGGTCTACGAGTTGCTCAATGCTGTGGAACGTCAGGGCATCAGCCGGGTCGTGATTGATGGCATCAGCGAGCTACACCTCGCTTCCGGTGATCAGATCCGCTTCCGCGAGTACATGTACTCGATGCTTCACAGGCTTTCCAGAGCTGGCAACACGGTGGTTATGACCGAAGAAACCCCAAACGGAACCAATCTCCAGTCCGCTGGACGGAATGTTGCGATTTCGGACGTCGCTGACAACCTCATACTCCTCGACTATGAGTCGATTAGTCCGATCGTCGCACGATCGATAGCGGTCCTCAAGACCCGGGCCACCGCACACGACCAGACCGTGCGTTCCTACACGATTGACGAAAGAGGGCTGACGATCGGGGAGGCTTTGTCAGGGCCTTCAGTGCGTTCTTAGGACCCAGAGGGTGCGGAAAACGACCCCTTTGGGTCCTAAGAACGCGGTTGGGGTCAGATCTTGGGGAGTTTGAAGCCCGACTTCTCGACCACGTAGTCGCGGGAAGAGAGGGCGGCCCGTTTGACCGCTTCCCAGTCGACATGGAGTAGCTTCCCGGCCCGTTTCATGATCTGGCCGGCGATGATGACGGTGTCGACGTTGCTCGTGTCCATCCCTACCACCACCGCCGTGACGGGATCGTTGAGAGGGGTGACGTTGAGGCGGTCGGTGCGGAGGAGGATCAGGTCGGCCTGTTTTCCCGGTGTCAGGGTGCCCACCTTGGCGTCGAGGCCGTTGGCCCGGGCCCCTTCCACGGTGGCATATTCGAGGACCTCCCGCATCGACACCGGAGCCTTGCCCTCCGCCGCCGCCAGTGACCGCTGCAATCCGAACACAGAGCGCATCTGGTTGAACATGTCGGCGGGGACGTTGGTCTCCACATCCACGCTCAGGCTGGGTCGCAGCCCCCGATCCAAGAACTTCTGGATGGGGGGCATCCCGTGACCCATCATCATCTCCACCGGTGAGGCCAATGACACCGTGCCCCCGGTGTCAACGATCATCTGAATCTCCCTGTCGTTGAGGGTGGTGCAGTGGATGTAGGTGGTGTCCGGACCCAGGAGGCCCGCCTCCCCGAACTCCTGCACCTTGCCGTCTTGTCCGTACGAGCCGACCCCGACATGAGTGGTGATCCGCGCCCCCGCTTCCCGGGCCAGTTTCCAGTGGTCGCGGGTGATCTCGAAGTCGGTGAACTCGGGCCCGGGGGCGGCTAACGCCAGGGTGAGCTTCTGGTCCTTCGAGGAGAAATGTTCGGTGGCGGCGCGCACGAACCAACTGGGCTGGCGTTCCTCCCATTTCCCCCACCAGGGGAATCCATAGGCGAACACCCCCCGGATCCCCGAACGTCTGAGAGCTTCGATCACAGCGTCGGTGTGGGCAGGAGATCCCTGAATGTGGGACCAGTCGAGGAGGGTGGTGATTCCGGCGTCGATGGCCCCAAGGGCGGAGAGGAGGTTGCCGACATAGGCGTCTTCGGGACGGAAGGCGGGGGCCAGCTTGTGAAGGACGAAGGAGATGTAGCTGGTACGGCCCTCCAAGGGAACGTCGGTGCCGATGTTGCGGAGGATGCCCTCCCAGATGTGGCGATGGGTATCGACGAACCCGGGCATGACGATCATCCCCCCCGCCTCGACAACTTCGGCGTCGCCGGCCTCGAGGTGGGGGCCGACGGCGGCGATCCGGTCCCCGTCGATGAGGACGTCGCCGGGGATGAAATCTCCCAGCATCGGGTCGAGGGTGAGGACGGTTCCACCCTTGATGAGCTTGCGGTCGGTGGCGGGAACCCGGAAGTCGGTTCCCGAGGGGTAGAACTGGGGGACCTGCACCGTCTGCTGGGCTCGGCTCCCAATCACCAGCCGGCGGGCACGACGGAAGTTGCGCTTGACCAGTTCCTTCAGGTCCCCAACCTGGAAGAGAAGCAGCCCGACCAGTATGAGTAGCCCGATAATCATGGTCCCGTCGCTGGGGGACAGGCCGAGGTAGGGGAGCACGGTCAGGATCAGAGCGAGGAGGAGGGCGGCGACGGTGCCGCCGATGAAAGTGGCCCGGCCCCCGGCCAGCGAGGCTCCCCCGAGGACGGCAGCGGTGATGCTGTTGAGGGCGAAGGTGGATCCCACCTGGGCGTTGCCGATCGGCGATCGGGCCATGACGAAGATGGAAGCGACCGCCGCCAGCACCGCCGACAGCAGCAGGGCGCGAACCCGGATCCAATTGGTAGGTACGCCCCCTCGCTTGGCCGACCGGTCGTCGAACCCCACCGCGCGAAGGGCCAGCCCCGACCCGGAGGCGTGGAGCCAGAGGTCGAGACTGATTGCCACCCCCACCACCGCTAGGAAGGCGACGGGTATGGGTCCGACACTGGTGGTGAGGAAAGAAACGAACCCGCTGTTGATGACCCCCTGGGCGGTAGGGCGAAGCGTCAGGGAGATGCCGTCGAGGATGCTCATGGTCGCCAAGGTGGCGATGATCGACGGGATCTTGACTCCCCGCACCAACCCGGCGTTGAACAGACCCAAAGCCAGACCGATGGCGAGGATGATTGCCACCCCCGCCAGCACGCCGCCGGTGGTGGCGCCGGCACCGATCAGGAAGGAGGCAGTTACCACTCCCAAGCTGATCATGGCCCCCACCGAGAGATCGATGTACCCGACCAGAAGAGCGTTGGTCTGGGCGACGGTGGCGACGATCAGGGGCAGGGCCAGGATGAGGATCTGATTGATGTTGGTGGCGTTGATGAAACCGGGGAATCGGTTGTTGGTGAACCAGAGCAGGCCTCCCAACAGCAATACCTGCAGAGCCACCGGCATCCACAGCCGCACTTTGACGATTTTGCGCCACTTGTTCTTGTCGCGGGCGTCGCGGAGAACTTTGCGCACAGCCTGCCGGGCGGCGTCCATGGTCGTAGTCATGGGCCGGCGGAGGGTCGTGGCGACCGAGGCATGGCCACGCCCAGCGGGGAGCGCCCCGCCCGAGAGAGGCCGGGGCCGCGGACGATGGCCTCGGTGATGCGCCGCTCGTCGAGTTCGTCGCCGGGAATCTCCTCGATGATGGTGCCCCGCGACATCACCAGCACCCGGTCGCAGAGGCCGGAGAGCTCCAGGGGGTCGCTCGACTTGACGAGGAGGGCAGCTCCTTGGTCGGTCCGGGCCCGCAGCGCCCGATAGATGTCGAAGCGGGAGCCGACGTCCACCCCTTGGGTGGGCTCGTAGGCAAGGATCACTGAAGGTTTGCGGAGGAACGATCGAGCCACCGAGACCTTCTGCTGGTTGCCACCGGAGAGGAACTCCACTGGTTGCTCGAGGGAAGGAGTCCGGATCTCCAACTGATCGACTAGGCCCCGAACCGCCTTTCGTTCTGCCCGTCTTCTCAAGAGCCCTACCAGGGCGAACCTCTTCAGCGACTGGATGGTCGAGTTGACCCTCACCCCGAGCACGGTGGCCAGGGCTTCTCGTTTGCGGTCCCCGGGAAGGAGCATGAGCCCGGCGTCGACCGCTTCGTGGGTGGAGATGAGGTTCAGATCCTGGCCATCGCACACCACTCGGCCGGCGCGGGGTGGGACCCTCCCAGCGAGGCAGTCGAACAGCTGGGGTTGACCATTGCCCTCAGCGCCCGCCACCCCCACCACCTCCCCGGATTGAAGAGTGAAGCTGACCGGCCCGAAGGACTGGCCCTGGAGCCCGTCCACCACCAGCACCTCTCTCTTGGGAGCCAGCTGGGAGGAGGGAGCGGGAAACGCCGCCTCGAAAGGCCGGCCCACGATCAGCTCGACCAAAGCCTGCTCGGTAGTGGCCCGGGCGTGGAAGGTGCCCTGAGTGCGCCCGTCACGAAGAACAGTGATTCGGTCGGCGATTTCCAGCACTTCGGGTAGGCGGTGGCTCACATAGACGACTCCGATTCCCCGCTTCCGGCTGGCTATCACCGTGCGGTGGAGCGCTTCGACTTCGTCGGGGCCGAGGGCTGTGGTGGGTTCGTCGAGGAGTAACACCTTGGGCTTGGTGACCATCGCCTTGGCGACCTCGAACAGTTGCCGCTCGGCCAGGGTGAGCATTCCCGCCGGGGCATCGGGGAACAGTTCCAAGTCGAGGTCGAACTCGGCCAAGAGACGCCGGGCCCACCGCTTCCGTCGCCAGAAAGGTGGTCGCTGATCCCGCGGCGCTGCCAAGTAGAGGTTGTTCTTCACTGGCTCGGGCTGGACTAGGGAGGTGTCCTGATAGGCCATGGCCAATCCCAGCCTCCTTGCCAGCGCCGGCGAATCGCGCCGTAGGGGCTTACCGCCGATCCGAATGGTTCCCCGGTCGGGTTCGACGAACCCACTGGCAATCCCAAGGAGAGTCGACTTTCCTGATCCGTTCTCACCGACCAGGGCGTGGACCTCGCCTGCCCGGCAGTCGAAGCTGACATCGGTCAGCGCTCGCACCGCCCCGAACTGGCGGGAGACTCCCACCAGTTCGAGGACGAGATCGTCCGTAGCCGGCTCTCCTCGGGGATTGCTGTTGATCATCCTCCGAACATCATCGCCAGTACATCATCGGGGACGAGCGAGGTGCCTGAAACTGCCGCGTCGGGCCGGTCCGGGTTGCAGTCGGCCGCCGTCACCTGCCGCATGACGTGAGGGACGATCACCGTGGCGGGGATCTCAGCCCCCTTGAGGGCCATCATCGCCGCGGTAACCCCGGTTCGGGACTGGAAGTTGCCGCCTGCCGAGTAGAAGATGTTGTAGGTCGGCTCGTTGCGTTCTGCCCAGTCGCAGAACAGGTTCTGCTCGTCGGTGCGGAGGGCCAGGGTCAGGTTTTGCACCGGGATCCCCAACTCCTCGTAGACGGGCAAGCCGAACCAGACCCCATCAGCGTATTCGTAGGCGTAGCCGTTGATGTCGGGGTTGGTGGTCAAGAGTCCCCGGAAGACGTCGGGGATTGCCGGGGGGAACCAGAAGGTATCCCCGGTAGTGCTGTCCTCGTTGGCCGGGGGGTTGACCAGGGAGATCTCTGACGCCAGTGATCCCACCGTGCAGCGCTGCCAGCCGAGGGTCAGGGCGTTCCCAGGGGTGCCGCCGAGCAACGCCACCTTGCCCGAGCTGACTCCGGTATTGAGCACTTCAGCGAAGCTCTCTCCCAAGGCGCACAGATCCTCACCCACCACGGTCAGGTAGTCCTCTCCGGGGATGGCGGCGCCTTCCTGGTCGGGAAGCCCGACGTAACCCGCCGAGAAGGGGACATAGAGAATGCCCGCCGCATCGGCCTCCCTCACCGCCTCGGCCAGAGCTACCCCTACATCGGGGTATCCAACGATGAAGTCGACCCCTCGTTGGATCAGGAATCTGAACTGGTTGACGTGGACGGCTGGATCCTGGTCGAAGTTGGCCGCGGTGGAAACGATGGTTCCGATCTCCGGGTAGGTGAGGGCCTGGAGGACGGCCTCCATATGACTCACCGATCGCCACACGTTCACCTCGTTGCCGCCACCATCGGCATACCCCATCACCAGGTCGCCGCCGCTACCCGTGTCGCATTCCTGCTGGCTCCAACATTCGAGAGCCTTGTTGACGTCGATACCTGCCGCGGCCAGATCCTGGTGGGCTCGGGCGATGGAAGCGAGAACGATGTTCCAACTCGCTTCGTCCGATGGGGTCACCGGACCCAACGCCTTTTCGACCAGCGCCGGGTCGGCGTCGGTGCTCTCCCCATATTCGGCCAGGGGGTCTTCGGTCATAGTGGTGTCGGTAGTTCCCTCGGTGGTGTCGGGGGTGCCGGTGGTGGTGGTGGCGGCGGTGGTCGTCGTCACCGCCGCCGTGGTGGTGGTGGCGGCAGTGCCGCCGCAGGCTCCCACGATGAGGGCCAGGACCCCCGCCAGCGCCAGTACTCGTATTCGTGTCATATTCCTCCTCCATGGAGGGCATGGCGCCCTCCCCTCGATCGATGTCGCAGGTTCTGCGCTCCTTTCTTTGTTATGTGCGTAAAACCTTTCGGCGGTCCCGCTCCCGAATCACCCGCTCTACCGCCTTGATGATCCGATCTCCTGAAACCAGCATTCCTCCCACGATCACCAGCCCGAACACCACGAATTGGAGGGCAGTGGGTAGCCCGATGGTCCTCATCATTTGGTTGAGGCCGGTAAGGAAGAAGGCGGCGGCAAAAGTTGAAAGCGGGCTAGCCAGGCCCCCAGTAAGCGAAGCGCCTCCGATCACCACCGCCGCGATCGGCCCCAGCAAATAAGCGGAGCCGGCTGCTACCCCGGGGCTGCGTAGCAAGCCCGCCAGTGCCACCCCGGCCGCTCCGTAGAGGACGGCGGCCACCACATAGGCCAGGATCTGATTGATGTTGACCCTGACCCCCACTACCTGGGAGGCGGTGGGGTTGGCTCCCACGACTTGGAACCGGCGGCCGACGGTCGTGTAGCGGAAAGCGATGATGAGGAGGAGGGTGACTAACACCCCGAGCCAGAAGATGGGGCTGACCCCGAAGATCCGGGTCGAGGTCCAGTCCGACCACCCTTTGGGCACCGGGCTCTGCACCGGGAACCGGCGGGCATAGCGGTTGACGACTCCGAAGACGACTTGACCGACGGCCAGGGTGACGATGAGGGGGTTGAGCTTGAGACCCCCGATGATGATTCCGTTGACGAGGCCGACCAGGGCAGCCGCCCCCAAGGCGGTGAGGATGGCGATACCGATTCGTTGGTCGGACTGCTGTCCGACTCCCACCATCAAGGCGGCGGCGAGGGTGAAAGTACCGGGGACGCTCAGGTCGATCCCTCCGGTCATCACCACCAGCATCTGCCCCAGGGCGGCGATGGCGAGAAGCGCCCCATAGGGGGCGATGGCGCTCAGGGCGACGCTTCCCAGCGTGGCCGGTACCCAGACGGCGGCGACGATGATGAGGACAACGATGGCGATGTAGACCGGGAGGTACCTTGAGGCGACCACAAAGGAGGTCACGGCCGCCGAGGGGGCCCGGAGCACGGTCATCCGGCCAGCCCTACCTGTTGGTTCATGAGTCGTTGACGGGACTGGAAAGCCAAGGTACGGGCCCGCTCCACATCAGCCTGATGGCGGCCATCGGCCACCAATACCTGGCCGCCCGCGACCACCCAGGTGACGTTGGAGGTATCCATTCCCCACACCACTGCGCCGATGGGGTCGTTGACCGGGTGGATGTTGGGTCGGTCGGCGGCGAGGACCAGGATGTCCGCCGCCTTACCGGGAGCGATAGATCCGGTTACCTCACCCAGTCCTACCGCCCCTGCCCCGTCGGAGGTGGCGTAGCGAATCACCTCCCTGGTGGTGAGAAGTTTGGGCAGTCCGGCTTTGCCGGCCAACTTTTTGTCAAACGAGGCTGCGTGCTGCAGCGAGATCACGGCTCGCATCTGGGCGAAGAGGTCTCCGGGAGCCAAACCGGGCCGGTCGACTCCCAGCCCCGGTCGGATTCCCCGGTCGATCAGCTTTTGGATCGGCGGCTGCAACCCGGCGGCCATCTCCGCGGCCGGGGTCAAGCACACCGATGTCGTGGAGGAGGCGATGGCGTCGAGCTCGTGGTCCCTGAGGTTGCTGCAGTGGATCAAGGTCAGATCTCTTCCGAGCAGGCCGCTTTTCGACCACTCTTTCACCTGGGTCGAAGTCCCGGCATGGGCGAAGAGACGGAGCCCAAGGCGGCGAGCGGCGGCGGCCACCTTCTCGACCTCGTCGGTGGAGCTTTCGGGGAGGGCGACCGCCACGGTCGTAGCCGGACCTCGGCCCATCTCGGTGAGCTGTCGCAACCCGGACTCTTCATCGCCGGGCCCGACCCACGGAGGCACCAACGCCACCATTGTGCGCAACCCGGAATCGGCGTGTGCTTCGAGGGCGGCGGCGGCTCTGGCAGGACTCGAAGCCTCGAGCCAGTCGACGACGGTGGTGATGCCGGCTTCGGCTGCGGCCAGAAGCCCGATCAAAGTGGCCGCATACACATCTTCAGGCTCATAAGAACCGCTCGGAGGCTCTGACGGAATCTCGCCGGCGTTGCTGAGCAGACTCTCGGCGAGATGATGGTGGGTGTCGACAAAGCCCGGCATCACGATGGAGTTGGTGGCATCGATGGTCAAGGCGTCGCGGGCCCGGAGACCGGTGCCGATTTCTGCGATCCGGCCTGCTTCGACGAGGACATCACCGGCGGTGAGGTTCCCGAATTTGGGGTCCATGGTGAGGATCCACCCGCCCCGGATGAGAAGTCTCTGGTTCATCGACCGGCCACCACCCTGATGATGGTCTCCCGCCTTGGATCACACCCCAGAGTCACGGCGGGAGACTAAAAGCAGCCAGGCCATAATGCAAGCGTTTGCAGAGGACCTGGGGTGCCTGGAAACTGGTGGTTTCTCTGCGCTGATATGGGACGGAACCGGGGTGTTGATAGCCGGCGTCTCATCAGTGTGAGACCGCTCAGGTATGTGCTAATTCTCTTGTCGGCTCTTGCCTGGATGGCCTGTGCCGGGGCGCCGGAGGTGACAGCCACCGTGGAGGGCAGATTGGTAGCAGGTCCAGTCTGCCCGGTGGAAAGCGATCCACCCGATCCGCAGTGTGCCCCTCGCCCGGTGGAAGGGGCAGAGATCGTGGCCACCACGATTGATGGGCGCCAGTACCGCACCGAGTCCGGGCCCGATGGCTACTTTGAGTTGTCAGTGGCGGCGGGCGAGGTCACAGTTGAGTTCCTGCCGGTGGATGGTCTGATGGGCATTCCGGAGCCAATCCTGGTGGTGGTGACCGAGGGGGACACCCTCGACCTGGGCGACGTCGGATACGACACGGGAATTCGTTAGACGGAAGACGGAAGACGGAAGACGGAAGACGTAAGACCTTCCTCCCCCAGGAGCGAAGCGACGTTGGGGGAGGTGGCCCGCAGGGCTGGAGGGGGTCCTGGGGGGGTGCCCGGCAGCGGGGGATGGCAGAGGTGGCACTGCCGGTACAGTCTTCCCCTATTTCGGGCGGGGTTCATCGGCGCGGCGTCCGGCGGCAGCCTCCTCCACGGTTTGGGCGATCCGTCGAGCCCGGGTTTCGGGCCGGCGAGCGGTAGTGATCCACGCCAGCAGGGCCTTCCGGGCCGAAGGAGTGAATCCTCGCCACTTGGCCTCTGCCTGGGGATTAGCCGCTAGCGCCTCGAGCAAGTCGTCCGGTTCCAGGAGCTGGTTCGCCTGGTCGAGGGCAGTCCAGGCCCCGCTGGCCTTGGCCGCCTCCACCACCGCCAGGCCGGCGGGAGTCATCCTCCCTTCCTCCGTCAACCGCGCCACTCGCTCTTTGTTGGAGGGGGACCAGCCACTGCTCGGTTTTCGAGGAGTGAGGCGGAGGGCCGAACGCTCCTCATCGAGTTTCTTGGCCTGACTGTCGATCCACCCATAACACAGCGCCTCCTCAACCACGTCGTCGTAGGGCACGTGATGCTGTCCCTGCCGTTTCCCGTAGGTGACCAGCCAGATCCCCGGGGAGGTGGAGTGGTTCTTCTCCAGCCATCTCCGTAGCTCCCTCCGGGAACGGACAGCCACCTCCTCGTACTTGTTGGTCACCGCACCAGTGGTTAGGGCTCAACGGAGCGATAGAGGCGGAAGGTCTCCTCGTCCTGACGGGTCTGGTCGACGAAGGAGAGATACTCTCGGGCCAGGTCGGTAAAAGCGCCTCCGGGGTCAGAGGCTGCCACCCGCATATCGGGCGGCCGGTTGCTGCCGTACCGCCACACCTGGTGGAACTCGGCGCTCTCTCCTTCCGGGCGCCAGAGGGGCAAGTAGGTGCCCAAGTATTCGTAACCCTTGGGGGCCATCTCGATCATGCGGGACTCGTTGCCGGCCAACCATTGCCGGAACTCCTCCACTCGCTCGGGCAATACGAAAAAGCCCCAATCTGACAGCAGCGCCATGAGGCCGATTCTGCCAGACCCGGTCAGGCGACGGGGCCGGCAACTGGGGTAGGAGCATCGGCACCCCGAAAGAGGACGGAAGTGAGGATCCCGGCCAGGCAGGCAATGGCTCCTGCCAGGAGGAAAACCCCCCGCACCCCGAGCCAAACGGCGCTAACCCCAGCCAGCGCCATCGAGCTGACATTGGCCGTGCCAATGACCGTTCCCAGGGCGCTTCCCACCCGGCCCCGGAGCGCGTCCGGGGTCTCCGATTGCACCAGGGTCGAGACTGAGGCCTGAAGGGGAGTCACCATCCAGCCCACCGCGAAGAGCACCAGCAAGAACTGCCATACGTTTTCGACCAGGGAAATCGACGCAACGATGACTCCCACCCCGAGGAGGGTGACGGTGATGACGCGGCTGGGGCGGAAACGAGCGGCCAGCACCGTGACCAGGGCTCCGGCCATCACCATCGACGAAACCTGGGCGCCTTCCAGGGCTCCGAACCAGGTCTCGGAGACAGCTAAGTCTTCGATGACGAAAGGCACCAGCAATACGTTCACCGCTCCCAACCCAAACATGACCACTCCGGCGCCCACCATCACCCCCACCAAGATCCGACTGGTGGTGGCAGCTCTGATTCCGATGACCATCTCCCTCCATACGCCCCCGGTAGCGGAGGAAGGATGGCCGGCACTTTCGGTGGCGATCAACTGCACCAACCAGGCCGAGCCCAGAAAGGTGATGGCGTCGACGAGGAAGATCGGCCACAGGTCTCCGACCAGCCCGGCCCACAGCCCGGCGGCGGCCGTACCGGCCAGCCCGACAATTATGCGAGTGGTCTCCATCGCCGAGTTGGCCGCCAGCAGCCGTTCCCGGCCAACCAAAGCCGGGATCAGAGCGCCCTTAGCCGGATTGAAGAAAGCTCCCACCGCCGCCTGTATGAAGGCGATCGCGTACATGAGCCAGATCTGGGCGGCGGAAGTGATGAAGACGAAGCCGAGTACCAGCACGGCTCTCGCCACGTCGGAGATGACCATGACCCGCTTGCGGTCCCAGCGATCGACGTAGACCCCGGCCAGCATTCCCAGCAGCAACTGAGGAAGGGCCACGGCGATGGCGGTGCCGGCGACTGCCGCCACCGAACCGGTGAGGCGTTGGGTGAGGATGAGCAGGGTGATGTTGGTGAGGGCGTCCCCCCAGTTGGACCCGGCCTGGCCCACGAAGAGGAGCCGGAAGTCGCGGATCCTGAGCAGGTCCTTCATGACCGCTGGCGGGAACTGGGGTAGACCATGGTCAGCACTCCGATCACCTCTTCTCCTTCGCCGGGAGCACCGGTGAGCTGTTCGGGCTCGGGGTCGTACCGATCGAGCAGGTTTTCCAACTCGGTGATCATCTCGTGAAGCTTCTCCCGGTTGAGGACAAGCAGGCGGCGGCCCAGGTGGGTCTGGCGGGCCTGGCGATCGTCCTCCAGGAGCGCGGCCCCGGTGTCCACCGCCCTGACGAAGTCAGCTTCGGTGGAGGCGAAGATCGACCTCACTACCGCCTGCGCCTTCTTGCGGGGGAGGGCGCTCCTCATGAATTGGGGGGAGGGCTGGAAGTTGAAAGCCGCTACCTGATAGAGCTTTTCGGTCTGCGCTCCGGACCGGCGAGTGGCCACCACCCGGATCATCCCCGCCTCTTCGAGCAGTTTGATGTGGTGGTAGAGACGAGTTCGAGGGGTTCCCATGCGGGCGGCAATCTCCGCCACTGCCGCCGGCGAGAAGAGGTTTTCGATGATCTCCAGGCGGGTGCGGTCGGAGAGAAGGTCGAAATGGTCGGCGCTGGTCAGCCAGAAGACGTCATCGGGGCCTCCCCTGGCGGGGTGTTCGGATAGGGTTGACGGTACGTTCAAGTGATTTGACTATATGTTCAAATCAATTGAATGTCAACCCGCAAAGAGCACGGAGAGGCAGGTCAGACCTCCGTCGGCCATCTGGATCTGGCTGATGTCGATGGGAAGAGGATCGAACCCAGCAGTGGCGATGGTGGATGCCGTGCGGAGGGCATTGCCCGTCACCAAGACACTGCCGTTTCGAAGGGGGAGGGCGCTGAACCGGTGTCGCTCATCGGGATCTTCGTGGATGATGCGAAGGCCTCGAAGCAAGTCTTCGTCGACGCAACCGGGGGTGACCACCACGGTCCCGGCATCGAGCGGAAGAACCGCCGATTTGAGATGGAGCACGCCGGTCAAGGGAACTGCCACCACCCCGAGGCCCTGCTCCGCGGCAATGATGGCCAGTTGGTCGATGCCTTCCTGGTTGGTGCGTTGTGACCTTCCTACATAGAGGTTGTCGCCAGCCCGTAACACGTCACCACCGTCGAGGCTGGCCTCCCCTTCGATAAACCTGGTCGGAAGGTAGGAAGCAAGGGCCTCGGTGACGGCGAGGGTTTCGCCTCGCCTGGAGGGGGCACCAGGACGAGTGATGACCGCCACTCCTCCCACGATGACGGCGGTGTCCTCCACGAAGACGCAATCGGGCAGGCTCTCGTCGGCGGCCAGTTGGTCAATGGTGTAGCCGGCGCCCGTCAACTGGCTGACGTAGGTTTGATGCTGGCGGCGGGCCGTCTCCGGGTCGGGCCGGCGGGTGGGGTTGGAAATGATGGCGTCGGCGAACGAGTCGGGAACTCCCCGCACCAAGGCGTAGTCGGTGCTCATCGGCACACGTCGCAGGACGTCTGACAATCGGCGATTTTCTCCCCGAACCACCCTGCCAGGGAGCGGTGCCGGCAGGAACGACCCTCGGCCCAGCGGTACATGGCGCGGGCCTGCTGGCGATGCCACTCGGCCACCTCACCCTCGCCGCTCATCCGATCGAGGTTGAGGACATCGGCCCACGAGTAGAGCAGGACACATTCGCTGTCCTCCCCGTCACGCCCCGCTCGGCCGATCTCCTGGTAGTAGCTCTCGATCGACTTGGGCATGTCGCGATGGATGACGAAGCGCACATCGGGCTTGTCGATCCCCATTCCGAAGGCGATGGTGGCACATACGACATTGATGTCTCCGGAGATGAAGGCGTCTTGGACCAGGGTGCGGTCGGAAGAGTCCATTCCGGCGTGATAGGGAAGAGCCTTGATGCCCCGGCGGATCAGAAACTCGGCGGTGGATTCGGCGGCGGAGCGGGACAAGGTGTAGACGATGCCACTCTCTCCCTGGTGAGCCTTACACACCCGACCAATGACCTCGATGCCCCTCACCCTCCCCTCGCCATGGTCCCCTTTCTTGACGGCATTCAGTACGAGGTTGGGCCGGAAGAAAGAACCCCGGAAGGAGACCGGAGAATCGAGCCCGAGCTGAGCGGCGATGTCGTCGGTGACCTGCTTGGTGGCGGTGGCGGTGAGGGCCAGGATCGGCACTCGGTAGCGTTCCTTCAGACCGCGCAGATTGCGATAGGCAGGTCGAAAGTCGTGGCCCCACTGACTGATGCAGTGCGCCTCATCGACCGCGATCAGACTCAGATCCAGATCGGCCAGAGCTCGCCCGGTGGACCCCTCCAAACCCTCGGGAGCGGCGTAGACCAGGTCGTATTCGCCAGCCTTGATGGCGGTCTGGCGGCGGAGGAGTTCGGGGCGATTGAGGCTGGAGTTAAGAAAGGTGGCCCGCAGCCCGGTGCCTTCCAGGCCGTCAACCTGATCTTTCATCAGGGCGATCAAGGGCGACACCACCAGGGTGGTGCCACCGAGGATCCGGCCCGCCAGCTGATAGGTGAGCGACTTTCCGGCTCCGGTGGGCATGACCCCGATGCAGTCGCGTCCCTCCACCACTGCAGTGACGATCTCGCGTTGCCCGGGTCGGAAGGAATCGAACCCGAAAGTGGCCTTCATGACCTCGGGAAGTCGCTCTTGGCGGAGCGAGCCCAACCGGTGGGACAGTTCGCGCAGGCGGGTGAGGTCGATCGGCGAGAAGTCGGCGGGCTGTGCTCGCCAGTGACGACGTAACCGCTCGAGTAGGGCTTCCGCCTCTTCCGACTGCCGCGAGTCGAGCGCTCCTTCCACCTGGTCGATTTGTTCGAGCACCCCCGGAGCCGTCACCGCCAGGACGGTAGCGCCAGCGGCTTCCTCCGCCGAAGGGTGCCACCTGGTCAGAATGCCTCGCTCTTGGCAATCAGATAGCCCTCGGCCCTTTCCCCCAGCTCATAGCGAGCCACCAAAGCCTTGAAGCTCGGGCCGTGACCGGGAACGAGGAGATGGGCCAGCTCGTGCACGATCACCCAATCGACCACCCACTCCGGCATGGAGGCCAGCCGTCGCGAAAGGCGGATCCGCCCTTCGGCTACCGAGCACGATCCCCAGCGGGCCAGTTGACGGTCGGACCAAACAATCGATGCTGGCCGTGGAAGCTGGTATCGGGCGGCGAGGAAGGCGGCCCGAGCAGGAAGGTCAATCTCGGTGGAAGTGAGCCGGCGGGTGGCACGCGCCACCATCTCTTTGACCAGCTTGTCCTCCTCCGCCGGCGACATTCCTGCCGGGACCAGGACCCGGATGCGGCCATCGATGACATACGCCTGGACGGTCTTGCGCCGCCGCCGGCTTCGCACCACCTCAACCGGGAGCTGCGGGTGAGTGGCTGGTAATGAGGGGCGGACCGAGGTCATCGGAGCATCGTACGGAGTGAAGGTGACAAATCTCGTCATGGTCCTGCCCTCCCCGGTATCAACCTGCCCCTCTTAACCTGACCACCAATGAGCGCCGTGGCCCCGACCTCGCCCATCCAGGTGGAGATTTGGACCGATGTCGTCTGCCCCTGGTGTTACATCGGCAAGCGCCGCTTCGAGCACGCCCGGGAGCGCTTCGCCGGCGAAGTCATAGTGAGATACCGCAGCTTCGAACTCGATCCCCGCGCCCCTCGGGCTCCCGGTCACTCCCTAGCGGAGAGGCTGGCAGCCAAATATGGAGTCAACCTCGAACGGGCCCAGGCGATGATGGAGCGGGTCAGCACCATCGCCGCCGGTGAGGACCTGAATTACCGGTTCGATCTGGCCCGTCCGGCCAACACCTTTGATGCCCACCGGCTGATTCACCTGGCCGCCGACCATGGTCGGCAGGAGGAGATGGTGGAACGGCTGAAGGCCGCCTACTTCACCGAGGGCGCCCAGATCGACGACCCCGCGACCCTGATTGGCCTAGGAATAGAGGTTGGGCTCCCGGCCCAGGAGGTGGAAGCGACCGTCCACACCGACCGCTACGCCGAAGCGGTGCGAGCGGACGAGGCTCGGGCCGCTGAGCTGGACATTCACGGTGTCCCCTTTTTCGTCATTGACGGGCGTTACGGCATCTCCGGCGCCCAGGAGTCGGAGCTTCTGCTCCGGGTCTTGGGTCGAGTCGAGGAGGAACGTTCGGCTCGAGCGGCGGGCTAGCCCTTGGGCCGGGTTCTTATAGGTGCCGTTGACTCCGACCAGGCGGGTTGCTTGGTCTGCAACCGAGGATGAAGATAAAGCGCCCACCCGGTGAGGGCAGCGGCGGCGCTGAGGTGCCACCAGCCGTGTCCTTGCCAGATCGTGTCCGGCCGGCAGAGGGGACCCCCGGTGGCCGACAACCGGCCGATGATGGCCCCGGTGGCGGCCACCGCCAGCACCATCAGCCGTTGGGTGGTGGGGCGGCGGAGTTGGCTGATGACGACGGCGCCGGCGAGCAATGCCTGCCCGGGGTCGGCGACGGCTGGGGTGGCTGAGGCTGCTGCTCCGATCAGGAAGGCGCCCGGCCACCAAGAGACCCGACCCAGGTCCCAAAGAACAATCCAGATCAGGACCCAGGCGATGGTGACGTCGTGGAGCAACTCGGCCCCCGGGAACATTGGGCCGTGGAAGGCGATCGAACCCAGTCCCACCCCGGCCACCAAGAGCGCCGTCGGTCGGTCGCCCCTCCGCTGCCAGATCGTCGCCGCTCCGACGAGAAACCCGAGGCAGGTGATGGTATTGACCGGTTGGCCGAAGAAACCGGGGAGGATGCGCTCGCAGTCGGCAATTGCCCCCGGCACGGTCGTCAGTCGGAGCGGGGCTGGCGCATGTACCACTCCAGGTAGCTCCGGCAGCGGTCCTGGTCATCGAGCTCGATGATGAAGAGGTTGCGCCAGGCGTCGGTATTGGCACCCGCGGTGTAGTTGATCCATCCCTGCACCACCCCCAAGTCACCGTTGACCGCCACCACCTCATGGGTCATCTCGAACTCCTCTTCGGGGTCCTCCTCGTACACGTCCATCCACTCGGCGACGATGGCTTCGGGCCCGATCACCCCCTGGTCGAAGGGGTCAGCCCGATATACGGCGTCGGGAGCGAAGAGAGCGGCGATGTCCCCGGGGTCGTGGCTGCGCCAGGCGTCCCGGTATCGGTCGAACCAGGCAGAGAAACGTTCAGCCGCCATTTCCGGGCTTGAGGCTATCGAGGAAGGCGAGCACCCGTTCCCAGGCATCGGCCGATTCCGCCGCGTACTCCTGGTACTTGCGATCGAAGAAGGAGTGGGGGGCACCTGGGTAGGTGACGACCTGATTTGGAATTCCGGCGGCGCTGAGGGCGGCGGCGAACTCTTCGGTCACCTCTTGGGGGATTCCGGGGTCGTCGCCTGCCATCAGGGCTAACACCGGGCCCTCCATCCGCGGGGCCAGTTCGATGGCGGGGGTGGCACCTTCGGGGCGGATGCGCCCGGCGTTGCCGTAGAAGCCGATGGCCCCGCTCAGGCCGTGCCCGGCTGCCGCCTGTTGCCAGGCATTCGATCCCCCGAAGCAGAAGCCGAGCGTCACGACCTTGCGATCTGGGTCGGCGTTGCGCAGGTGAGCCACCGCCGCCGCCACATCGGCCCGCAAACCCTGGAACGTGACGAGTGGCACATGATCCTGATAGGGGAAGTTGTCGTCGCGGGCGGTAATACCGGCGGTCCGTCCGAAGTAGTCGATGGCGATGGCGTCGTAGCCGGCTTCGGCCAGCCGCACCGCCAACTCCTCGTAGAAGGGGTAGAGACCACGCACGTCGGGCAGAACCACCACCGCCACTTCACTCGGGGTGTCGGCGAAAGCTTCGAAGGCGAGGAACTCGTTGCCGTCTTCGGCCCGTAGCGTCAACCGGTGCTGGCGGGTAGAAGCCCCGGCAATGGGAGCGATCGGTGGCAGCGCATCAGCCGAGAAACACACGTCTTGACTCTAGACACCGCGCCTTCCCGCATTCTTATCTGCTGAAGTGACCCTGATAGGGCCACTTCAGCAGATAAGAACCGGGGTTAACGGCCGCGGAAGTCCGGTGGGCGCTTCTCGAGGTGGGCGGTGATGGCTTCGTTGAGGTCGTCGGAGAGTAGGTACGCCGAGTTCCACAGCGCCACGTAGTCGAGCCCTTCCTCCACCGTCCGACCGGCGCCAGCCCGTAACACGGCCTTGATCCCCTCCACCACCAGGGGTGAGTTGGCGGCGATGGCCTCGGCCAGTTCCCTCGTCGCCTTCATGAGCTGGTCCTGATCGGGTAGGACGCGGTTGACCAAACCGATCTCGGCGGCGCGAGCGCCGTCGATGTTGGCCCCGGTGAACACCAACTCGGCCACGTGTCCCGCCGAGACGATGCGGGGCAACCTCTGCAACGTACCCACATCGGCGACCAGGCCCATCCGGGTTTCCCTCACCGAAAAGACCGCCCCCTCGGCTGCCAAGCGAAGGTCACAGGCAGTGATGAGGTCCATGCCGGCTCCCAGGCAATAACCGTGGATTGCGGCGACCACCGGTTTGCGGCAGTCGGCTACCGCCGACATCGTCGCCTGTAACTCCTTGATCTTGGCACGTAGAGCCTGGCGGCGTTCCGCCTCGGAGCGGCCCGGCGGGGTCAGCCCCGCCAGCATCCCCAGGTCGATCCCCACCGAAAAGGAGGGCCCTCGCCCCGCCACCACCATCACCCTCACCGAGGGATCGCCATCGAGCTCCTGCACCGCGAGGGGAAGGTCGGCCCACATGTCTTCGGAGAGTGCGTTGTGTTTTTCGGGCCGGTTGAGCCAGATGGTTCCGACCGGGCCCTCGACCGCCACCTCGAGATGAGCAAAGGTCACCGGGGGAGGATACGACGGCGAACCCCGGGTTCCAGAGGCGCGTTTTGGTACTCCCCAACCCCGGGTTCGCCAATATGGGCGGCATGGAACTGAAAGAGGCCCTCTACACCACCCGGGCCATGCGCCGGGTGAAGCCCGATCCGATACCCGAAGATGATGTCGCCGCCATCCTCGATGCCGCCATCCGCGCCCCCTCCGGCGGCAACAGCCAGAACTGGAGGTTCCTGGTGGTGAAGGACCCGGCCATCCGCAGCCGGCTGGGCCCCCTCTATCGGGAAGCCTTCACGTTGTTGCGAGAGAACGTCTACCGGGCGGCCTGGGAGCGGGCGGCGGAGGTAGGCGACGAAGCCACCCTCCGCATCATGCGCTCTTCGGGGTGGCTGGCCGACCATTTCGAAGAGGTTCCGCTGTGGCTCATGGCCTACTCGCGCAACGATCCATCGGGCGGATCTATCTATCCGGCGGTGTGGTCGGCGATGCTGGCAGGTCGGGAGAGAGGGCTGGGTAGCTGTCTCACCACCATCCTCGGCATCTTCCGGGCGGCGGAGGTGGAGAAGGTGCTATCCGTCCCTTCCGACCGGGGATGGGAGCTGAAGGCCGCGGTGTCCTTCGGTTACCCGCTGGGGAAATGGGGGATCGCCTCCCGCCGCCCCGTTGAAGAGGTGACCTACTCCAACCAGTGGGGCCAGGCGGTCACTTGGAAGGCAAATCCGCCTAGCTTCGACGGAGGTTTCGGCTGAGATTATTGGAAACGAGACAGCGGCGACTGAACCCCGGGCCCCGCCGGGCCGTCGTATAGAGCACCGTCATCGGAGCTCGCATCGTCAGGACAACTTATGGAAGAACCAGAGCCGGCGCTGATCCGCGCGGCCGCCAGTGGCGATCAGGCGGCCTTCGCCCAGCTGGTGCGCGCCTACCAGGCGCAGGTGTGGCGCTTCTTGCGTCACCTCTTGGGCGACCCGCAGCTAGCCGAAGACGTCACCCAGGAGACCTTCATCAGGGTCTACCTGAAGCTGCGTACCTTTCACTTCCGGTCGAAGTTCTCCACCTGGGTCTTCTCGGTGGCCCGCAATGCCGGGATCGACGCCATCCGCAGCCGGCAACGGCGGACCCGGTTGGCGGAAGGCTTGACGGTCTTCACCCAGCCCGCCGCCGGCCCAGAGCGGTCACTCGAGATCGAGATGGCGGTGGCTTCCCTCTCCCCCAAGCTGCGGGAGGCATTTCTGCTGGTCGAAGTGATGGGACTCCGCTACCGGGAGGTAGCCGAGGTGCTGCACATTCCCGAAGGCACCGCCAAGAGCCGGGTTTTCCACGCCAGGGAACAGTTGGTGGAGTGGATGAGAGCCGAGTCGGAGGTCGGCGATGAGATGTGAGCAGGTGCGCCCGCTCCTCTCCGCCCAACTCGACGGCGAAGATCTTTCCCCCCGAGCGGGCGAGCATCTATCCACGTGCCGGCAATGCCAGGCGTTTGCCGCCGACCTCACCACCCTCCGTCGAGCGGTCCGGATCGAAACCCTCGGTTCGGTCCCCGACGTCAGTGGCCGGGTGCTGGCCAATCTTCCCCGGCGGACCCGGGGGAGAAGGCTGGTGCCGGCAGCGGGGTTCGTGGCCGGTGCCCTGGCCGGTGCATTGGTCGGGGCGCTTCTTGTCGGCGGACCACCCGGACCTCTCCCTAGTTTCGCCGCTCCCCTCCCCGAATCGATAGTGGCAGCTCAACCCCAGGTGAAGTCGTTCACCGGCAGTTTCAACCTCACCGAAAGGATCACTCCCAGCGTGGTCCGTTCTTATGAAGGAGAGCTCAGTTACCGCTCCCCTGAATCGCTTCATCTGCAAATCGAGCAAACCGCCGGTCCGGCGGGTTGGGCCGACAATTCAATCCAGCTAGCCATCGACAGCACCCTGGCCACCATCGAAGGACCCTTTCCTTGCCCTGCCCTGGACGGCTGCCGTCAAGGTGACCGGCGCCTGCGGGCCATCTCCGGCCGTGACCCTTTCTCCTCTACCACCATCGCTCCTCTCGACCTGGTGGTCCCCGCCTCCATCTTCCGAGGGGCTCGAGAGCCGGTCCGGGTGGGAGAGGGAGTAGCGGCGGGTCACCCGGTGATCGGGGTCGAGATCACCGCCGCCCAGGCCCAGCCGGTGTTGTCGGGCCTGTTCCAAGCCGGCAACTGGAGGGAGATTCACCAGACTGACCGGGTGACCATCTGGCTTCACCGTGACTACTTCACACCTCTAGCCATCACTGTGTTGGCTGGAGGCGACGCTGATCGAGAGAAGTGGGCGGTGCGTCGGGGATACCAGGACTCGTCGAGCGTGCCTTACCTCGAGCTGACCTATACCGAGGCCGACTTCGATCGCTTCCGGCCCTTCCAGGTCGAAGTGGGCGAAGAAGCGGTAGATGCCGGTTTCCGTCCCCTGGTCGGCAACCCTCCCCCTTTCGATCCCGGGTTGCCTCTGGTGGCCAGCGGCCGTTTGGAAGGGGCGGTGCCGGTTGAAGTCTGGGCTTGGAGCGACGGGCGCGCCTGGCTCCGACTCGACCGCACCCAGGCCTGGACGGGTCCGGGACTCTTCGGCAGCCTGGGCGGAGTAGCCGGTCCGGTGGCAGTCGGTGATGGCCTCGGCTATCTCACCGGCGACGGTTCCACGCTTCATCTCCACGGCGAAGGTGTGGACCTCGCCCTCTACGGATCGCTGCAGAGCGACCAACTGATTGAACTGGCCGGAGAGTTGGAGGTGCGCGGTCTCCCCGCCCCCACTGAGTGGCCCGAGGGCCAAACCACCACCGATCCGCCGGCCTATGCATATTTGCCCGATGACCTCGAGGGTTATGCCACCCCGCTGATCCGGGTTGCCGACGGCACGGTGACGGTGGATCTCATGGGTACCGACAAACGTGCGGTGCGACTCACTCAGTCTCCCGCCGGGTTGCAGAAGCCACCCTTCGATCCCGATGCTCGCACCGTAGACGTACGGGGGACCATGGGACGGTTCTCTCCCCAACTGGGTCTTCTGGAGTGGTCGGAGGCTGAGTGGGCTTTCACTCTCAGCAGCACCTCCCTCACGGTGGAGGAGTTGGTAAGCGTGGCCGAGTCGTTGCGCCAACCGTGAGAAGGCGTCTCCAGTTCCTCTCCGGGGCCCTGGTAGGTCTGTTGTTGGGAGGCGGGGCGATGCTGGCCACCGCCCGCCCTCCGGTGTCCCCACCCTCCGCCACTACCACCATCACCACCGCTCCCGCAACGACCGCCTCGTCGACCATCCCCACCACGGCTCCCAGCGAAGAGGCTGCCGCCCAGGTGTTGCTGGTTTGGACGCCGGGCCGCTTGGCACCCGCCTTGATCGACGGTCTCGGCTCCCTACCAGGGGTGGAGACGGTCACCGTCGCCTACACCGATCTCGCCGCCCTCAGCGAAACCAGAACAGGGAAAGGCATTGCCGCGGTCGAGCCGGGGGGAGGCATGGTGATTCCGGTCGAGGTCACCGCCGTGGACCCGTCCTTCGCCGAACTGGTCCCGGCTGAATGGCAAGCGACGCTGGAAGCGTTGGAAACCTCTGCCGCTCTCCTCACCGAGACCTCCGCCGGGATCCGAGGGGTTGGAGAGGGGGGAACCCTTCGCATCAATGGTGAAGAGCTACGGGTGGTAGGTGTTCTTCCCGACATTGTCCTCGGCGGAGCCGAGGTGGTGGTGAACCTGGAGGCAGCGGCCAGCCTGGGCATTACCACGCCTCGGTACGCCCTGGCCGGCTTCACTGGCGACCGGGCCGAGTTCGAAGCGGAGGTACGTGAGATGGTGGGAGGTGACACCCCGGTGCGAGTCCGGGCCCCAGGCGAGACGCCCTTCCTTCGCAACGGTGATGCAGTGCTTCCCCAGGCCTACATAAAAGGAGCCTTCGGCGAGTTCGCCATTGACTGGGACGGTGGGAGCGAGTTTCAGATCGACCCGCTTTTCGTGAGCGAGAACATCGTCACCTCGTCGGTCCCTCTACTGGGAGAGGTCACTTGCCACGCCGGGATCATCCCTTCGTTGGAGGGGGCGATGCGCGAGTTGGAGCAGGCCAATCTTGGTTTTCTGGTCAAGACCTTTCACGGCTGTTTCAATCCCCGGTTCATCGGGGGGACCCGCTCCCTTTCCCGCCATGCCTGGGGGGTGGCGGTGGACATCAACTACACCGACAACGTCACCGGTCAGACCACCACCCAGGACGCCCGTCTGGTGGAGGTCATGGGCCGCTTCGGCTTCACCTGGGGTGGCAACTGGCTGATCCCCGACGCCGCCCACTTTGAGTGGGTGGCACCGCCGGAACAAACCAGCCGCTAGGAAGCCGAAACACCTAGCGTCCACCACCAACGGCTCACGTCTCTTCTCCCCCCAGGAGGCCCGCCAGGGCCGACCTTGGGGGGAGTACCCCGAAGGGGGGAGGGGGGGTTTTTCGCTTCTCGCGTTTCCAAGCCCCCTCCGTCGCCTTCGGCGCCACCTCCCCCAACGCTCCCTTCGGTCGCTGGGGGAGGAAGCCGAACGCCTGACGTCCCAAGATCCACGTCTCCCGTCTCCCGTCTCCCGCCTTCCGTCTTCCGTCTTCCGTCTCAGGTCTAGTCAAAAAGCGTGGGCCGGAATAGACGGTCGTGGAGTCGCAGGGCGAAGCGGTCGGTCATCCCGGCGACATAGTCGATCGCCCGGGTGACCGGGTCGGCATCCGGGACCGTGGTGGTGTCGGGTACCTCACCCGGATGGGCGACGAAGTAGTCCATGAGGTTGGTGACCACGATGATGGCTCGCTGCTTCTGATCTTCGGCTTCTGAACGCAGATATACCCGAACGAACATGAACTCCCGCAGTCGGTTCATCACCGCCAGGGTCTCCTCGTCCATGCCCACTTCACCCATCTGGGCCGAATGGTCGATGACTGCCCGGATCATCTGGTTGATCCACTCCCGGCTGGAGTCGCCGAAACGGAGACGGGCTTCGGTCGGCAGGTCGCTGAAGGCGAGGATGCCGGCCCTGATGGCGTCAGCGACATCGTGGGTCAGATAGGCGATGCGGTCGGCGTAACGGCACAACATCCCTTCCTGGGTGGCCGGTCCGGGACTTACCCGCCAGCTGTGAGCCCGGATCCCATCGATCACCTCCCAGGTGAGGTTCTGCGGCTCGAGCACCGACAACACCCGGACACTGTGGGCGGAGTGGAGCCAATCGCCCTCGACGTAAGGAGTGAGGGCTTCCTCTCCGGTGTGGCCGAAGGGTGAGTGTCCCACGTCATGGCCCAGACAGATGGCTTCGGTGAGGTCCTCGTTGAGGCCCAAGGCCACCGCCATCGCCCGACCGATCTGAGTTACTTGCAGGGTGTGGGTGAGGCGGGTGACGAAGTGGTCGCCTTCGGGGTTGATGAACACCTGGGTCTTGTGCTTGAGCCGCCGGAAAGCTTTGGTGTGGAGGATCCGGTCGCGGTCACGCTGATAGCCGGTGCGGAACTCGTCGCCGGGTTCGGGCACCTCCCGCCCCCGGCTCTCTGCCACCCGGGCCGCGGCCGGGGCCAGCAATTCTTTCTCGAGCCGCTCCCGCTCCTCCCGGGTCCGCCGTAGAAGACGGGGAGCCGGCTCAGACATATCGTTCGCGGATCCTGGAGCTGAGGGCGTCCATCGCCGCCACCACGATGGCGATGGCCAGGATCTGAGCGGCGGCCGCCCGGTAGTTGAGCAGGTTGATGTTCTGCTGGAGGAGGAAGCCGATCCCGCCTCCGCCGACGAAGCCGATGATGGTCGACATACGCACGTTGATGTCCCAGCGATACATCGTGAAGGAGATGTAGGGGGGGATGATCTGAGGTACCACGGCATAGACCACGTTCTGCAGGCGGGTGGCACCGGTGGCTCTCACCGCTTCGAGGGGTCCGGAGGCGATGCTTTCCACCTGTTCGGAGTAGAGCTTGGCGAGGGCGGCGATGGTGTGAAGCGCCAGCGCCAGGGCCCCGGCGAAAGGCCCGATCCCCACCCAGACGACGAAGACGATGGCCATGATCAGAGGTTCGATCGCCCGCAGCACGTTGAAGACGGTGCGGGTCACGTAATAGGTGCCCAGCCCCACTCGCACCGCGTCCCGGCGGTACGAGCGCAGGGCCAGGGCCAGTCCCGCCGCTGCCCCCACCCCGATCGGGATCCACAGAGTGCGGCCGGGGTCGGTCCACTGGTATACCCAGGCGATGGCCCGGGCCACGATCAGCGCGATCACCATCCCGGCCACCATGGCTAGAGGGACGTTGAGGAGACGGAGGGTCGAAGCCGGAAGGTGGCGGCGGAGGGAGTGGCCCAGCCGGTTGGCGAGCATGGCCAGCGCCCCGGCGCCGAAGATGGCCGCCACCACTGTGGTTCCCACTTCGAGCAGTTCTCCTAGGGTGGCGAGGAACAATCCGATGAAGTCGAAGACGCCCATGCGGGGCGCCAGCCAGCCGCCCAGATCCTGCAATAGCGCGGCCAGGAAATAGAGGGCGAATACGCCGGTGACAAAGGCCCCCAACATCAGGACCCCGCGGTTCAACCGCTGGCGGGGCGTCGGCCGCTCCTCCTCGGCGGTGGGCATCGCCCGGCGAAACAGCCACCAACTGGCAGGCGGGACCACCAGTACCCCACCGAGAGCCATCAGGGTGTTGGTGGTTGCATCCAGGGTCACCCTCGCCGCCACGCTGGCGATGGCGATGCCCAAAACAGCGCCCACCGGCACTGCGATCAGTCCGAGAGCAACGTTGGCCAGGGGGCTTTGGATGTCTTTCATCAGGTTGCGGGCGGCGAAGAAGCTGAGCGGGATGGCGAGCAGGGTCGCCACGGTGGTGGCGATCAAGGCAAGGAAGATGGTCTCGATGATCTTGTCGAAGGTGTCGAGGAAGGTTTGGGTGAGGCGGGGGCTCCCCGCCGGTTCGGTGGTTCGGGCAAGCAGGGTCTGCGGCTCCTCGGCGGGGCGGTTGGGAAGCCGCACCACGGTGGTGAAGGAACCGCTGCCGTCGGTGCGCACGTCAGCCAGCCGCAACTCCACTTGCGAGGTGGGAATCAGAGCCAGTCGTACAGGCTGATTGGGTAAGAAACCGGTTCCTTCGACCGTCACTTCGGCCCGCGGCTCAGCACAGGCGGGGATTAGCACCAAGGTTCGGTCACCTTCGGGGGCGGGCGGGGTGGGAACGTCGCCGGGGCAGGGAATGAAGATCTGGGTGGCGGTGGTGGTCTCGGCTAGGTCGTATTCGATCAGTTCCGGTCGGGCCAGGGCCCGGACAATGTTGACGAGCCGGTTTTGGCGGTCGTCGTCGCGGATCTGATCAAGGTTGACCCTGGTGACGTTGAAGCCGTAGGCGTAGATCAGAAAACCGGCCAGCAACCCGATCGCCAGCCACAAGTTGCGCTTGCCGTCTTTGCCGTTACCCAACCCGCTCCGCCTCCTGGCCGTAGATCGATTTGAAGCGGGCGTCGTCGATACCCTGCGGGCGGCCGTCATAGACGAGTTGGCCCAGGTTGAGGGCGATGGCCCGGTCGGCATAGCGATGGACCAAATCGAGGAAATGCAGGCTGCACAACACGGTGACCTTGTCCTCGTCGTTGATCAGTTCCAGGTACTGCATGATCGAGTGGGCCAGGACCGGGTCGAGGCTGGCAACCGGCTCGTCGGCCAGGATCATCTTGGGTTCCTGCATCATCGCCCGGGCGATCCCCACCCGTTGCTGCTGTCCACCGGACAGCTCATCCGCCCGAGCTTGGGCTTTTTCGGCCAGTCCTACCCTCTGCAGTTGAGCGATGGCCCGTTCGATGTCGGCCCGAGGGAAACGGTTGATGATGGCGAGAGCGGGTGTCACGTACCCCAGACGTCCGGCGAGGACGTTGGTGATGACCTTGGAGCGGTGAACCAGGTTGAAGTGCTGGAAGACCATTCCGATCCGTCGCCGGATCTGGCGGAGATCCTCTTGAGGGGCGGCGGTGATGTCCTCACCGTCCCAGAGGATCCGTCCTGAGGTGGGCTCCACCAGCCGGTTGATGCAGCGCAACAGCGTCGACTTACCCGAGCCAGAGAGGCCGATGACGGCGAGGAACTGCCCATCGGGAACCTCGAAGGAGACGTCGCGGAGAGCGACAGTGCCATCGTCATAGACCTTGGTGAGGTTCTCAACCTGGAGCACTTCTCAGCCACCCTACTTTGGCAAGGGGGCCCGGGAATTCCGAGCCCCCTCCCATTTCAGCCTTTAGTGACCTTAGATATTGTCGAGGCTGATACCGACCAGGTCGACGATGGTGCGCAGACCGTCGTATTCGCCGTCTTCGGCCGGGCTGATCCCGGTCCACCCATAGAAGTCCTGGTTGCCGATCGAATCGTTCCAGGCTTCGGTTTCGGCAAAGGCGAGCAGCGCCTCTTCGATCTGGGCCCGCAGTTCGGCGGGGAAGTCGGGCCCGAACGACAGGGTGTCGTTGGGGATTCCCTGGGTGATCTCGAGGATCTTGACCTGCTGGACGATGTCGGGGGCATCGGTTCGAGCCGAGGCCCGGGCATCGAGCACCCGGTAGTCCCCACACCACAACTCGTCCTCGGCGGTCACCGCGCAGGAGTCGATCACATCCTCGGGGATGTCGGGCTCGTCGCCTTCCTGCCAGTTGCCATCGGGCAGCAAGGGTGGGCTGTAGAAGGTGGTGGCGAAGTCGGCGTCACCGGCATATACCGCCAGCGCCGCCTGGGGATGGCCACCGGCTTCGATCTCCTCACCGGGCGTGACCCCGGCGTCCTGCAGCGCCAGCAGCGGGACCATGTACCCCGAAGTGGAACCAGGGTCTGGGTAGGCCCAGCTCAGTCCTTCCAGATCGGCCAGGGTCTCATAGCCCGAGTCGCGCTGGACCAGGAACTGGGCCCAGTAGACGTCGTAGCCGAAGCGAACCGCTTTAAAGGCCACGTCGACTCCACACAGGTTGGAGGCGAGGACGTAGCCGAGACCGGGGATGAAGCCCATGGTCCGATCGGGGGCAGCGCACATCTCTTCGATGGTGGCTGCGTAAGACGTCGGCACCGATACTTCGAAGGCGAGGCCGGTGGCTTCGTTGAGTGCCTGGGCCATCACTTCGCCACCGGACACGATGACATCCGCTTCCACCGACGGCACGAAGAGCACCTGGATGGGGTTCTCCTCGGTTCCCAGATCCACCATCGCTTCGGTGGTGGTGGTCGCCTCTGCCGTGGTGGTAACGGCGGCTGTGGTGGTGGTTTGGGCCGCGGTCGTGGTAGTGCCACCGCCGCCGCAAGCGCCGATCAACAGCGCCAGCACGGCAGCAACACCGATCAATCTGATTTTCAACGTAGTCTCCCTTCAGGACGGGTTTCTTCCCCGCCTGGCGGGTCAATGTAATCGGGCTTCAGGTCCTCTGCCCAGCCCGCCGTACCGCCTCGGTGAACTCTGTCCAGCCGGCCACGTCGACCGCTCCTTCCACCGGTTGATTCCACGGTCGCACATACCGGCAAACCAGGCGATCCGGACGCTGTTTCACCAGCCGGCGGAGGATGTGGGGGGCATCGTCGAGGTAAACGTCGCAGTCCACCGTCCACTTGTCTTCGAGGATGTGGACCTCCCTGGTGGGAAGGCGATGTTCGGCCAGCCAGGCAAAGGTGTCGGGCACAGCCCACGGCGGCTTGGTGGTGAGGATGACGACCCGGTGGCGTTGCCGGGCGAGGTAGTCAAGCGCCGCTAGCGCCCCGGGATAGGGCTCCAAGTGGCGGAAGAGGGTGTGACCATCATGGTCCTGGGCCCACCTCCAAAACTGACCCATGTCTTCGAAGTGAGTCAGAGACGGAATGGCGTCCCAACTCTTGACCGAGTCGAGCGGCAGCTCGGCACCGTACTGCTGGTTGTAGCGGCGGATCCACCCCGTGTTGAAGTCCGCCACCACCCCATCGAGATCGATCCCAATCCGCACCGACCCAACCTAACTCGCGTCTTCCGCCTTCCGTCTTCCGCCTTCCGTCTTCTGGCTCACGTCTCACGTCTCACGTCTCACGTCTCACGTCTTCCGTCTCACGTCTCACGTCTTCCGTCTTCCGTCTTCCGTCTTCCGTCTTCCTTCTATTTCACCTGCACCCAACCGACCACTTCCGGCACCCTCCGGCGGAGGAGAGCACCGGCCGCCCAGAGGGACAATGCATAGAGCAGTGCGCCCCACACTGCGCAGATCAGTGTGGCGACGACCGGGGAAACCACCTGGCCGAAGGCCACCGCCAGCACCACGGCCGAGGCGGGAGGTACCAGGAGCAAACCGATGACGAAGAAAGCCACGAGTTGAGCGGCCATGGCCAGGAAGCCTTGCTCGGTGGCCTGGGCGAACACGTCGGTTCCCTCCCGGGGAAGACGGAGAGGGGTGATCACCGAGACCACGTTTCCCACCGCCAGCTGGCACCCGACCGCGGCGATGGCCAGACCAGGCACCATGTGCATCACCTCCCAGCTGCCGCTGGTGATGGCGAGCAATAGCGAAAGAAAGGCGGTCTCCGCCAGCAGCCCGGCGCTGATCGCCAGGTTCTTGCCGTGAAGCAATTGGCGGGGCCGGATGGGTAAGGCGAAGAGGTAGCTGGCAGCGTTGCGCTCCCATCCGAACTGGTTGAGGGCGATGGGCAGGCCAACGAAGAGGACCATGGCCGGTGCCAGCAAGGGGAGCCAGAACGAGTCGCGGAACCTCCCCATCGACTCGCTTCCCACCACCAGCATGGCTACGGCCAGCCCGACGAAGATGACCGTCCCGGTCCATACCAGACGCTGACGGGGATCGCGCAGAAAGAAGCGAAGCTCCTTCCGGGCCAAGACCAGCCGGGTACCCCAGGGACCCCGCTCGGCCAATCCCCGTCTACGCCGGCTCTTGGAGGGGCGGGGGCTTTGATCGGGGGTGACCAGCATCCAGCCGAGGAGCCGGCCCCACAAGAGAGCGATGACCAGCACCCAGGCCACCGCCACCAGGATGAAGGCGAAGGCCCCCACCAGGTCGCCCCGGCCGGCGGCGAGGATCGACGCCTGGGGGGAGAGGGGCGGGAGGACCGCGGCCAGCGAGGAGAGGGGATAAGCCGCCAGCGCTCCTTCTAATCCCAGGGAGTCCACCCGCGAGGTCAACGTCTGATAGCCGGCGAAGCTGGTGAGACCAATCCCCACGATCAAGAAAACCGCCAGGTCTCGACCCCGGCGACTGCGGAGAATGGCGGAAATGGTGGTGGTGAAGAGTTGGGCCGAAACCGCCAGAAGTGCTAGATAAACGGCGGCAGCTAACAGTCCCACGGCGATAGCGGCGGGGGGGCGGAGGCTCAGGTTGGAGGTGATGGTGATCGCCGGCACCACCGCACTGGGGCCGATCAAGGAAGCCGCCGCCAGACCGGCCAGCAACTGCCGGCGGGGAACCGGAAACACGGCCAGCTGAGCTGGGTCGAGGCCTTCATCGAGGGGAAAGATGACTACCGGCAGGGTCACCCAGGCCACGAAGAAGAGCAGGGCCGCCCATAGCGAGAACTCATCGGCGGCGGCGGGGGAAAGGCCGGCGTGGAGGTGGCGGAAACGATCGGCCAGATAGAAGCCGAGCCAGGCCATCAGGCACAAAACGGCAGGGAGGCCGATCTGGCGCTGGCGGTCGGACCGAAGCCCGTTCCAGGTCAGACGGGACTTGAGCCAGCTGAGGCGTCTAACCACTTCGCTCCCTCACTGCGCAATGCTCCCCCCACGGCGAGGATGAAGGCATCCTCCACCGAGGTCACTCCCATCGCCTCGCACAACCCCTGGGGCGAAGACTCGATCACCATCCGCCCTTTCTGCATGATTCCGATACGGGTGCAAAGCCTCTCCACCAGATACATCTCGTGGGAAGAGAAGATGATGGTGGCGCCTTGGGCCGTGTAGTTGCGAAGCAGGTTTTGGATGAGTCGGGCCGAAACCGGGTCGACCCCCTCAAACGGTTCGTCGAGGAACAGCACCGGAGGGCGATGGATGATGGCGGCGGCCAGCGCCACCTTCTTTCGCATTCCCCGGGAGTAGTCCCCCACCAGTTTGCTCGCCGCCTCTTCCAAATCGAGCATGGCCAGCAGCTCGTCTCGACGGACTACCGCCTCCTCCCGGTCGAGACCGTGCATGGCCGAGGTGAAGTCGAGTAGCTCGGCGCCGGTCAGGCGCTCGTAGAGGTTGAACTCCTCGGGAAGGACCCCGATTCGCCGTTTCACCTCGAGGGGATGACGCCAAGTGTCGAACTCACCGATCCCGCCGGTGCCGGTGGTTGGTCGGAGCAACCCCACGATCATCTTGATGGTGGTGGTTTTGCCCGCCCCGTTTTGGCCCAATAGCCCGTAAAACTCGCCCGGCTGGATGGCCAGGTCGATGTGGTCGACCGCCATCTCCTTGCCGAACACCCGGGTCAGTGATCGGGCCCAGACTGCCGGGGGATTGCCCTGACCGGTGATGGGGACGGCGTCGGACAGGGGCGAGGTGATCAGGTCCACGGGTGAAGTATCGGCGGCAGAGCCCAAGGAATGAAATCTAGAGAGGAGTGAGGCGTAAGACGTGAGACGTGAGACGTGAGACGTGAGGGTGTGAGACGTGAGACGTGAGGGTTCACAAGTCCCAGCGACCACGTACCCTTGCATGCGGATGTATCAGGCGCTCTATCGCAAGTACCGTCCCCAGTCGTTCGAAGACATCGTCGGCCAGAGTCATGTGACTGCCACCCTGGCCCGCGAGGTGTCAGAAGACCGGGTGGCTCATGCCTATCTGTTCGCCGGGCCGCGGGGGACGGGCAAGACCACCACCGCCCGGATCCTGGCCAAGAGCCTCAACTGCGAGGCCCGGGGCCCCGACGGCTCTCCGGACAACACCTGTCCCTCCTGCGAGGCGATCACGGTGGGCACCTCCTTCGACGTCATGGAACTCGATGCCGCCTCCCACAACTCGGTGGAGGACATCAGGGAGATGCGGCTCTCGGTCACCACCGTTGCCACCAGCGCCAACTCCAAACGGATCTACATCCTTGACGAGGCGCACATGCTCTCCAAGGCGGCCGGCAACGCCCTCCTGAAGACGCTGGAAGAGCCGCCCGAACACGTCCACTTCGTGCTGGCCACCACCGAGCCCTACAAACTCGCCGACACCATCCGCAGCCGCACCCAGCGCTTCGACTTCCACCCAGTCGGGGTGGAGGTTCTCGCCGCCCACCTCGCCCGCATCGCCGACCTGGAGTCGTTCAAAGTTGAGACCCAGGCTCTGGTGGCGGTGGCTCGCCACGCCGGCGGCAGCGTTCGCGACGCCCTCTCTTTGCTCGAGCAGGTTGCGGCTCTGGGGGCGGGCAAGGTCGATCTGGCCGGAGTTAGTCGCGCGCTGGGGATGGCCGACGCCGACAGCTATGCCCGGTTGGTGGAAGCCATCACCGGTAGCGACGCCCGAGCGGGATTGGAATTGGTGGCCGAGCTGGCGGCACAGGGGATCGACCTTCGTCGATTTGTCGGGGAGGCGATCAACTTCCTTCGGGGGGTGTTTCTCGCTCACTACACCCCCAATCTGGCCGAAGTGGCAGATGAGCCCAAAGAGGTGATTGATAGTTGGAAGAAGGCCGCCACCCGGATCGGGTCGACCGACGTGCTGCGAGCGGTGGACGTCCTCGGTGAGGCACTGGTCAAGCTCCGGGAGGGACGGGAAGAGCGGCTGATGGTGGAGTTGGCGATGATTCGCCTCACCCGGCCGGAGACCTCAAGCGACCCGGAAGCGCTGGCGGCTCGAGTGGAACGCCTGGAGCGCTCCCGGGGTAGCGGGGAGACAGTGTTGCGTCCACCTCCCCCGGTGGCTCAGCCGACTCCGGAGGAAGTGACTGAGATACCGGCGCAGGTTGGACCAACGCAGGCGGTGGGAGCGGTCACAGTGGCTCAAGTCAACGAAATCTGGCCAGCCCTGTTTGGAGGTCTGCGTCAGGTTCTTGGTGCCCGGCGCTGGGCCTACTTCCGGGAAGTGGTGCCGGTGGCGGTGGAGGGCAATCGGTTGATCCTCCAGGTGGGAGAGGACTTCCTGCTCGAGGGGTTGCAGAAGGACCAGGTGGTGGGCCCGCTGGTGGCCACCCAGGCCTCCGATCTGCTGGGAACGGCGGTGGAGGTGGAGTTTCGCAAGATCGATGGCGTGCCTGCCGAGGCGGAAACCCTCGAATCGGTGGAACTCGACAAAGATCGGCTCTTCGACGCCCCCGACGACGCCGTCGACCCCACCGCCCTCCTCGAAAGGGAACTTGGAGCCACCCTGGTCGAAGAGCGGATCACCGAGCCTGATTGAAGACGGCCGGGGTTGACCCGGCCCCTAACTACCCTCGACCGCTCATGTCCGGTCTCCTTGCCAATGTTTGAAGGCCCGCTGCAGCGGCTTATCGACGAGCTTTCCCGCCTGCCCGGGGTGGGTCGGAAGAGTGCCCAACGGATGGCATTCCATCTGCTGGCGGTGGAGGAAGAAGACGCCCGCCGCTTGGCCCAAGCGGTAATCGACTTGCGGGAACAACTGGGCACCTGTCCCCGCTGTTTCAACGTCACCTCCGGTGAAGAGTGTTCGATTTGCCTCGACCCCAAGCGCGAAAGCGGAGTGCTGTGCGTGGTGGAACGAGCCCAGGACATTGCGGTGGTGGAAAAGACCCAGGAGTTCCGAGGCCGTTACCACGTGCTGGGAGGGGTTTTGTCCCCGATCGGGGGGATTACCCCCCAACACCTCCACGTGGCGGAGTTGATGGAACGCCTGGTTGCCGAGGAGGTCAAAGAGTTGATCCTCGCCACCAACCCCACCATGGAAGGGGACGTCACAGCCATGTATGTGGCCCGCGAGGCAAAACCGCTGGGAGTGAAGGTGACCCGCCTGGCCATGGGCCTCCCGGTGGGGGGCGACCTCGACTACGCCGACGAGATCACCTTGGGTCGCGCCCTCCAACACCGGGTCGAAATGTGACCTTCCTTCCGTTCTTGTGACGGTTGAGCACGATATTCGTGCTCAACCGTCACAAGAAGGGTTGGGACTAGGCCACCACCACCGTTTTCTGGTTAACGAACTCGCGGATGCCGAGATCGGAGAGTTCCCGGCCGTAACCCGAGGTCTTGACCCCGCCGAAGGGAAGCCGGGGATCGGAGGCAACGAAGGCGTTGACGAAACAGCACCCGGCCTCGATCCGCTCGGCGGCCAGGCGCTCGGCCCGTTCCACATCGCGGGAAAAGACCGCGGCGCCAAGCCCGAACTGGGTGTCGTTGGCGACCTCCACCGCCTCGTCTTCCGAAGCGACCGTGATGAGCGCCGCCGCCGGCCCGAAGATCTCTTCGTGGTAGGCGGCCATCCCCTTCTCCACTCCGGCCAAAACCGTTGGTGGGTAGTACGCCCCCGGGCCCTCAGGGGTTTCCCCGCCCAGGAGGAGCCGGGCTCCTGACTCCACCGAGCGGCGCACCTGCTCGGCGACCTCGTCGCGTAGGTCGTGGCGTGCCTGAGGGCCGAGCTTGGTGCTCTCTTCCAGCGGATCTCCCATCTCCACTTTGGCCATCTCCGCCACGAACAGCTCGGTGAACTCGTCGGCGATGTCTTCCACCATGATGAACCGCTTGGCGGCGATGCAACTCTGCCCGCCGTTGATCAACCGGCTGGCGGCACAGGTGGCGGCGGCGGCGGGAAGGTCGGCATCGGCCAGGATCAGATAGGGGTCGCTGCCACCCAGCTCCAGCACCGTTTTCTTCAGCACCGAACCCGCTTTGGTGGCTACCGAACGCCCGGCGGGGTCGCTGCCGGTGAGGGTGACGGCGGCCACGGCGGGATGGTCGATCACGGCGTTTACCTGAGAACTGGGAATCAACAACGTCGTGAAGACGCCCTCGGGGAAGCCCGCCTCGGTCAACACCTCTTCGATGGCCAGAGCCGAACCGGGAACATTGGAGGCGTGTTTCAACACCCCGGTGTTGCCTGCCATCAACCCAGGGGCGGCGAAGCGAAACACCTGCCAGAAGGGGAAGTTCCAGGGCATTACTGCCAGCACCACTCCCAGCGGCTCGTGATGGAGATAACTCTTGGTTCGTTCGGTGGGCATGGGACGGTCGGCCAGCATCCCTTCGGCCTCATCGGCGTAATAGCGGCACACCCAGGCACACTTCTCCACCTCGGCCCGTCCGGCGGCGATGGGCTTCCCCATTTCCACGGCCATCAGCCGGGCGAACTCATCTTTTCTGGCTTCCAATCCCTCGGCGGCAGCCCGCATCAAGTCGGCGCGTTCACCAAAAGGCCGGCTCCGCCAGTCACGAAAGGCCCGGGCGGCGGCTTCCAACTTGGCTTCTACCTCTCCGGCGGACAGCTCTCGATATTCGGCTACTAGCTCCCCGGTGGCGGGATTGATGGCTCGCATGATCTTCAACCTTAGGCGCTGTTTGCGGGTCATGGCCGGGCCGGTACCTGCCCCCTCCGCCACGCCGGATGGGGCACGACTCATTCAGTCGTCGGTGGTCAGGCGGGTCCCGTGCCTGGCCGACCGGCATTGGTGAGCGACGAACCCACCTGAGGCCTTGGCGGGGGTGCATAGCATCGGCTGGTGCATTTGGTGTGGGACTGGAACGGGATCTTGTTCGACGACCTCCACGTGGTGGTGGAGGCAGTCAACGTCGGCTTGGCCGGGGTGGGGGTGCAGCAGATCGATCTCGATCAGTACCGCACCCACTACACCCGCCCGGTGAAGGTGTTCTACGACCGCCTGTTGGGGCGCTCAGTCGAGGAACATGAGTGGCTGCGGCTCGATCGGGTATTCCACGATGCCTATATCGCTTTGCTCGACCAGGCCCAGCTCACGGTTGATGCCGCCGAGGCCCTCACCCTGGTCAAGTCAGGGGGTCACACCCAGTCGCTCCTGTCCATGTTTCCCCATCAGCAACTCCTCCCCTTGGTCGACCGTCTGGGAGTGGGGGGTTTCTTCGATCGCATCGACGGGCTGAGAGGTGCTCCCGGGGACGTCAAGGCGGTCTATCTGGAGGAGCATCTGCGGGAGTTGATCGGTGACGAAGATCCCCGGCGGGTGGGAGTGATCGGAGACACCCCCGACGACGCCGTAGCTGCGGTTCACGTGGGGGCGCACTGTGTTCTCTATGACGGGGGATCTCATCACCGGCGGCATCTCGAGGAGATGGGGGTACCGGTGGCCGCCACCCTGATGGAAGCAGTCGACCTGGCCTTCAGCCTCGATAACGGTCCTGGTGGATGAACTCGTCGAGTGGTCGACGGCCGCCCAACCGGGCCGGACTTGACTCCGGAATCGGGTAGCCCAAGGCCACCGCGTAGCGGCTGCGTCTTCCCGCCGGCAATTCCAGCACCGTGGCCGCCTCGGCATCGCGGTGAAGCGTGATCGGGCAGCTCACCATGCCTAGGGCGGCTGCAGCCAGCATCAGGTTCTGCGCTACCCGTCCCACATCGAACTCGTAACCCTCCGGCTCCTGCACCAAGACCAGGGCCGCCGGCGCCCGCCGGATGGGATCGGTGAAGTCACCGCAAGCTGCCAACCGGAGGCGTTGAGAGGGATCGGTCACTACCACCACCGACCAGTTTTGACGGTTTTTCGAGGTTCCCGTCCACCTCCCCGCCTCCAACACCGCTCTCAAGTCGTTTTCTTGCAGCGGCCGGTCATCGAAGGTGCGAATGGCGCGCAGACTTAGGATCTGCCGGTAGAGATCGCCGGCCATCAATCGAGTGTCTGGGCGGAGATCAATCGGAGACGGGCCAGGTCGTGGTGGGCGTCCATGTACCGCACCGAACCCGTTTTGGAACGCATGATCACCGAGTGGGTTACCACCCGATCGCCGTAAAAGTCCACCGCCCGCAAATATTCGCCCCCGGTCACGCCGGTGGCAGCGAAAAACACGTTTTTGGAAGCGACGAAGTCGTCGGTGGTGAGAATCTGGTCAAGGTCGAGGCCCTCGTCCTTGGCCCACCGCCGCTCGTCCTCATCTCGCGGCCACAACCGGCCCTGGATCTCCCCTCCCATGCACTTGAGGGCGGCGGCGGCGATCACCGCCTCCGGCGAGCCACCGATCCCCAAGAGGATGTCGATCGCACTGTCATTGCGGCTGGTGGCGATTGCACCCTGGACGTCACCGTCGCGAATCAGACGGATCCGTCCTCCACAACTCCGCACCCCGTCGATGTAATGCTGGTTGCGGGGCCGGTCGAGGATGATGGCCTGTAAGTCGGAGATGTCTTTGCCCTTGGCTTTGGCCACCCGTTTGAGGTTGTGTTCGATCGGTGCTTCCAACTCGATCAGGCCGGCCGCTTCGGCTCCCACCGCGATCTTGTCCATGTAGACCAGCCGGCCCGGGTCGTACATGAGTCCTTTACCTTCCGACACGGCGATGACCGAGATGGCCCCGGGCTCACCTTTCGAGGTGAGGGTGGTGCCGTCCACCGGATCGACCGCCACCTCGACCTGGAGGCCGCGGCCGGTGCCCACCTTCTCGCCGTTGTAGAGCATGGGGGCGTGGTCCTTCTCCCCCTCTCCGATCACCACCACCCCATCGATGTCAAGGGTGGCGAGGTGGGCTCGCATCCCGTCGACCGCCGCCTGGTCGGCCGCCTCTTTGTCACCCCGTCCCATCCAGCGGGCCGCACCCATGGCGGCAGTCTCCGTGACTCGCACCAAGTCGAGGCCCAAGTTACGTTCGATTGGCTCGGCCATCCCGGGAGGCTACCTGCCGGGAGGAGGGGCTTGGTCGGTAGGGTGAAGTGATGAAGGCATACAACCTCGACCATGTCGGCATCGCCGTGAACGATCTCGATGCGGCCCTGGCCGATTACCGCCTGCGGTATGGGGTGGAGCCTCTCCACCGCGAGGTGGTGGAGGCCCAAGGAGTGGAGGAGGCGCTGCTGCCGGTTGGAGGGTCGTTCATCCAGCTTCTCCAGCCTCTAGGTCCCGACACCCCGGTGGGGCGCTTCTTGGCCAAACGAGGGGAAGGTCTTCATCATCTGGCCCTGGCGGTACTCAATATCGAGGTTGCTCTCCGTCACCTGGCCGAGTCGGGGGCCAGGTTGATCGATTCCGCCCCCCGGCCCGGGGGTCGAGGCGCCAAGATCGCCTTTGTCCACCCGGCCGATCTGTCCGGTACTCTGATCGAGTTGGTGGAACTTCCCGATGAAGATTGAGATCACCGGTGGGGCCGGTCCCTACGAGGCCGCCGCGGTCGCTGCCATCATCTCCCGAGTCGAGGAGGAGATGGCGGCGAGTCGAGCCGGTCGGCCTCTAGCGCCAAGGCCCCCAGCCTGGGTGCGGGCCTATCTCGGGTTCCACGCCGACGACCCCCTGCCCATCATCAACCCTGATCCCCATCAGGCTCGCTGGCCCTAGTTCGCCCAGGCCGGCGGGGGAGGAACTCGGGGACGTTCAGCAGCCGTCCACCAAACACCAGCAAGACCACCACGGTGACCATTCCCCCGAGCAGGGCCGGGAGGGCGCTCACGGGGTCGGAACCGCCGAGGGCGTCGACCACCAACCGCCCTGCCCCAGCCGCTGGCGATGCAATTACCAAAGCGGGAATGATCGGCCCGAGGAGCCGTCGGAGCGAACGATCACCCGAACCCGCGGTCCACCTCGACGCCAGGGTCAGCGTGTAGATCCAGATCACGAGGCTTGACGCCGCCGCCACCCCGGTGGTGCCGAAACGTGAACCGAGGGCGATGGTGAGGGGGACGGCCAGCACGGTGATGGCGGTCCCTACCACCACCGGCATCCACATCCGTCGGTGGGCGTAGAACCAGCGGGCGATCACTTGGTGGATGCCCCAGGCGGGGATGGAAAGGCCGAAGATGATGAGGAGGACGCTGACTGTGGCGACGTCAGCGCCGCCAAACCGGCCCCACTGGTACACAACTCGTACCGCCGGTTCCGCTACGGCGATGACGAGCGCCATGGCTCCCACCCCCAAGACCCCGGCGCTGCGGGCCGCCCTGAGGCTGATGCCGTCGACCTCGGTGGTGTCGCCCCGGGCCGCTAGTCGGGCCATGAAGGGAAAGCTGGCCACCCCTGCCGCTTGGGCGATCAAACCCACCGGCAACATGTTGAGCATCCGGGCCAGGGAGAGGGCGGCGGTGCCGCCAACCCCGGCCAGTTGTCCAAACAGCCGGGGAAACTGTTCGTCGAGGACCGCTACTGACTGGCCCACCATCAGTGGGAAGGCCAGGGTTAGGTATTCCCGAACGGCCCCCGGGGAGCGGCTCTTCGACCACCGCCAGCCGGCCCGGCGGGCTCCTACCCATTGCAGGGCGAAATTCCCCACCACGGCGCCCATGACGGCGCCCCAGATGAACCCTTCCGGCCCAGCCTGGCCGAGGGCGGCCGCAGCCAACCCCCCGCCGATGATGCCGAGGTTGTAGACGACCGGGGCCAGGGCCGGGAACAGGAAGCGCTTCTGGGCGTAGGAAACGGCCATGAAGAGCGCACCGAGGAGGAAGAAGATTTGGGCGGGGAGGGCGATTCGGGTCAAGGCGACGACCGTGGCCACTTCTGCTGCGGGCACCCGCGGGTACAACAGGTCGATGAGCGCCGGCGCCAGGGCATAGAGCAAGGCGGTCAGTGCAACGATGGCGATGGCCACGAAGCTGAACACGGATCGGAAGCTGGCCCAAGCCCCCTCGTCGTCGCCGGCCTCGAGATGGCGAGCGAGCAGCGGGATGAGGGTGATGGAGAGAAACCCGCCGGCGAGGAGGTAGTTGAGGAAGTCGGGGAGCAGAAAAGCGTTGCGGTAAACATCGCCGGCCGCGCTCACCCCCAGCAAAGCGGCGAGCAGGGTCTCGCGGAGGAGGCCCAAAACTCGGGAGGCGAGGATGGAGATGGATACCACCAGGGCGGCGCCTCCCATGGAGAGTGGCCGCCGGGAGGTCATGAGGAGCGAAGCTCGGCGAGTACCGAGTCGGGGACCACCAGGTCACCTCGGCCCCGGCCCAGTTCGATCCCCGGCTTGTATAGCCCGTGGTAATCGCTCCCCCCCGAGGGCACCAATCCGTAACTCCTGGCCAGGGCCACATATCCCTCCCGCTCGAGCGGTGAGTACAGGGGGTAATAACACTCCATCGCCGTCAACCCCGCCTCTTTCAGGCGTCTCAGAGTGGTGCGCACCTCACCGGAGCTGTTGAGTCCCAAAGTATGGGGGTGGGCCAAGACCGCAGCCGCTCCCTCCTGGCGGGCAAGGCTGAGGGCCTCTTCCGGATGGAGGCGCCTCCGGTCGATGTAGGCACTCCGCCCCTTGGCTAGATAGAGGTCGAAGGCGGTAGCCAAGTCGGGCACGTAGCCGTGCCGGACCAAGACCGCGCCGATATGAGGTCGACCCACCGATCCCCCACCGGCCTCCGCCACCACCTCGTCATATTCGATCATCAGGCCCAGGTCGCGGAGCCGGGTGACGATGGCCAAGTTCCGCTCGTCACGCCCCCCCTGCAGTCCGCCCAGCAGATCCCGGAGCGGACCCGTGCCCGGCTCCAGAAAGAGCACCACGAGATGCATGGCGCCGGGTTCCCACTCCACCGATAGCTCTACCCCGGAAATGAGGTCCAGCCCCAACTCGCCGGCCCGGGCCCGGGCCCGGGCTACTCCCTCCAGGGTGTCGTGGTCGGTCAGAGCCATTGCCGTCAACCCCGCCGCTACCGCCTTCTCCACCACCACCTCGGGAGGATCAGATCCATCCGAAGATGTGGAATGGGTGTGAAGGTCAATCATTTAGGAGACGGAAGACGGAAGACGGAAGACGGAAGACGGAAGACGGAAGACGGAAGACGGAAGACGGAAGACTTCCTCCCCCAGGAGGCACGGAGTGCCGACGTTGGGGGAGGTGGCCCGGAGGGCCGGAGGGGGCTGGCGGTGACAGGAGCCGCGGGACGCGAGACCCGGCTTCCGTCTCGTCCAATCACGACCCCACTTCGATCACCACGTCCTCGATGTAGACCGCTTCGAGGGGCCGACTTCGCTCGGCCGAGCCAGGTTGGACCGCGGTGGGAACTGCAGCGATTCGTTCGAGGGTCTCCTCCCCGCCAGTCACCCGGCCCAGCACGTTGAAGGTGTTTTGGAGCACCGCGGCGTCTTCGCCGATGACGATGAAGAACTGGCTGCCAGTGGAACCGGACCCTCGATTGGCCATCGCCACCACCCCCGGTTCGAAGACGAACTCCGTCGGGGGGAATTCATCAGGGAGCAGATACCCAGGACCGCCGCTGCCGTCGGCCCGGGGATCTCCGCCCTGGATGACGAATCCGGGAAAGATTCGGTGAAACACCTGCCCGTCGTAGAAGTTCTCCCGGGCCAGGAAAACGAAGCTGTTGACGGTGGCGGGATGGCCGCCGGGTTCGAGGGTGATTTCGACCTCTCCGCAACTTGTGAGCAGCCGTGCCGTCACCGGAACGGCGGGGTCGACCTGCTGATCGGCCGGACTCTCATAGGGCGCCACCGGCTCAGGCAGGGGAGGCGGTTGTGCTTCACACGCCGTCGGCAGGTCGCGGAAGGCCAAATAAGCAGCGGGGAGGGTGGGTTGGCGATTGGCCAGGCTTCCTACGATCAGGAATCCCGCCGCCAGGCTGAGCCCGATGCCGAGGGCAATACCGATGCGCCGCCGCATCTCCTTGCGACTGGCCAGCCGCCGCGCTTCTTCGGCGCGGGCGGCTCTCATTTCTTTTTGTCGTTGCCGGCGGTCGGTCATGGCTCCGGTGGGAGGGCCGTAAGCTATCGGTCACACCGGCCGATACCAAGTTACGGCCGCTTCAATCACCTGCGGTCGAATCGATGTCACTCATAGTCCAGAAGTACGGTGGGACTTCGGTCGCCACCCCAGAACGCATCAACACGGTGGCTGATCGAATCGCCGCCACCAGGAGGCAAGGGCATGATCTGGTGGTGGTGGTCTCGGCCATGGGCCAATTCACCGACGAGCTGGTCGTCCTAGCCCAAGCCGTCACTCCCGATCCTCCTGCCCGGGAGATGGACATGCTCCTTACCGCCGGCGAGCGCATCGCCATGTCGCTCACCGCCATGGCTCTCGACGCTCGCCAGATCGGAGCCATCAGCCTCACCGGATCACAAGCGGGCATCCTCACCGATGCTGCTCATGGCTCGGCCCGGATCACTGAGATCCGAGGCGATCGCATCCGCCAAGGACTGGCAGACGGGAAGGTGGTGATCGTCGCCGGCTTCCAAGGGGTCGATCCCAACTCGAAAGAAATCACCACCCTGGGCCGGGGTGGATCCGATGCCACCGCCGCCGCCCTGGCGGCAGCACTGGGTGCGGACGTCTGTGAGATCTACACCGACGTCGACGGGATCTTCACCGCCGATCCCCGCCTGATTCCCGAGGCCCGCAAATTGGACGAGATCTCCTACGACGAGATGCTGGAATTGTCCGCCGGCGGGGCCGGGGTCCTCATGACCCGCTCGGTGGAGTTTGCCCGGCGGTACAACTTTCCCATCCACGTCCGATCATCGTTTTACGACCGACCCGGGACCTGGGTCAAGGAGACCACCATGGAGCAGGCCATCATCAGCGGCATCGCCCACGATCGGAGCGAATCGAAGGTAACCGTCCGCCAGGTCCCCGACCGCCCGGGGATCGCCGCCGCCCTCTTCGAGCCGCTGGCCGAACGCAGCATCAACGTCGACATGATCGTCCAGAACGTGGGCACCGACGGCTCTACCGACATCAGCTTTACCGTCCCCAGCCAGTCAGCTCGTCACGCCGCCGAAGTGGCGGGCAAGGTGGCGGAGGAGATGGGGGCGGCGGGGGTCGACCTCGACGAAAACGTGGCCAAGGTGTCGCTGGTGGGAGCGGGGATGAAGTCGCATCCCGGAGTGGCGGCGGGCGTTTTCCGGGCGCTGGCCGAAGCCGGCATCAACATCGAGATGATCTCCACCAGCACCATTCGCATCTCCTGCGTGGTGCGGGGCGACCAGGCCGAGGCAGCGGTGAAGGTACTGCACGATGCCTTTAATCCGCCGCTGATCTTCGCCGAGGAGGGAGGCGCATGAGTGATCGCCGGCTAGCCGTGGTGGGTGCCACCGGAGCAGTGGGGCGCACCATGATCAGAGTTTTAGAGGAGAGAAGCTTCCCCATCTCCGATTTACGGCTCCTGGCCTCGGCTCGCACCGCCGGTCAGAAGGTGGCGACCCACTGGGGCGAGGTGGTGGTGGAGGATCTCAGCGAAGCCGATCCGTCGGGAATCGACCTGGCCCTCTTTTCAGCCGGGGCCGATCGTTCCCGGAGCTTCGCCCCGGCCTTCGTGGCGGCGGGGGCGATCGTGATCGACAACTCCTCTGCCTTTCGCCAGGATCCCACGGTTCCCTTGATCGTGGCGGGGGTCAACGACAGCGCCGCCACCGGCCACCAGGGGCTGATTGCCAACCCCAACTGCACCACCATGACTCTGATGATGGGTTTGGCGCCTCTCCATCGGGGGGCGGGCCTTCGCCACTTGGTGGCAACGTCTTATCAGTCGGTCTCCGGTGCGGGACAGCGGGGGATCGATGAGCTCACCCACCAGATCGAACAACTGGGGAAGGATCCCCGTCTGCTGGTGGAGGGTGGTTGGGACGATCCCGGGGCCGAGGTCTTCCCCCGTCCCATCGGTTGGAACGTAATACCGCACGCCGGCAACCTCGGGGAAGGCGGTTATACCGACGAAGAGTGGAAACTGGTCAATGAGACCAGGAAGATCCTCGATGTCCCTCAGGCCACCATCGAGCCCACCTGCGTCCGGGTGTCGGTGATGGTCGGCCATGGGGTGGCCGCCACCGCCTATTTCCACCGTCCTCTTCCGTTAGAAGAGGCAGTGTCGATGCTTACGGCGGCGCCTGGGATCGAACTCTGGACGGAGGTGGCGCCCACCCCCCTCGACTGTGCCGGCCGCGACGAGGTGCTGGTGGGTCGGGTCCGTCCCACCATCGGAGAGTTGGGCGGAGTCAGTTTCTGGGCAGTGGGCGACAACCTCCGCAAGGGAGCCGCCACCAACGCCGTGCAGATCGCCGAACTACTCAGCTAATCGTCGGGAAGTGGAGGAGGCGCCACTCCTCTTCGGGAATGAAGGGCGACACTCCGACCAAGACCGAGATGTTCCCTTCCGGGCTCAAATAGGGGCCCTGCTCCCACACCAATAACGGAGGGGTGGGTTTGGGAGGAGGAGGCGGTGGGGGGGCGGGAGCTGGGACGGTGCCGCCGGAGGACGGGGGTGGTGGCGTGGAACTGGGGGGAGGCGGCTCGGGGGCATCGGCCAGCACGCAGAAGACGATCGACACCCACAAGGTTCCAGCGTCATCGGTGACGGCTCCGGTTCCCATCGCCGTCCACTTCTGGTTGGTGATGATCGACCAGTGGCTGGAACTGTTCCGGAAAGCGTCCATGATCGACCCGACATCGGGCCCGTAGCCGATTACCTCCCCCGCCGCATTGCAGTGGCCAAGCAGATTGTTGAGGTTGGAGTGGGTCAGCTCCCCGGCGGCGGCGATGCGACCGGCCGCCTTCTGAGCGAAGCTGTCCACGGTGCCGTCAACGGGCAGGTTGGGATCGCGGACACCATTGACCGCTGAACTGAGCTCGTCGGCCAGGGCCGGCTGGGCAATGCCCAAGACGAGCGCGATCACAGACAGGAAGACTGCTCTTCGCATCAGGGAGTTCGGCGACCTTAGGTCGCTAGACCTATGCCGGCAAACTCAAACGGGGTCGCCGTTGCGGGTCGCGAAATTTGGTCTTGGGCCCGACGCCGCCTGTGAGGCGGATGCCGGCGCCGAGGCCGACCTGCTGTCCCGGATGGATACGGAGGTGAAAACGGGGGCAAATTAGATTCCGCCATCGTGGTTAGGCAGGCGGCCTCGGCCGCAGTTTTGGCTCTCCTTCTCGCCTGTGGCGGCGCTTCCCCTGGAGCCTCGCCGGCCACCAGCGAAACCCTTGCCCCGGCCGAGGCCCCCGACTGGCTCGGGCTGGAAATTCGCTACTCGCCCCGCCACAGCCTGGGGATGCGACGGCTGGACGTCTTGACCACCAACCTAGGCACCGAGGAGATCGTTATCTCCTCCATCGCCCTCCAGGCCGATCACTTCACACCCCTGCCACCGGAGCCCAAGAGCACTCGGATCGGTCCTGGGGTGACCATCGCCGTCAAGACCGACTTCGGGGATCTGGCCAGCTGCCAGCAGGAGAACGGCCTGCAGGCGGCAGTCGTGATGGAGATGGCGGTGGGTGGAGGCGAGGTCCTCACCTATGAAGCCCCGCTCGATCCCGAACCGCTGGACCGGATCCACGCCGTCGAATGTCAGGAGCGCGCGGTGCGGGAGGCCATCAACGTCTCCTTTGCCGAGAGCTGGACCGTGGCCGGGTCCAGTGTGGCGACCGACTTGCTGCTCGAGTCGACCGGTGAGCCCGTGATGGTTGACAGTGTGGGGGGGATGATCCTCTTTGGGATGGAGGCGGTCGCTCCCGACCTGCCGCTTCAGGTGGGGCCCGGCGCCGTGGAGAGGCTGGGGGTGGAGTTGTCGCTCATCCGCTGCGACGTCCACGCCGTTTCTCAGGCACCCGACGGCTACGCCTTCCGGGTGTGGGTGGCTACCGGCGGGGCCGAACCTTTCGCTCTTACCGTTCTACCCCATCCTCAACTGCAGGCTCAATTGGAAACCTTGGTCGAAGCCTGTCTCGGCGTGGACGGAACCACCCCCTAGCCCCTAGCGTCAAACCCCTATGGCGCCTTCCCGCCCGGTGGCTTCGCTGCTCCTTTGCGGCCTCCTAGTCGTGAGCTGTAGCGGCGAACCCGGAGACCAACCATCAACGAATCCGCCTGCAACTGCCGGTATCACTACCACGGTTCCCACCCAGCTCCTGGTGGCGGGGGAGATGTATGGAGAGATCCGGGAGCGGAACCTGGCTCCAGGCGCCGACGGCGCGGCGGTCAATGAGATGATCAGGGGGACCAACGAGTTCGCCCTCCGCCTCTACCGAGAGGTGGCCGGTGACACCAACCTGGTGGTCGGCAACTACAGCATCAGCACGGTCCTTCTCCTCACCATGGCGGGAACGGCCGGAGAGACTCGGGAGGGCTTCTCCCATCTTCTCGGTGTAGCTGAGGTCGACCCGGCCCGCCTCCACCCTGCGGTCAACGCCATCGATTTGGTCCTCGAGGGGCGGGCCGGGGACGGGCTGCAGTTGAACACCGCCAACCGGCTCTTCGCCCAGGTCGGCCTACCGCTGGAAGAAGAATTCCTCAACGTTGCGGTGGAGTCCTATGGGGCCCCCGCC
>DATEDX010000010.1:0-14707 GCA_035281425.1 Acidimicrobiia bacterium
GGTGCCGGAGGCGGGACTCGAACCCGCACGCGGTTTCCCGCAATGGATTTTGAATCCATGGCGTCTGCCAATTTCGCCACTCCGGCTTGCATGGAAATCGTACCCGCATCACGACTTTGGCCCGACGAAGCGATCAAGAACCTCCACGTCTTGCCGTCGCGATATTGCGATCACTCGCGGCCCCATCACGGTCCACTTGACGCCCACCTCCTTGCATGCGTCGGTGAATATGGCCCTGATGTCCGCCGACGCATTAGTGAACTGGTACCGGACGTAGCGGTATTCCTTTGACCCGGACTTGATGGGGCGCACCACCCTATTGATGTGACGACAACCGTCGGACTGGATCAACCCGCGAATCAGTTTCCAGGGATATTCGGTGACGATCTCCTGTTGCCAGGGTCTTAGCTCGATCTTTCGTAGGTGCTTAGGGCCTGGTGCGTGTTGCGGGAAGAGGCACGGCCAATGTATCCAAGAGCTGTTGACCTCCAGGCATCCAATCAGAGTTGAGGTGCCAACGTCCTCCCGACCTCTTATCGCGACAACTGCGGCAACAACTTCAGAAGTGATGTTGGGGTAGGCGAGAGCGCACGAGATCCGGAGCTTGTAGCTCGATCCTCTTGGCTGCTTGCTTAGACAGCCGTCACCTAGATACATCCCGAGGAGATAGGAGTAGATGGGAAGATTGAGTCTCGCACCTCTACGTCCTGGACACTCTCCGCCGGCATCGGGATGAGGCAGGGCCTCAGGCCTTCTTCTGCCATGGAGTCGCCAACTCACGATGGTCGTACGGGGAACGCCCAGCATCCGGCTCACCTGACCGTCGAGAAGCCCCTCACCAATGAGGTCCATTGCTTTGCGATATGTGGCCTCCGGGTACATGTTCCCACCGTTCGACAAACCAGAGGTGACAAGGTGGGATGAATCACGCAACATCGGGGCAACGAGACCTACTTCGCGAGGTTGGAGGGACCGACAGCCTCCGCGCTCGATCCCTCCGATCGTCATGCACATTGCGAAAATATTTCGCGGTCGCGGAACAATCCCCAGATGGTGCTGAGTGGCTAGTTATCGTTTGCAGTGCAACGGCCACTTGAGCCTCCATCCTTTGCCGCATCCCCCCACTCCCCCACTCCCTGGCTCAGGATGATCAGGCGATGACGGTGGCCGTTGCATCTTCTTAAGCCGGGAGACGGAAGCCGGAAGACGGAAGCCGGAAGACGGAAGGTGGGAGACGGCGGCCGGCGACGGAGGGCCGAGTTCAGATGAGGGCGGCGTGGAGAGCTTCGACGGCTCGACCAAGGGACTGGGCGGCGGCGGCGGGAGTAGGGGCCTCGAGCACCAGCCGCACCAGGGCGGATCCGACGATGATGCCATCGGCCAGATCCTTCACCGCCGCCACCTGCTCGGGGGTAGAGATACCGACCCCGAGCACCAGGGGGATGTTGGTCACCTCCCGCACTCGGACTGAGAGGGCGGCCACGTGTTCACTCACCTCGCGGCGCTCGCCGGTCACCCCCAGATCGGACACCCCATAGATGAACGCCGGATCCGCGGCCGCCACCTGCTCGATCCGAGTTCGGTCGCTGGTGGGCGAAACGAACAACACCACTCCCAGACCGGTTCCTTGTGCCGCCTCCCGGAGGGGCGCCGACTCCTCCAGGGGCAGATCGGGGACGATGATCCCGGCCGCCCCCGCCGCCGCCAGGTTGCGGCAGTAGGTCTCCCAACCGGCCTGGATCACCGGGTTGGCGTAGGTCATGGCCAGAGCAGGCCGGCCCAGCGCCGCCACCTTCCCCATCAACTCCATCGCCGTTGCTTGATTGGTACCTGCGGCGAGGGCGGCTTCACTTCCCCGCATGATCACCGGCCCGTCCATCAAAGGATCGGAGTAGGGGATCCCCACCTCGAAACCGTCGGCGCCGGCTTCGGCCATGGCAGCAAACAGCCCCAGCGAGTGGGCTGGCTCCGGCAGCCCGGCGGTGAGAAAGGGCAACAAGGCGGGCCGACCGAGGGACGCGAACATCTGGCGGAGCTGGTTCATCAGCCGGGGCGCGGTGCCGGGCGATGCTGGGCGATGGTGCCGAGGTCTTTGTCGCCCCGCCCGGAAAGGTTGACGAGAACGGTTTTGCCGGAGAGGCGGGCGGAGTTGCGGGACACCCAGGCGATGGCGTGCGCTGATTCAAGGGCGGGGATGATCCCTTCGGTGCGGGAGAGCAGGTCGACCGCCTCCAGCGCCTCGGCGTCGGTGGCGCTCTCATAGACCGCCAAGCCGGCGTCGTGGAAGTAGGCGTGTTCGGGGCCCACCCCGGGGTAGTCGAGGCCGGCGGAGATGGAGTGGGCTTCTTGCACCTGTCCCTCCTCGTCCTGGAGAAGGTAGGTACGGGTGCCGTGGAGGACACCGGGCCGGCCCGCTCCCAGCGAGGCGCCGTGGCGGCCACTCTCGATGCCGTGCCCCCCCGCCTCCACTCCCACCAACTCGACGTCGGTGCCGGCGAACGGGTAGAAGACGCCGATGGAGTTAGATCCTCCGCCCACACAGGCGACGACCACATCGGCCCGGTCATCGCCCAGCTGCTGTAGGCACTCTTCCCCGATCACCTTCTGCAGTTCACGGACCATCCACGGAAAAGGATGGGGACCTACCACCGAACCGATGATGTAGTGGGTCCGCTCCACCGTTCGCACCCAGTCCCGCATGGCTTCGCTGACCGCGTCCTTCAGGGTTCCCGCTCCGGCGGAGACGGGGATCACCTCGGCCCCGAGCAGCTCCATCCGCTGGACATTGAGCGCCTGACGTTCGATGTCGACCACTCCCATGTAGACGGCACACTCCAGGCCCAGCGCCGCTGCCGCGGTGGCGGTGGCCACCCCATGTTGCCCGGCTCCAGTCTCGGCGATGACCCGCGGCTTTCCCATCCGCCGGGTGAGAAGAGCCTGTCCGATGGCATTGTTGATCTTGTGGGCTCCGGTGTGGGCCAGGTCTTCGCGTTTGAGAAGCACCCGTACCCCCAGCACCTCGGAGAGCCTCGAAGCCAGTTGGAGGGGGGTGGGGCGACCCACGAAGTCGGCCAGCCATCGGCGGTATTCGGCCAGGAATTCGGGGTCGGTCCAGGCGGCTTCGAACTCTTTCTCCAGCTCGGAGAGGGCAGGCATCAAGGTTTCCGGGGCGAAACGGCCCCCGTATTCCCCGAATCGGCCGGCTTCATCGGGCCGTTCGAGCCTGCCAGGAATCATCTTTGCTTCACCTGGGCGATGAACTCCGTCACCAACCGGGGGTCTTTCTCACCGGGGCGGATCTCCAGCCGAGAGGAGGCGTCGACTCCATAGGGACGGGTGGCGGTGATGGCGGCCGCCACATTGTCGGGGCCCAAACCGCCGGCGAGCACGAACTTGCGGTCGGTGGCGGGGAGTAGGGAATAGTCGAATCCCCGGCCGGTGCCCCCCAAGGCATCAGAGGAAGCATGGTCGAGAAGGGGAATCTGGTCGGATGGCACCTCTCTGAAATCTAAGGGACCGGCGACCGGCACCGGCCGCAACACCATCAGTCCCGTCTCGGCTGCCGCTTGAGCCGCCTCGGCCTGGTGCTGTCCGTAAGGCTGAACGCCATCTGCTCCTATTGCCAGGGTCGCGGCCAGCAACGCTTCCGGCTCCAGGTCGCGAGTGAGGATGATCCTGGTGACCGAGGCCCGGGAGGCCAGGGCGGCGGCTTGCGAAACCGTGAGGGCGCGGGGCGACTCCGGTACCAGCACGAACCCGACAGCGTCGGCCCCCGCCTCCTCTGCGACCCCGACGTCCTGTTGACGGGTGAGCCCGCAGATCTTTACCCAGGTCAAGGCGACCGGCTCAAGAGATCATGTCGGCGATCAGGCGAGCGGGGTCGGCGCTCTTCACCAGCGCTTCTCCCACCAGCACCGCCTGATACCCGGCGGCCGCCATTCGATGCGCCTCGGCCGGAGTGGAGATGCCCGACTCCGCCACCTTCAGGACAGCCCCGGCCAGCTGGGGAGCGAGCTGCTCGGCGATGTCGAGGCTGACATCGAAGCTGTGCAGATTGCGGTTGTTGACCCCGATCACCCGAGCGCCGGTCTCAAGCGCGATCTGCACCTCCTCCTCATCATGCACCTCAACCAGGGCGGTGAGTCCGGCCCGCTCGACGTCGTGGAGGAGACCGGCCAGCTCCTTCTGAGTGATGGCGGCGACGATAAGGAGAACGGCAGAGGCGCCGAGGGCTCGTGCCTCCCAAACTTGGATCGACTCCAACACAAAGTCCTTACGGAGGATGGGGAGATGGGTGGCGTCACGAGCCGCCACCAGGTCGTCGGGATGGCCGGCGAAGAATTGTGGTTCGGTGAGCACGGAGAGGGCGGCGGCCCCTCCTCGCTGATATGCGAGAGCCTGCTCCACGGGATCGAGATCGAGGGATAGATCTCCCCGCGAAGGTGACTTCCTCTTGATTTCAGCGATGACCTTGAGTCCGGGACCAATCAGCGCATCCTCAAAGGAAGGAGGATCGGCCATCATTTCGGCTCGCTCCATCACCGCCGCTCGCCGCGACCTCAAGTCGGCTACTCGGTCGCGGGTAGCGGTGACGATCCGGTCGAGCATGGTGGCCCGTTGCGCCATGGCGCCAGCGTAGTTAGGAGGCCAGAGGCGATCGCAATCGTCTACCGTGACGGGGATGCGATTGACGCCACCCACCACCGGCACCTTCACCCTGGCAGTACTCGCCATCGCCGCCGGGATCGCCTCCCGCCTGGGCTTCATCGACGTGCTGTCCGACTACGACTTTTGGCTGGTGGGCGGTGGCGCGGTCCTGCTCATCATTGGGGTGCTCTTCCGAAAGCTATAAGACGAGACGGAAGACGGAAGGCGCACACGCACGTATCACGTCTTCCCCCTGCGTCGCCTTGGACGACACTTCCCAGACCCCCTCCGCCCCTCCGGGGCACCTCCCCCAACGTCGCTTCGCTCCTGGGGGAGGAAGACTCACGACTCTTTTGTGACCACTGCCTCGAAGGGAGCGAGGACACCATCGAAAGCCGACCCTTCTCGGGTGTGGTCGGTGGCGGCCACGATCTTCCCCCCACCGTTCACCCGAGAGGCCTGGGCCGAAAGGTTGGCGTGTACCACCCAACCGGGTCCCTCGCCCAGCCATCGGCGGTACGACAACACCGGCTCAGGCCCGTCAAGCACCTCGATGTCACCTAGTTGCAGGGCCGGGGTCTCACGGCGGAGCCGCAGGAGCCTCCGGTATAGCTCAAAGTAGGAGGTGGGATCGTGCCGTTCGGCTTCCACGTTGAGAGTGGCGGCGTTGGGGTGGATGGGGAGCCAGCCCGGGGTCGGAGAGGGACAGAATCCGGCTCCGGGGGCATCCGACCACTGCATCGGGGTGCGGCATCCATCACGCCCGAAACCGGGCATCCGCCGCCCCCACGGGTCTTGTTGCTGCTCAGGAGGGATCATCAGCTCTTCCATCCCCAACTCGTCGCCGTAGTAGAGGGTGGGAGTGCCCCGAAGGGTGAGGAGCACTACCGCCATCGCCTTGGCGGCGCCTGGGCCGACGCGGGTGGCGAGCCGGGGCTCGTCGTGATTGCCGGCGACCCAGTTGGGCCAGGCACCTTGGGGTAGAGCTGCTTCCAGGCCGGTGATGGCTGCCCTGATTCGGACCGGGTCGGCCCCGGCGGGAAGCAAGGAGAAGTTGAAGGGCATGTGCAGCTCGTCGCCGCGGCCGTAATACGTGGCCCAGGCGTCCCAGTTGTATTCGTGGATCTCCCCCACCGTGTATCGCTCGGGGAATTCGTCGATCACGGCCCGCAGCCGCCGAAAGAGGCCGTGGATGTCGGGGTGGGCCTGGCTATTGACGGGGAGTTGGGCCGCCCGCTCCGGGTTGAGTTTGTACGCGTCGGCCGGGAGTTCGGTTACCGGCGGGTTGTCGCGAATTAAGGGATCTTTCATGGCGAAGTGGGCCACGTCGATCCGGAACCCGTCGACTCCCCGTCGCATCCAAAACCGAAGAACGTCGAACATGGCCGCCTCCACCTCGGGATTGCGCCAGTTGAGGTCCGGCTGGGAGGGAAGAAACGAGTGGAGGTAGTACTGCCCGGTAGTGGAGTCATGTTCCCAGGCCGAGCCTCCGAAGACCGCTACCCAGTTGTTGGGCTGGTCCCGCCAGACGTACCAGTCCCGTTTGGGGTTGTCGGGGGACGAACGCGACTCGATGAACCAGGGATGTCGATCGGAGGTGTGGTTGATGACGTAGTCGACCAGGACCCGCAGCCCGCGCCGGTGAGCCTCCTCCACCAGCAGGTCGAAGTCGTCCAGGGTGCCGTACATGGGATCGACGTCGCAGTAGTCGGCCACGTCGTAGCCGAAGTCGTCTTGGGGGGAGGGGTAGAAAGGGGAGAGCCAGATGGCATCTACCCCTAGCTCAGTCAGGTAATCGAGGCGGGAGGTGATGCCGGGAAGGTCACCGATGCCGTCGCCGTTGCTGTCGGCGAAACTGCGGGGATAGATCTGGTAGATGACCCCGGTTTGCCACCAGGGAGCGGAGCTTTGCATCGGGGGAGGTTACGGCGCCTATGTGGAGTCAGGACCGGGCGTTGACGGCCCTCAGGGGAAGATCGGCTACCCGGGCCCGATACCCGGCAATGGTGACGTAGTCGTCTACCTCAACTCGGCGGTGAACCAGGGCGAGGCCGATATCACTTTGCAGCCGCTCCGACCAGGCGGCCGAGGTCAACACTCCCACCTCCCCCTCTTCCCCTGCGATGGTCGACCCCACCGGCGCCGACCCTTCTAGATAGAGACCCCGGAGGTGGCGGTTGACCCTTCCCTGCCGGGAATCGAGCCGAGCCACCAGTTCCTGGCCCAGGTAACAACCCTTGCTGAAGGAGACAGCATCCCCGACCAAGCCGGTTTCCTGGGGAATGGTCTTTTCATCAACGTCACGATCCATAAGCGGCTCCCCCGATTCGATCCGCCAAGCATCCCAAGTGGACCGCGCCATAAATGGCAGACCGGAAGGAAGGGTGGTTGACAGATACCGGTCTAGGTGAGGCCAGGGTGCCGCCACCCCCACCTCAGCGCCAAAGACTTCGTAGGCGGGGATTGGGTCGGAAATTGTGGCTTTGATCCGGATCTTGTAATAGCCGAGATCGGCAGCCACCCGGGCTCCGATCCCGGCGTCGGTATACAGCGTGAACCTGTCTCCCTCCCCGCTCACCCAGAGCAAGGCTCGAAGTTTGCCCTGGGGACCGAGCAGGAATGCACGGCGGGCCGCTCCCAAGGCCAAAACGTCGAGGTCCTGGGAGACGATTCCCTGCAAGAAGTCTTTGGCTCCCGGCCCCTCCACTGTCACCGCTTCTCTTACGCCCTCGACCACCCCTAGGGGATCAGACATGGCGAGCCATCTCCACCGCGGCCAGGGCCGCCGCCGCTTTGTTCATGGTTTCCTCATACTCGGATGCGGGATCGGAGTCGGCCACGATGCCCGCTCCCGCCTGCACCCAAGCCTTTCCCCCACCCGCCACCACCGTCCGCAGGCAGATGGCGGTGTCGACATTGCCGGAGAAGTCGAGGTATCCCACCGCTCCGGCGTAGGGACCCCGCGCTACCGGCTCCAGCCGGTCGATGATTTCCATCGCCGCCAGCTTGGGGGCGCCCGACACCGTCCCGTGGGGAAAAGTCGCCCGCAGCACGTCGACTGGTCCCACCCCGGTCTGAAGCTTCCCCGATACCCCGCTGACGATGTGCATGACATGGGAATAACGCTCGATCACCATCAGGTCATCCACCGCCACGGTGCCGTATTCGCAGACCCGGCCCAGGTCGTTACGGGCCAGGTCGATCAACATCACGTGCTCCGCCCGCTCCTTAGGGTCGGCCAGCAACTCCTCTTCCAAGCGGCGGTCCTCCTCTTCGCTCGGTCCCCGGGGTCGGGTGCCGGCGATGGGCCGGCTGTAGGCAACGCCCTGGCGGACCCGGGTCATCAACTCGGGTGAAGAGCCCACCACCGCTACCCGGGGGTGGTGGATGAGAAACAGATAGGGAGAAGGGTTGATGAGGCGCAATGCCCGGTAGATGGAGAAGGCGTCTCCCCTAAAGTCGGTTTCGAGGCGCTGGGAGAGAACAACCTGGTAGGCGTCGCCCCGCCGGATGTGATCTTTGGCAACTTCGACCGCGGCGATAAAGGAGTCCCGGTCGATGGTGGAGGTGACGGCGTCGGGGATGGCGGCGGTGGGGAGGGGTGCCACCCGGTAGGGCTGGGGTTGGCCGAGTCGGGAAGCATCTCGGGCAAGCAGCGCTATCGCTTCTTCGTATTGGGACCGGGGATCGTCTCCCACGTAAACGTTGCGAACCAAGGTGATGGTCTGGGCGAACCGGTCGAACGCCGCCAGGGCACCCACCGCCTGCCACACCATTTCCGGCAGTTGCCGGTCGTCGGGGGGCCGGTGAGGGAGCTTTTCGAGGTAGCGGACGGTGTCGTAGCCGAGGTAGCCGACCAGGCCCGAGTGGAGGGGCGGTAAGCCGGTGAGGTCGGGCGCCCGGAAACGCTCCACCACCCATTGCAGCACCTGCCAGGGATCGCCCGGCGGTATGTCGATCTCGGCTTCCACCTGTCCCCCGTCGGCCACCAGGGTGAATTGAGGATCCCAGCCCAGGAACGACCACTGCGCCCAGCGCTCTCCTCCTTCCACGGATTCGAGCAGGAATCCGGGCCGTTCCCCCACCAGTTTGGCGTAGGCGGACACCGGGGTGTCGAGGTCGGCCAGCACGGTTTCCCACACCGGCACCACCGAATACCGGTTAGCCAGATCGAGGAACTCATCCAGGCTGGGGGCCGGCATCAGATCTGGGCCAGTCGTTGCAGGAAGGGGATCTCAAAGAAGACGTTGGTGACGAAGCTGGCAATGCGGTTGAGGTTGCCGGTGAGCATGACCAGCCCGAAAGCGGACAGGGCTACTCCCGCGACGACGTTGATGGCCCGGAGGTGGGGACGGAGCCGGCGGAACACCCGATGTAGCCCGAGGGCGGCGAGTAGGAATGGAATTCCCAGTCCCAGCGAATATGCCACCAGTAGCACGACCCCTTGCACGACGGTCTCCCGGGTGGAAGCAGCGGCGAGAATTACGGTGAGGATGGGTCCGATGCAAGGGGTCCATCCGAAGGCAAAGGCAGCTCCCATGGCCGGGGCGGCCCATGCGCCGAGGCGGGAGGGCCGCACCTGCATGCGGGCATCACGGTCGAACCACCCCAGCAGTCCCCGGTTGGTGAAAGAGAGCCCCACGATCACCAATCCGAAGACGACGATGATGCCCCCGGCGATGCGGGTGGCGAGAGGAAGGTTGGAGGCGAGGAAGCGGCCCAGGGTGGAGGCGGTAGCGCCGAAGGAAGCGAACACCACCGTAAAACCTCCGATGAAGAGGCCCACCACCTTCAACATGCGTCCTCGGGAGACCTGCCCGGTCTCGAGCTGAGCGGCCGAATAGCCCGACATCATCGACAAATAACCGGGGAGGAGGGGAAGCACACAGGGCGACAAGAACGAGATCACCCCTCCCCCGAGGGCGATGAAGATCTGTAACAACAAGGTGGCATCTGACATAGGTTGTGAACCCGATCCCTCGCTCGAGGTGCTGCCGCCCGGCGCCAGGCCGGGAAGGCGAAATAGGGGACGGGGATTTCACCGACCATCATCCCACGATTACCGATGAAGCCGATGCGACTGCTGCTTCCTGTGGACCGGTTCAACCCTCACGATCGGGCGGTGGCGCTAACTATGTGGGCGGTGGGGGTAGTGCAGGGCTTCGGTCAGGCCCACCCCTCCGTCACCCTCCCCTTCACCCGGGCCGGGTTGGGGTTGAGCCCGGCGGAGATGAGCGCAGTGCTGGCCGTAGCCCGATTGGCCAGCCTGGCCGCTCTGGTCTTTGCCTTTGTAGGCGATCGAAGGGGACGTCGCCGCCCCCTCCTCGCCGCTTACGTGCTCATTCTGGCCGGTAACGGCTTGGCGGCGGCGAGCTCCAGCCCGGCCGGTTTCACCGTCAGTCAGAGCCTGGTACGGATCGCCACCTCCGCCATCTCCGCTTTGGGAGTGGTGTGGCTCGCCGAACATCTCAGTCCCCGGGTGCGGGCCTATGGGATCAGCATTTACGGAGCGGCGGGAAGCTTCGGGGCCGCCCTCGCTCTCCTCGGCCTTCCCCTGGCGGAGAGGGATTGGCGCTTCCCTTATCTACTGACCTTGCTGGGATTGCTCCTATTGCCGGTGCTCTCCCGGCGGCTCGAGGAAAGCCCCCTCCTCCCCGCAGCCCCCTCCCCGGTGAGGACAGTTAGAGGTGACCTTCGCCACGTACGAACCGAGATGACCGCCGGTCAGTTCTGGATTGCCGCCTTGGCGGGGTTGCTGGCCTCGGCCTTCTCGGCGGTGGGCCTTGCCTTCTCCACCGAGCGTCTGGTGGGAGGTCTGGGGCTTTCTACAGGGACGGCAGTGATGATCACCTTGGCCGGTGGGACCCTGGGCGGCCTGGGTTTCTTCCTGGGGGGAAGGATGTCGGATGCTTGGGGACGGCGCCCGACCACAGTGCTATCGCTGCTGATGATCCTGGGGGGAGGACTCACCCTCTACCAGGCCGAAGCGGTTCCCCTCTTGGTGGGTGCCATCGTGGTCTCCTCCTTCGGCTCCTTCGCCTACATCCCCTCCGCAGCCACCCACCGCGCCGAGCTGTTCCCCACTTCGGTCCGGGCGAGTATGGCCTCGGCCCTGGCCTGGCTCGGAACCCTCGGCTCCGCTCTGGGTCTGGCCGTCGGCCGGCTCACCATCGACACCATGGGCCTGGCCGGCACCATGACCTTGTTGGGAACCGGGATGGTGGCAGCGGTGGCCCTCACCCTGGCCCTGCCCGAGACCCGGGCCCGCCATCTAGATGCCGGGGCGGGGGCGGCGCCACCCATAGACAAGGACTACTCCCCTCCCGGCGACCAGGGCGGCAGTCGACCACCACACCCCCGCTAGTCCCCACCCCAACAGTTGGGTGGCAGCAAAACCGGCCACCCCCACCACCGCCCCCGCCGCGGTTGAAGACAGCAGTAGGTGGAGGCGCAGCTCCCCCAGGAAAACACCGTCCAGTACCCAGACCACGGCTGCCAGGGGGGCCATCAGCGCCGCGATCGGCGTCACCTGTTGGATGAGGCCGCTCACCGTGGCATCGGGAGCGAAGGTGGCGGCTAAAAGCGGGCCCGCTACCAGCCAAAGAAATGCCATTCCCGCCCCCACCACCCCACCCCAAAACAGCAGCCGGGAGGAGACGCGGCGGGCACCTGACCTGTCGCCTTTTCCCACCTGTTCTGCCACCAGTGCCTGGGCGGCGATGGCCAGTCCATCTACCAGCATGGCGGAGAGGAACCAGGTTTCCCGCACCACTTGATGGGCAGCCACTTCGGCGGTGCCGGCGGCGGCGGCCACTCCCGTCCCGGCGGCGAGAGCCGCCACCAAAAACAGGGTGCGCAGGGTGAGGATGCTCCCGGTACGGACCAGACCGGCCAGCTCACCTCGAGAAGGAGGTCGGGCGGGGAGCGATCCCAGCCGGCGATGCAACAGATAGAGGAAGGTCACCGCGGCGCCGTACTGGCTGAAGGCCGAGGCGGTGGCCGCCCCGGCGATTCCCCAGTCCAAACCAAAGATGAGCAGCGGGTCGAGGACCGCATTGACCAGGTTGGCTGCCAGCGCTACCCGGAAGGGGGTGACGTTGTCCGCCAACCCCCGAAAGGCGCCGTGGGCGGCCAGCACCACCAGCACTGCCGGCGCTGCCAAGGCCCGAATGCGGAGGTAGGTCACCGCCGGTTCGGCGACCTCGCTCGATGCCTGCATCACCCCCACCAACGTTCCTGCCCCGACCACGAGAAGGGCGGTGGTGGCCACCCCCAACCCGGCGGCTAGCCATAGTGCCCGGCCGATGACGGCCCCGGCTTCGACCTGGTCGCCTCGCCCCCGGGCTTGGGCCACCAGCGGTGTGGTCGCATAGGCGAGGAAGTTGAAGACGACAAAGGCGAATCCGAAGATGGCGCCGTTGATACCGAGAGCGCCCAAGGCCGGGGCTCCCAATCGAGACACGAAGAGAGTGTCGACCAATGAAAGCAGCGGGTCGGCTGCCAGCGCTCCCAGGGCGGGAAAGGCGAGCAGCGCGATTCGCCGGTCGAGGGCTCGTTCGCTCACACCCGCTTGCCGGGCCACTGGCAGATTCGGTTGAGCTCACATTCCGGGCAGAGCGGCCGCCGGGCTTCGCAGATGTCGCGACCGAACTGGATGAAACGCATCGAGATCCCCTGCCACTCCTGCCGTGGGTAAAGCTGGCGGAGGTCACGTTCGATCTTGACCGGGTCGGTTTCCTGGGTGAGGTCGAGGCGCCTCGCCACTCGTCGCACGTGGGTGTCGACGGCGATGGCAGGCTGAGAGAACGCCTCGGCCAGGACCACGCTGGCGGTCTTGCGGCCCACCCCGGGAAGGGTGACGAGCTGTTCGAGGTCATTGGGGACCCTGCCCTCGAAGCGCTCCACCAGCGCCTGGCTGAGGGCGATGATCGACTTGGTTTTCTGTCGGTAGAACCCGGAGGAGAAAACGATGGATTCCACTTCGTCCGGGTTGGCTTGGGCCAGGTCAAAAGCAGTGGGATAGTGCTGGAAGAGGATGGGGGTAATACGGTTGATGTTGGTGTCGGTGGTTTGAGCGGAGAGAACCGTCGCCACCAACAGCTGCCAGGGATCCTGATAGTCGAGGGCGGTGCCGATGGCCGGGTAGCGGACCTTGAGCAACTTCAAGATCTTCCCGGCTCGACGCCGCAGGCGCGGGGAAGGGCCGTCGGGGCTGGTCGCCGGGGATGAAGGGGGCATGAGCCAGCGATCCTATTGGCCTGGGGATCCCGGCGAGATGGCGCCCACTAGCTTGTCCCGGCTGGAGGATGCGCCCGCCTAGCCTGGCCGATTCCGTGACTGCCACCTCGGACTTCTCCAGCAAGGTCGAACGCATCCGCCGTCACTACGACGATGGCTGTTTCGCCTGTGGGCGGTCGAACCCCGCCGGCTTGATGATGGATGGCTTCGAGCTTGAGGAAGGAGGGGTGACCGCCTGCTTCGAGCCCCGAGCGCCTCATCGGGGGACTTTTGGGATTCTCCACGGCGGCCTCTCCGCCACCGCCCTCGACGAGATCATGGTCTGGGCCGGAATCGCCACCGAAGGTGTCCTCTGCGTAACCGCCCAACTGGAAATTAAGTATCGCCACCCTCTCACCCTGGATCATGCGGTGTCGGCCCGGGCGGTGGTGGAAGAACGACGCGGACGGCGACTTCGCTGCCGGGGACAACTGACCGTCGACGGTAAGACGATGGTGGAAGGGTGGGGCCTTTACGTGGCGGCCCATTCGGTGGACGAGTTGCTGGGAGGTTGACGGTTGCGGCGCACGACCCTGGCAGGTTTGGCGGTGGCCGGGGCCTCGTTCCTCTTTGGCTCCACGTTCGTCGTGATCAAAGATGCTGTGGCCCGATTCCCACCGATCAACTTCGTGGCCTGGCGGTTCTTGATCGGCGGATTGGCGCTCGCCCTGCTGGCCTTCCCCCGCGGCCGCCAGCTGTGGAGGCACGCCCTCATTACCGGCTTCATCCTCTTCGCCGGCTACGCCGCCCAGACCGCCGGCCTGGTCACCACCGGTGCATCCAACTCGGCTCTCATCACCGGCCTCTTCGTCATCGTCACCCCGCTACTGGCCGCCCTCCTCGCCCGCCGCCCTCCCGGCGGCTGGGTGGTGGTGGGTGCGGTTCTCGCCTTCATGGGAGTAGTGCTGCTCACCGCCCGACCGGGGGTGGCCCTCAACCCCGGCGACCTTCTCACCCTGGTATGCGCCTTGGCCTTCGCTGCCCACATCGTGGCCTTGTCCCGCTTCGCCCCCCTCCATCGGGTGGTTCCTTTCACTTCCGCCCAACTGCTGGTCACGGCCGCCATCAGCTTCCCGGTGGCGGCCGTGTTCGAGGGGATCGCTCTGCCCCAGGCCCCACAAGTGCCGCCGCTCCTCCTCACCGCCTTGGGCGTCAGCGCCGGCGCCTTTCTGCTTCAGATCTGGGCCCAGACCGTGATCGGACCCGCCCGCACCGGGATCCTCCTCGCTCTCGAACCCGCCTTCGGGGTAGCCACCGCGGCGGTGGTGCTGGGAGAACGGCTCACCACGTCGGGCTGGCTGGGAGCAGCCCTCATCATCGGGGCCATCTTCCTCGTGGTGAGCCGGGGTGAAGAAGCCAAAGAGTTGGAAGCCGAAGCGATCAGCGCCGCCCACTGACCCCGAGGGTCGTTTAGTCGGCGGAGGTCGATGGCTAGCGTTTCCGGGGTGATGGTGGCTCTTCGCATCCTCATCCTGGTCCTGGTGCTGGTGGCCCTGGTGGTGGCCGCGGTGCCGGTGTTGATCCTCCTCGATCTGCTGGGGGGTGGCACCGGCGGGGGTCTCTGCCCCGCCGGGCTCAGCGCCTGCCCCATCCGATACACCTCGGCCCCGGCCCTGGCTATGTATTTGACGCTGGCCCTGTTGATCGATGTGGCCCTTATCCGAATGGCCAGCCGGCTCCTTCGCCACCTCGACCGCACCCAACCCTGAAACGCCTCTCCGGCGTTACACGGGTGCGCTTCATGTGCGTTTCGCTTGTTTCGTGGGTTGATCAGCGAAGGAGA
>DATEDX010000011.1:0-17747 GCA_035281425.1 Acidimicrobiia bacterium
GAAGGACATCCGGATAAGGTGGCCGATGCCATCTCCGATGCGGTTCTCGATGGCGTCCTCGCCCAAGACGAGTACGGTCGGGTGGCTTGCGAAACACTCGTCACCAGCCGTCGGGCGGTGGTCGCGGGAGAACTCAACACCGTCGCCGACCTCGACATTGACACCATTACTCGGGAAGCGGTTCGTGACATCGGATATGTCGACGACCCCGACTTCTCTGCTGAGGACATCGAGGTGACCGTTCTGATTCACCAACAGAGCCCAGATATCGCCGCCGGAGTCAGCACCGCCGCTGAGGCCCGGCACGGCTCTGATCATGAATACGACCAACTGGGGGCAGGCGATCAGGGAATCATGTTCGGGTTTGCCATCGACGAAACCGACGACTTGATGCCGCTACCGATCCAGCTGGCTCACCGCTTGGCGGCACGATTGGCTGAAGTGCGGCGAAATGGCATTCTGGCCTACCTACGACCGGACGGTAAGACCCAAGTCATGGTCGAATACGAGGGTAAGCAACCGGTCCGGGTGACCAGCCTCCTCATCTCCGCTCACCACGTTCCGGGGATCGACATCGACCGGCAGATGCGGGCCGACCTCCTTGAACATGTGGTCAGGGTGGCCATCCCTGAAGAATTGATACCGGCCGACGTTCCTTTCTTCGTCAATCCCTCCGGACGGTTCGAAGTGGGAGGACCACACGCCGACACGGGACTCACCGGTCGCAAGATCATCGTCGACACCTACGGTGGATATGCTCGCCATGGCGGCGGGGCCTTCTCCGGCAAAGACCCCACCAAGGTGGATAGGTCGGCGGCCTATGCCGCCCGCCATGCCGCCAAGAATGTGGTGGCGGCGGGTCTCGCCAGCCGCTGCGAGGTGCAACTCGCTTACGCCATCGGTCGGGCGGCGCCGTTTTCTATCCATGTAGATACCGGTGGCACTTCGGTTATCGATCCCGATCGCCTGGAGAAGCTGGTCAGCGAATTTTTCGACTTCCGACCGGCCGCCATCCTCGACCGGCTTTCGCTTCGCCGGCCGATCTACCGGTCCACCGCCGCCTACGGCCACTTTGGACGCCCGGGCTTTCCGTGGGAGTCCACCGCGGTGGCGAGTGACCTCAGCAAGGCGGCAGAGTCCTTCTGATCCCAGCGGTTCGTGTCGTCCCCGCCATTCCCTCATTCTCTCTCGACCAGGGGTTTTGGTATTCCCTCACCGAATCGCTGCAACCTCTGGTCAAACTGGGGAGCGTGGTGCGGGTACCGCTCTCGGGGCGGCGGGTACGGGGCTTTGTGGTCGAGGTAGGGGAACGTCCACCCCAGGGCCTCCGCCCGGTGGCAGCCCTCTCTATGGCTCCTCCCATTTTCGACCTAGGACTCCTCAAGGTGATGCAGTGGGCCGCTCAACGATATGTGGCCCCGCTCGCGGTGGTGTTGGAGCGGGCCTTGCCCCCCAACCTGGTGAACTCCATCCCCACTTCACCCGATCCTCCCGGGGAGGCTCCCACCATCCACCCTTTGGCCGGCCTCGCCGTGGACTCCGCCTCCGGCCGCCGCCGACCCCCAGTAGCCCTGATCGAACGTTTCGACCACCTCGAATGGATGGCAGCCGTAGCCCCACCGATCCTGGCCTCGGGTAAGAGCGTGATGGTGGTGACCGCCACCGCCCCCGAAGCCGACCGTCTGGCCCAAGCCGCCGAGGCCGTCGTCGGAGAGCCCGCAGTGAGCCTGATCGGACCCCACCGCTCCGACGCCGAGAACTCTCGTGCCTGGGCCGAAGCACAGACGGGTGGACGGATTGTGGTGGGAACGCCCCGGGTGGCGGGATGGTCGGTCAACCGCCTCGGGCTGGCGGTGGTGGTGGAGGAGGGCCGCCGGGCTATGAAAGAACGCCAGACCCCCACTGTTCATGTGCGGGACTTTCTCCGGATGCGAGGCCGCACCACCCGCCACAACCTCGCCTTCGTCGGACCCACTCCTACCTTGGAAACCCTGGCCGGGGGAGCCAGCGTAGTGCGGGCCTCGCCCCGGGCCTGGCCCCCGGTGGAAATAGTCGACCGCACCCAGGAGCCGCCTACCCCAGGGGTGATAGGCCACCGGGCTCTCAACGCCGTCCGGGCGGTGGCAGGGCGAGGAGGGCGGATATTTGTCTTTGCCCACCGCCGCGGATACGCCCCGGCCATGCGCTGTGAGCGGTGCCGTACGATCCGCCGGTGCCCCAAATGCGGGGCCCGGCCCGAACCTGCCCCCGACTGTGCTCGCTGCGGCCAGGCCCTGGGGCCGTGCCGGGATTGCGGCCATGAACGCTTCGTCCCGCTCGGGGCGGGAGTAGGACGAGTGACCGACGAAATCAAAGGCCTGCTCGGACCCTCTGCCCTCGCCGAGGCCGGGGGTCCGGTGACAGTAGGGAGCGAAGCCGACATCGCCGGGCTGAACAACCTGGATCTGGCGGTTGCGGTGGATGCCGATGGGCTGATCCTCGGCTCACACTTTCGTGCCGCTGAAGAGGCCCTACGGGTGCTGGCCCGGCTGGCAGGGGTGGTGGGCTCCGGAGGGGGACGGCGGGCGTTGGTGCAAACCAGCCTGCCCGAACACGGAGTGCTCCGAGCCCTCCAACGTGGTGACCCCATGCTCTTCCTGGAAGAAGAACTGGAAGAGAGAAGGAGACTTCGATTTCCTCCGGCGTCGGAATTGGTTGTGGTGGAGATGAGGGGGTCGATTCCCCCCGGGGCCGAGGCGGGCTTGGCCGAGGCGGCGGGCCCAGCGGCGGTGATGGGCCCAGCCCACCGCCCCGATGAACGGCATCGCTGGCTCATCCAGGCCGACGACCTCACCCGCTTCCGACATGAATTACGGCCACTGGTGCAAAAGTGGCGGGAAGCCGGCACCACCGTCCGCATCGACACCGATCCAATAGATCTCTAGCCGGCAGCCGGCAGCCGGTAGACGTGCGGCGTGAGACGTGAGCCGAAATTATCGTCTCACGTCTCACGTCTAACGTCTCACGTCTCGATGCCTGTGTACCCGATCAGAACCTTTGGAGACCCGGTCCTGCGCTTGGAGGCAGCCTCAGTACCGGAAATCGACGATGCCATCCGTCGACTGGTAGAGGGGATGATCGAAACCATGTACGCCGCTCCCGGAGTGGGGCTGGCAGCCCCCCAGGTCGGCGTCTCCAAGGCCATCTTTGTCTTCGATGCCCAAGACGAAAGAGGAGCGAGAGTGCTCATCAACCCCGAGCTAATCGAGAGCTCGGGTGAACTCGAATTCGAAGAGGGTTGCCTCTCCGTCCCCGGGCACTTCTGGCCCATCATCCGTCCCGATTTCAGCCGGATCAGGGGAATCGACCTCGAGGGCCAACCAGTGGAATACTCCGGCACCGGCCTCATGGGCCGGGTGCTGCAGCATGAGTTCGACCACCTACAAGGAAAGCTCCTCATCGAACGGCTCGACCGGCGCCGTCGCAAGCAGGCTCTCCGTGACTTGCGCGACGAAGCGCTGGGGCTGCGCCACACCGGGTGACCCACCTCCGGACCGTCTTCCTGGGCACCCCCGAAACGGCGGTTCCCGCCCTTCGCGCTCTGCATGAGGTTTCCAATGTCGTCCTGGTGGTCACTCGACCCGACCGCCCCCGGGGCCGCTCGGGTAAACCGCGGCCGCCGCCCGTTAAGCAAGCGGCCGAAGAGTTGGGCCTCTCCACCGCCCAGCCCGCCAGCCGAGCCGAGCTGAGTGCCTTCCTGGCCGGAGTAGTCCCGATTGACCTGGGGCTGGTCACTGCCTTCGGGATGATCCTTCCCGCTCCGGTCCTGGACCTGCCGGCCCGGGGCATGATCAACATGCATTTCTCTTTGCTGCCCCGCTGGCGTGGGGCTTCCCCAGTCCAAGCCGCCATCCGCGCTGGTGACGAGACCACCGGCGTCACCATGATGCAGATGGAGGCAGGTCTCGACACCGGACCGGTCCTCGCCGCCATCCCCGAGCCCATCGCCCCCACCGACAACGCCGGAGAGCTGAGTACGCGGCTAGCGGACGTAGCCGCCGAGGCAATAAGCCGGTTCTTCCCGGCGCTGGCTGCGGGCGATCTTGGGCCGGTTCCCCAAGACGGGGAGGCTGCGACCTACGCCCCCGCCCTAACCAAAGGAGATCGGCGACTTGACCTCACCCTGGGAGCAAGAGCAGCAGCCCGTCAGGTGCGCGCTCTGGCCCCCCGTCCCGGGGCGACCGTCGTCTTGGCCGGCTCCGAGGTCCGCCTGCTGGAGGTAGCCCAGGTTAGGGAGGACCTACCCGCCGGTCAGCTACAGGTTGAGGGGGAGGAGGTGCTGTTGGGGGCAGGCGAAGGGAGCCTCCGTCTCATCACCCTACAACCGTCGGGCCGGCGGGAGATGAGCGCCCGGGCCTTCTTACGGGGCTACCGCCAGCCTGGGCCCGATATCATCGCTCGTGAGTGAATTACATTGAGTCGCGCCGCCTGACAGCCGATATCCACTCTCATGGCGGCACCGCGCAGCCGGCACCAGAAGCGGAAGCCGGCGTGTTCGCGGTCGGATCGGTGGTGACACGATCCATCTTTCCGCCCCTCCACGACTTGCCGACGATGAACGAGGGAGACTGGTGAGCGAACGCATCCTCGTGGTCGACGATGACCCCGACATTCTCCAGGTGGTCAAGATCAACCTGGAGTTGGAGGGTTATGAGGTGGACACCGCGCTTGACGGTCGGGAAGCAGTGGATAAGGCCATGGTCGAACCCCCCCAACTCATCCTGCTCGACATCATGATGCCCCGGATGGATGGCCTCACCGCTCTCCGCCGAATTCGTTCCCATGGCACCACCGGCAACACCTCGGTGATCCTCTTGACCGCTCGGGGGTTGCCCGAAGACCGAGTGCGGGGACTGGAGCTGGGGGCCGACGACTACATCACCAAGCCGTTCGACATCGGCGAGTTGGTGGCGCGGGTTAAAGCCGTGTTGCGTCGCACCCAGGCAGCCCGTGACCTCTCTCCACTCACCGGTCTCCCCGGAAACTTCCGTATCGGCCAGGAAATTGAACAGGCGATCTCGTCGGGACGGATCTTCGCACTCGTCCACTGCGACCTCGATAACTTCAAGGCCTTCAACGACCACTACGGCTTCATGCGTGGCGACGAGGTGATCCGATTCTGCGCCCGCTGCATGACCACCGCCATGGAGGAGATGGGTGAGTCCGAACCTTTTGTAGGTCACATCGGAGGCGACGACTTCGTGGCCCTGCTCTCCGCCGAGAAGGCCGAGGAGTATTGCAAGCGCGTGATCGAACGGTTCGACGATGGCATCCTCGACTACTACGACACCGCCGACGCCTTGCGGGGCTACATCGAAGTCATCGACCGACGGGGGGAACGTTATGCCTTCCCGGTGGTATCGATCTCTCTCGGCGTCGTCACCAATGTCGCCCGGCCGATCGTGTCTCAATGGGAAGCGTCGGCAGTGGCCGTGGAGATGAAAGAATTCGCCAAGAAGCGAGCCGGTTCCTCTTTCGAGATCGATCGACGCACCGGCTGAGGGAGCGTCGCTGACCGCCCGTCCCGAGTACGTTCACATGGAGCGGGCGCTGGCCCTGGCCCGCCACCACCTGCCCCATCCCAACCCGCGGGTAGGGGCAGTAGTGGTCGACGCCGGCGGACGAGTGGTGGGAGAAGGCGCCCATCTCGCCGCCGGTGAACCCCACGCCGAGGTCCTGGCCCTCGCCGAGGCTGGTTCTCGGGCCCAGGGCGGCACCCTCTTCGTCACCCTCGAGCCCTGCGCCCATCAGGGACGAACCCCACCCTGCGCCGACGCCGTCGCCGACGCCGGCCTCGCTCGGGTGGTAGTCGGCACCATTGATCCCGACCCCCGGGTTGCCGGCCGGGGGATCACCCGGCTCGAGAAAGCCCATCTCAGGGTGGAGGTCGGAGTCATGGGCTCCCAGGTAGAGGAAGCCGACCCGGGCTACTTTCACCATCGCCGCTCTGGTCGGCCTCTCCTTACCTTGAAGATGGCCATGACCCTCGATGGACAGGTAGCCGCCCTGGACGGCACCTCCCAATGGATCACAGGCGAAGAGGCTCGGGTCGACGCCCACCTCCTGCGATCCGAAGTCGATGCGGTGCTTACCGGCTCGGGCACCCTGGAGGCAGACAGCCCCCGTCTCGACGTCCGCCTCCCCGGGTATAAAGGTCGCCAACCCCGGCCGGTGGTGGTAACGGGACGGCGGCTCCCCACCAGTTGGGGACGGTTGGAGGGGCGCCAACCTCTGGTCGTCTCTACCCGATCTCTGCCGCTGCCGCCGGGAGCCGAAGCTTTGATCGTGCCGGAAGGTGATCATCAACGCCCCGACCTGTTAGCGGCGGTTGAGGGCCTGGGCCAGCAGGGTCTGCTTCACATCCTGGTCGAAGGCGGTCCCACCCTCGCTGCCGCCTTTCTCCAGGCGCAATTGGTAGACAGGGGGGTGTTCTATCTGGCCGGGAAACTGGCGGGGGGAACCGGCCGGGGAGCCTTCACCGGCACCTGGTCTACCCTTTCCGCCAGCAATGAGATCGAGATCAGCCGGGTCACTCCCGTCGGTCATGACCTGCGGGTGGACTTCTTGGTGAAGAACTGACGTGTTCACCGGCATCATCGAAGGTATGGGGGTGGTGCGCCAGGTCGACGCCGATACCTCCCGGACTCGCCTCTCCTTCGCCCTCAATTCTCTTGGCGAGGGTATTGCCGTGGGAGCCTCGGTCGCCATCAACGGGGTCTGCCTTACCGCGGTGGACGTCACTGGCGACATAGTCACGGTGGAGGTGATCGCCGAGTCTCTCCGTCGGTCCAACCTCGGCCGGCTGGAGGTGGGGGACCGGGTCAACGTCGAGCGGCCCCTGGCAGCGGGGGGACGGTTGGACGGGCACATCGTGGCCGGCCACGTCGACGCCACTGGTGAAATAACCGAAGTTGTCAGCGAAGGCGCCAGCCGCCGGATGCGGCTAAAGCTCGATAAGGAATGGGATCGCTACGTAGTGGAGAAGGGCTCCATCGCCATCGACGGGGTCAGCCTCACCGTGGCCGAGCGAAGTCCCGGCCAGCTGGAGGTGGCACTCATCCCTCACACCCTGAGCGCAACCACCTTGGGCTTGCGCCGGCCCGGTGATGTGGTCAACCTGGAGTTCGACGTGATCGCCAAATACGTCGAACGCCTCTTGGAGAACCGAACATGACCTTCGCCCCGGTGCCGGAGCTAATCGCTGCAGTGGGCCGCGGCGACATGGTGATCATGGTCGATGACGCCGATCGGGAGAACGAAGGTGATCTAATCATCGCCGCCGATCATGCCACTGCCTCCAAAATCGGGTTCATGATCCGCCATTCGAGCGGAATCATCACCGTACCCATGACCGGCGAGCGGCTCGACGCCCTGGAATTGCCAATGATGGTGCGCCACAACACCGATGCTCGCCGTACCGCCTTCACGGTAAGCGTTGATGCCCGTCACGGCACCACCACCGGGATCTCCGCCGCCGATCGAACCCGCACGATTCAAACCCTCCTCGACCCCGCCGCTCGACCCGACGACCTGGCCCGGCCGGGGCATGTTTATCCGCTGCGTTACGAACCGGGCGGGGTGCTCAAACGCGCCGGACACACTGAAGCGGCCGTGGATCTCGCCCAGCTGGCCGGCCGTTACCCGGCCGGGGTCCTGGCAGAGGTGATGAACGACGACGGATCGGTGGCCCGGCTCCCCGACCTGGAGCGTTTCGCCAAGGAGCATCACCTGCTGTTGGGGACTATCGCCGATCTCATCGCTCATCGCCGCCGTCACGAGAAGCTGGTGGCTCGGATGGTGGAGGCGCGCCTCCCCACCCCTCACGGGGTCTTCCGGGCCGTCGGTTACCGATCTCTGGTCGACGACCGCCAGCACCTGGCGCTGGTCATGGGGGATCTGGGCGATGGCGAAGAGGTGCTGGTCCGGGTGCATTCCGAGTGCCTCACTGGCGACATCTTCAGCAGCCGGCGCTGCGACTGTGGAGCTCAGCGCGACATGGCCCTAGCCAAGATCGCCCAAGCCGGGCGGGGAGTATTCCTCTACATCCGCGGCCACGAAGGCCGCGGGATCGGGCTGATCCACAAATTGGAGGCCTACAACCTGCAAGACGAAGGCCGGGACACGGTCGAGGCCAATGAAGACCTGGGTCTTCCCGTCGACGCTCGCGACTACGGCGTCGGGGCGCAAATTCTCTATGACCTCGGGGTCCGTTCGATGCGGCTCCTCACCAACAACCCGGTGAAACGGGCCGCCATTGAAGGGTATGGGCTCTCCATCGTCGATCGCATCCCGCTGGTGTCGGTTCCCACCGCGGAGAATGCCCGCTATTTGGAAACCAAGCGGGACAAGCTGGGTCACCTCTTCGACGGAAATGGTGACCAGCCCGACGGCGACATTCCCTGATGGGCTCGGTGTGGAGTATTCGGCTTCTCCGGGATGACCGTGGACCCTGGGGTCTCATTGAATAACGAGCAAAACCTGCGCTCGACCGAAGACCTGACCATTGGGGTGGCGGTGGCGGAGTTCAACCAGGCCATCACCGATCGTCTCCTCACCGGCTGTCAGCGGGCTTTGGAGGAGGCCGGGGTGGGCTCGGTGAAGCTGCTCAAGGTGCCCGGGGCCTGGGAGCTGCCGGTGGCCGCGCTAACCCTGGCTCGGGCGGGATGCCAGGGAGTAGTCGCGATTGGGGCCATTATCAAAGGGGAAACCGACCATTACGAGGTGATCGTCCGGGAGTCGGCTGCGGGCTTGACCAGGGTCTCCCTCGATACCGGGGTGCCAGTCACCAACGCTGTCCTCACCGTCTATGACTACCAGCAGGCGCTCGATCGCTCCGAACCGGGAGCCGGCAACAAAGGCGCCGAGGCGGCCCGGGCTGCGCTGGAGCTGGCTCTGCGGCTCCGGGCCCTGCGATCGGAATCCCCGGCCCATCCGATACAATGAAAAGCAACATACGAGTAGTAAGCGGAAGCAGCTGCTTCCCACCCGGCCACCTCCGGTGCGCCGTGGTCGGTGAGGTCGAGATCAGCCGGGAATATCGCCGGCGGTGTTGTCCTTCATCCAGAGACCTTGACGGTCGATCGGCAGCAGGCACCCGCTTGCTGCCTTTTAGTTGTCGTTTGCACGAGGAGGTAGAGGCATCGCAGATCTGCGCATAAACGGATACATACGGGCTCCTGAGGTCCGCCTGGTCGCCCCGGATGGATCTCAGATCGGGGTCAAGAAACTGGCTGAGGCCCTTTGGCTTGCCGACCAGTTGGGACTCGATCTGGTGGAGGTGGCCCCCGACGCCAAGCCCCCCGTATGCCGGCTCATGGATTACGGAAAGTACAAATACGAACTTTCCATTCGAGATCGCGAAGCCCGCAAGAATCAGAAACGCACCGTCATCAAAGAGTTGCGGATGGCGCCCCGGATCGAGGATCACGACTTCGACTTGATCCTGCGCCGGGCGGTGGAGTTCCTCGACGAAGGTGACAAAGTGAAGGTGACCGTTCGCTTTCGAGGCCGAGAGCAGGAGCGACCCGAGTTTGGCAAGCGCCTGCTCGATCGACTGGCGGAAGGCATCGGGGAGGCGGGGACGGTCGAACAGGCGCCCCAACTGGAAGGAAGGATGATGAACATGGTTCTGGCTCCTTCTCGGAGGAAGCGCCGAACCGAGCCCGAGTCTCGGGCCGCGGTTGCGGCCGACAACGGCAGCGAAGGACAGGTTTCCAATCAGGAGCAAGACAATGCCGAAAATGAAGACACATAGCGGAGCGAAGAAACGCATCAAGGTGACCGGCACCGGACGGCTCCTCAGGCGCCAGTCCGGCAAAGGTCACTACAAGCTCGCCAAAGGCAGCGACGTTTTTCGCCGGCGCTCCGGTGAAGTGGAACTGGCGGGGGGCGACCGCAAAGTGGCCAAGAAGCTCTTGGGAATGTGAGAGGAGACCCTTCATGGCACGCGTTAAACGAGCAGTACACGCCAAGAAATCTCATCAGAAGGTGCTCACCCGCGCCAAGGGGTTCAAAGGAGCGCGCAGCCGCCGATTCCGCACCGCCAACGAGCAGGTCATGCACGCCATGGCGGATGCTTACAAGGACCGGCGCGACCGCAAGGGCGAATTCAGACGGCTCTGGATCACCAGGATCAATGCCGCTGCCCGGCAGAACGGGATGAGCTACAGCACTTTTATGGCCGGTCTCAAGGCCGCCCAAGTCGAGCTGGACCGCAAGATGCTGGCGGAAATGGCGGTCAACGACCCGGAGTCTTTCGCCAGGCTGGTCGAAGTAGCCAAAGCCAAGTAGTCCGGGAGCGGCCTTGGTGGAGCCGGGCCTGTCGCCTCGCAACCCCCGAGTGGTGACCGCATCCCGGTTACAGCGAGCAGAGGAACGTTCCCGCCGTGGTCTAACCCTTCTCGAGGGCCCCCGCCTCCTGGAAGAGGCCATCGTCGCCAAGGCCGACCTGCGGGAGGTATTCGCCCTGAGTGGTGATGCCATGGCTGCGGATTGGGGCCGGGCTGCCCCGCTGACCCTGGTCGGTGAGGAGGCCCTGCGTCGCCTCTCCTCGACCCGGACCCCGCAGAGTCCGGTGGCAGTGATGGCGATTCCCCCCGCCGAGCTACTGCCGCCACGGAGCCTGCTGGTGGCGTGGGGCATCTCCGACCCCGGAAACCTGGGGACCATCATTCGCAGCGCTGCCGCTTTCGGGCTCGACGTGGGGGTGGCAGCCACCTCGGCTGATCCCTGGTCTCCCAAAGTGCTGCGGGCGGGTATGGGCGGCCACTTCCATACCAACGTTGCCCGGGTGGAGGCGGTGGGGGATCTCGGTGTCACGCTGGTGGCAGCGGTGATGAAGGGAGGAGTCGCACCCGACCAGCTGCCGGCAGGAAGACTGGCGATTTTGATCGGTAGTGAAGCCCACGGCTTGCCTCGTGATCTGGTCGATCAGGCGGCGATGCGGATTTCCATCCCCATGTTGGCCCCAACCGAAAGTCTCAACGCGGCCGTGGCGGCGGGAATCATCGCCTACGAAGCTTTCCACCGCACCTGACCACGGGCGGCATCTATTTGGGGCGGGGAGGGCAGACGCCACCGGTAACCTGCAACCCCCACCCATGGACCTCGACCACCTCCCCGCCGACCTGGCCGCCCGTTTAGAGAGCGTGGCTTCGCTCGCCGAGCTCAACGCGGTCGAAAACGAGTTTCTCGGCCGGCACAGTCAGATTGCCGAGTCCCGCCGTCTCCTCGGCCGGCTACCGGTTGAAGAAAGGCCGGAGGCCGGAGCCCGGCTTAACGAAATCACTCGCCAAATCAGCGACATCTTGAGAGAACGGCGGGTGGAACTCGAGCGCGCCGACGCCAACCGGCTGCTCGAGGACGACGCCCTCGACATCACCCTCGAAGCCTGGCGATTGCCGGGCGGGACCCCCCATCTCATCGGAACGACGATTCGAGAGATCTGCGACATCTTCGTGGGACTCGGTTACCGAGTGGCGGAAGGCCCCGAAGCCGAGCTGGGTTGGTACAACTTTGACGCCCTCAACACCCCGCCCACCCATCCCGCCCGGCTGGAGTCCGACACCCTATATCTCGACTACGGCGACCCCGCCGATGAGATGTTGCTGCGGACCCAGACCTCGCCCATGCAGGCCCGTTACATGGAGGCCAGTGACCCACCGGTTTACGTGGTAGTGCCGGGCAAGGTCTATCGCAACGAAGCCATCGACGCCTCCCACCTCCCCGTCTTCTATCAGATCGAAGGGCTGGCAGTCGACCAAGGCATCACCTTCTCCGATCTCAAAGGCACCCTGGCCTACTTCGCCCGGGAATATCTCGGCGCCCAGACCCGGGTTCAGCTGCGGCCCGACTTCTTCCCTTTTACCGAGCCTTCCGCGCAGCTGCTGGTCTCCTGCTTCAACTGTGACGGGGGACAGGCAGGTTGCCGGGTGTGCGGGGGGTCGGGCTGGTTCGAAGTCCTGGGATGCGGGATGGTCGATCCCAATGTCTTCACCGCCGTCGGCTACGACCCGGGCCAGGTCACCGGGTTCGCCTTCGGCATGGGAGTGGAGCGCTTGGCCATGGTTCGTCATGGCATCACCAACATCCGCCACTTCATCGACAACGACCTCCGAGTTCTGAGGCAGTTCCGGTGAGAGTTTCCCTGCGCTGGCTGGCCGACTACATCGACCTTCCCACCGACGAGGTGGCGGAGATACGCCATGCGTTGGCCTCCCTCGGTCACGAGGTGGAAAGCGTTTCCCATCTCGAAGCCGACTGGAAAGACGTCTTCGTGGCGCAGGTTGATCACATTCGGCCCCATCCCGGCGCCGATCGGATCCGGCTCTGCACCGTCAACACGGGCAAAGATCGAGTGGAGGTGGTGTGCGGGGCCTGGAACTTCGAGGAGGGCGCCAAAGTCGCTTTTGCGCCTCCTGGAGCGGTACTCGCGGGAGGGATGGAGATCGGACGGCGAGAGATCCGCGGAATCGATTCGGCCGGCATGATCTGCTCGGAGAAAGAGTTGGGCCTCAGCGACGACCACACCGGGATCTTGGTCCTCGATCCCGACGCTCCGCTCGGGGTGCCCCTGACCGAATTGATCGCTCGTCCCGATGTCGTTCTCGATGTTTCCATCACCCCCAACCGGCCCGATGTCATGTCCATGATCGGGATCGCCCGCGAGCTCGCTGCCTATTTCCAGGTGCCCTACCACCTGCCTCCGGTAGAACCCGCCACCGTCCCCGGCGAGACCCGCGTCCAGGTAGAAATCGAAGACCCCGCCGGTTGTTACCGGTTCGTCGCCCGGGAGATCAAGGGGGTTACGATTGGGCCCTCCCCCTATTGGATGCGGCAACGATTGCGAGCTGGAGGGGTGCGGCCGATCAGCAATGTGGTCGATGTCACCAACTACGTGATGCTCGAATTAGGCCAGCCCCTCCACGCCTTCGATCTTGATCGGCTCAACGGCGAACGGATCGTGGTCCGCCGCCCGCGGCCAGGGGAAACGCTCGTCACTCTGGACGGCGTGGAAAGAACCTTGCTGGAAACCGATTTGGTGGTAGCCGACGGCGAGCGAGCCTCGGGTCTCGCCGGAACCATGGGCGGGCGCGACTCTGAAGTGGGCGATGACACCAGCCGGGTGCTGCTCGAAGCCGCCGCCTGGGACCCGCCCACCATCATGTTCATGAGCCGGCGCCTCGGTCTCCGCTCTGAGGCTTCGGCACGTTTCGAGCGGGGTGTCGACCCCAACCTTCCTCCGGTGGCCGCTGCCCGCGCCACCCGCCTGTTGCTTGAACTGACCGGTGGCGAGTCTCCCCAGGGCTGGGTCGACCAGATCGCGGTACCTCACCTGCCCACCACCGTCGAGTTACCCCTGGCCGAGGTGAAGCGGCATCTGGGAGACGACGTGCCGCTGTCCGAGGTGGCGTCGCTCCTCACCCGCCTCCATCTCCAGGTGGCGGGTGAAGATCCCTTAGAGGTTTCGGTGCCGACCTTCCGCCGAGATCTGGAGCGTCCCATCGACCTGGTGGAGGAAGTGGCTCGCCTCCATGGCTACGACGGGTTCTCGGAGACCGTGCCCACCGGGTCGGGCGGGGGATGGACCCGGGAACAGCGCCGGCGGGATCTGATCCGGGTCACCCTTACCGGGGCGGGATTGTCCGAGGCTCTCAACCTCTCCTTCTTGGGCGTGGAGGACCTCGACAGTTTCGCCTATCCCCATGAGCACGAAGCCCGCCTCACCGTTCGGGTCAGCAATCCCCTCAACGACGAGCTGGCATCGCTGCGGACCTCGCTCCTTCCCGGGTTGCTCCGATCAGCCCGGTACAACCAGAGCCGCGGTCTCGATGACGTCGCCCTCTTCGAGATCGGCCGGGTCTTCTTCAACCGGCCTTGGGAAGAGGACCCCCGGATCCCGGCTCAACCCGAACGGCTGGGGTTCGTAGTGGCGGGGGGGTTTGGGGCGGCGGAGCACGGCAGCGGCGGGCGCCAGGCCGATGCTTATACGGCGACCGCCTTGTGGCGTCTCCTGGCCGGGGCGCTGGGTCTGGAAGATTTAGCGCTGGTCCCGGCCACCCCGCCCGGCTTTCATCCCGGGCGGGCGGCCCAGGTCGTCCTGGACGGACAAGCCATCGGGGTCGTCGGAGAGCTCCACCCGTTAACCGCCCAGGCCTACGACCTGTCGGGCCGGGTGGCGGCGGGCGAAATTGCCCTGGCGCCGTTGACGGCTTCGCCAAGCCGCTGGCTCTTACGGGAACCGAGCGTCTACCCACCGGTGGAATTCGATCTCGCCTTCGATGCCCCGAGCGACCTCCTCGCTGCCACCCTGCTCGAGGCCATTTTCGAGGCGGGACCGGGGCTCATCGAGTCTGCCGCCATCTTTGACGAATATCGGGGTCCCGGTCTCGATCCTGGCCGCAAAGGGTTGGCCGTCCGGGTGGTGGTGAGGGCCGCCGATCGGACCCTGGCCGGCGACGACATCGAGGGCGTTCGCCGGTTGATCCGTGAGGCCGTCGCCGACCACGGTGTCAAGTTGCGGGGGGAGTGAGATGGCTCACCTCCTCGGCGTTGCTGACTTAGATCGTTCCTCCCTCACCTCGTTGCTGGATCTGGCCGCCAAGGTGAAAGCGGACCGTGACTCTTATCGCGGTTCCCTCAGCGGGCGATCCATAGGGCTCTTCTTCGCCAAACAATCGGTGCGGACCTGGGTGTCCTGCGACGTGGCGGCGATTGAACTGGGTATCCATCCGGTGGTCATCCGCAACGAACAGGCAGGGATGGGAAGCCGTGAAACGCCCGAGGACGTGGGCCGGGTGCTGGAGCGCTATCTCGACTTGCTCGGGCTGAGGGTCTTCGACCACAACGATTTGGAGAGGATCGCCGCGGTGGTGCAGGTCCCGGTCATCAACCTGCTCTCTGATCGGGAACATCCCTGTCAGGCGGTGGCCGATCTCCAGACCCTGGCAGAACACCGACCCGTGGAAGGAGCGATCGTCGCTTACATCGGAGATGGCAACAATGTCTGCCATTCCCTCGTCTTGGCTGGTTCCATGGCGGGAGCTTCGATGCGGATCGCCACCCCGGAGGGCTACGAGCCCGACCAAGAGGTGATGGCGGCGGCGGCGACCTGGGGGGATGTCCACTGGACCAGCGACCCCCAGGAAGCGGTCGCCGGGGCCGATGCCGTGTACACCGACGTCTGGGCCTCGATGGGCCAGGAAGAAGAAGCCGAACAACGCCGGCGGGTGTTCGCCCCCTATCAAGTGGACCGCACCTTGTTCGAACACGCCAAAGCGGACGCCATCTTCCTCCACTGCCTTCCCGCCCACCGCGGGGAAGAAGTTACCGAGGAGGTGATCGAACACCCTCGGAGCCGCGTGTTCGAGCAGGCGGAGAACCGGCTCCACGCGTTTAAGGCCATCCTGCTCCATTACCTGAGTTGAAGATTCCCGCCCTGCTCTTCGGTGAGGCAATCGAAGTCGCCCCCCAGCTGTTGGGCTGGCGCCTCACCTCGCGGATCGATGGGTCAGTCACCGAGATCGCACTCACCGAAGTCGAGGCTTACAGCGACGAGGACCCGGCCAGCCATTCCTACGGGGGAGTACGGCCTCGGGCGGTGGTGATGTTCGGGCCCCCCGGTTCCCTCTACGTCTACCGGTCCTACGGGGTCCACTGGTGTGCCAACGTGGTATGCGGGCCTAAGGGCAAAGGGGCGGCGGTCCTGTTGCGAGGTGGGGTGCCCCGGCGGGGAGTGGCGGAGATGGTTCGCCGTCGAGGTCGCCCCGATCGTCTCGCCACCGGTCCCGGCAATCTCACTCAGGCGCTCGGCATCACTGGGGATCACAACGGAATCGAGCTCTTCGCCCGCGACTCACCGCTGCATCTAGCTCCGGGATCGCCACCCCCGGCGTATCTGCAGACACCGCGTATCGGGATTACCAAAGCGGCCGATAAGCCTTGGCGGTTCGTGGCGGCCGGGGGCCTTTAACCTCCACCACCATGGCCGTGTCCGATCCCGCTCTGGCTCGCCTCTTGCGCCGTACAGACACGGTTCGTCCCGCAGACGAACTGGAGAGCCGCCTGCGAGAAGGCCGGCCTTTGCGGGTCAAGCTGGGTCTCGATCCGACCGCTCCCGCCGTCACTCTGGGTTGGGCGGTGGTACTACGCAAGCTGCGTGACTTCCAGGAGCAAGGCCACACCGCAGTGTTGATCGTGGGTGACTTCACCGCCCAAGTCGGTGATCCGTCCCAGAAGTCCGAGACCCGGCGCCGTCTCTCCGCCGAAGAGGTACGCGGGTATGCCCTGGCCCTCCTGGCCCAGTTCGAAAAGGTCCTGGCCCCGGAGCCGCTCGAGATTCGTTACAACTCGGAGTGGCTCGCAGCCCTCGACATGAGCGAAGTCCTCGAGCTCACTTCGGCCGTCACCGTCGCTCAGCTCTTAGAGCGGGGAGACTTCGCCAAGCGATACGAGGCGGGCAGTCCGATCTCGATGATGGAGTTCATGTATCCCCTGTTACAGGGTTACGACTCGGTTGCGGTTGAAGCTGACGTTGAGCTAGGGGGAAGCGATCAGCTCTGGAACTTGATGATGGGCCGTGTCATCCAGGAGCGGTACGGCCAGCGGCCGCAGATCGCCATGACCCTCCCGCTGCTCATCGGCACCGACGGGGTCCACAAGATGTCCCAGTCCTTGGGGAACTACATCGGCGTGGAGGAACCGGCGGCGGAGATGTACGGAAAGGTGATGAGCATTCCCGACCACCTCCTCGAACAGTGGTTTGAGCTCGCCACCGAGCTGTCGGATGAGGGCCTGGCTGCGGTAAGAGAAGACCTGTCCAGTAGTGGCGTCAATCCCCGTGATCTCAAACGCCGTCTTGCCCGGCTGGTAGTAGAGGCGTATTGGGATCGAGATTCGGCTGAGGGCGCCGAGCTTGCCTTCGACCGGGTGTTCGTGGAGCGACTTGCTCCCGAAGACATAGCTGAAGCTGCCTTGCCTCCCGGGGATCCGGTCCATCTCCCTACTTTGCTTCGTGATATTGGACTGGTTGCTTCCAGCTCAGAGGCTGCCCGGTTGATCGATCAGCGGGGGGTCAAGGTTGATGGAGAGCCCGTGGGGGAAAAGACGGTGGCCCGGAATACCTTGGTCGGAGCGGTGGTTCAGATAGGGAAGCGTCGCTTCGTCCGGTTGGTGGAGGCCGGTTAGTCCTTTGACCAGACCCTGACGGAGCGCTATAGTTACCGGTTCGCCTCCGCCTTTGGTGCGGGGGGAAGTCATGCCGATGTGGCGACCGAGTGCGAAAGCATGGGGGGCCAAAGCGGCGCCCCGGAAAACGGTCCCATGGAGAGTGGCCGGCTCTCGGCCCTAAGAAATGGGGCGTGCTCCGGGGAGGAGTGGGCTCCTTGACAACTAAATAGCGTGCCAAAAAACAGCACAGCGGCACTTCCACCCCAATGGAAGTGCATTCGCATAGAGCACCCGGGCAGTGATGCCCGGACCCAGGTGACCGGTGCCCTCGGGCATGCGGTCACAAATTGCGAACTCAAAAATGACAAGACTGTTGGGCGCCTCCACGGAGGCACCCGCACGAATGTACGTTGGAGAGTTTGATCCTGGCTCAGGACGAACGCTGGCGGCGTGCCTAATGCATGCAAGTCGAGCGACGAATAGGTGCGGGTAACCAAGCCTATTACGGAGCGGCGAACGGGTGAGTAACACGTGAGCAACCT
>DATEDX010000012.1:0-2337 GCA_035281425.1 Acidimicrobiia bacterium
TTCCCCACCTGGGCGATACCGAAGGGCAATCGCAGCCGGTGTGAGCGGCGCACGTTTTCGAAGTTGATGAAGATGCCCTGGGCCGTCTCCGGACGCAGATAGATGAGGTTGTCGTCATCTTCCACCGGGCCCATGTGGGTGCGGAACATGAGGTTGAACGCCCGGGGTTCGGTGAAGCTCTCCTTGGCTCCACAGTTGGGGCAGGTATGGGGGTCGTCGAGCTTGTCGAGGCGGTAGCGCTGATTGCAGTTGCGACACTCCACCAGGGGATCAGTGAAGACCGCCTCATGACCGGATGCCTGCCACACCTGGCGAGCTTGGAGGATGGCGGAGTCGATTCCGACCACGTCGTCACGCTCCTGGACCATGGCTCGCCACCACTCGTTCTTCACGTTGCGGAGCAACTCCGCCCCCAAGGGGCCGTAGTCGTAGGCGGAACGGATCCCGCCGTAGATCTCGGAGGACTGGAAAACGAACCCGCGCTGTTTGGCCAGGTTGGCGATGGTGTCGAGAGATACGGCCATGGGGAAGGGAAAGAGTGGACCGGGAGCGGGCGGGTGTCAAAATCCGCTGGTGAAAAGGTTGGGAGTCAGCGCGGCCCTGGTCGCCTCGGAGTTGGTACCGGGCGACCTGGCGATAGAGGAAGGCCGGGTGGCGGCGGTGGGGCTCTCCCCCGCCGGTCGGGGGCTGGCCCTACCTGGATTCGTGGACCTGCAAATCAATGGATTCGCCGGGGTCGACTTTCTGACCGCCTCCCCCGAACACCTGGTAGATCGAGTAGGCCCGGCTTTGGCCGCCACCGGGGTGGTGGCCTATCAACCCACCCTCATCACTGCTCGCCCAGAGCAGACCATCGCCGCGGTAACGGTGATGGCGGAAGTCGCCGCCCGGGGGGGCGGCCCTCAGCTGCTCGGAGTCCACCTCGAGGGCCCCTTTCTCTCCCCAGGCAAGGCCGGAGCCCATCCGCTCCACCTTTTGCTCTCCCCCGACCCGGAGTGGTTCACGCCGGTGCTGGCTGCCGGGCCGGTGACCATGGTCACCCTCGCCCCGGAATTACCCGGCGCCTTGGATCTCATCGCCGATCTGGCGGCCAGAGGGATCGTGGTCTCTTTGGGTCACAGCGACGCCACCGCCGCCCAGGCCCGGGCGGGATTTGAGGCCGGCGCTACCTGGGTGACCCATCTCTTCAACGCCATGCGCTTCGGTCATCGGGAGCCGGGATTGGCCGGGGAGGCGCTGGTCCGCCCCGGGGTGGCGCTGGGAGTGGTGGCCGACGGCACCCATCTCGCCGACCAGACTCTCCTCCTGGTGGGACGGGCCGCACCGGAGCGGATGGTGGTGGTGACCGATGCCATCGCCGCCGCCGGTAGCGGCGACGGTCACTTCCTGCTGGGAGAGGTCGAGGTGGAAGTGGCGGGGGGTGAAGCTCGGCGCTCCGACGGTGTCCTGGCGGGAAGCGTAGGAACCATGGACCAAAGCTTCCGCCGGCTCCTCTCCCTCGGCTTCTCCCTCCGGGATGCGGTTGCGGAGACGTCGACCAACGCCCGACGGCTGACCTCGACCACTGGCGGGGACCTTCGACCCGGCGACCCGGCCGACTTGGTGGTCGTCGACGACCGATACGAGGTGGTGAGGACAGTCATCGCCGGCGAGTAGCCGCCTTAATCCTCAGGGGGGACCCGCTGGTCGAGATGACGGTTGAGGGAGAACAGCCTTCCCAATACGGGCATCAGGAGCAAGTTGAGCCCGTGCAGGACTCCGATGATGAGGAGGATGCCGCCGATTCGGGCCACGCTGGCCTGGATTTGGGCGGCGTTGACCGTCTCGCCCCAGGCCCGCTCAGGTTCAAAACGGACCAGAAAGAAGATGTAGGCGGTGAAGATCAGGTAGTAGACGATGTCGACCAAGACGATGAAGCTCTTCCCGGTACGGGGATTGGCTCGGAAGACGTCAGCGGCATAGCTGCGCCCGAACCGTTTGATGAAGGGACCGAGCCAGAGGGCGATGGTGATGAGGATCGCCACTGTGATTAGTTCCAGGACCCACCATTGCATGACCAATCTCCCGTTTTGATAGTCCGACAATCCCAAGATCAGTGCCGCCATCGCGGCCACCAATAGAGCCACCACCCCGCCTGCCCGGAGCAGGCGGAGACGGCGCCGGCGATCCGCTTCGACGCTCCGTTGCACCCGGACGAAAAGATCAGGGGCCGGAGATGTCGCCCTGGCACCGGCGAGAAGAGCATCTTGGAGGCGTTCTTCAAGCGTTGTCATCGTCTCCCCTTTCCAGACGTGCCTCCAGCGACCGTAAGCCTCGTTTGAGGTGGGTCTTGACGGA
>DATEDX010000013.1:0-7391 GCA_035281425.1 Acidimicrobiia bacterium
GTGGGGCAATCCGGCCGAGGTCGACGAGTATCAGTGGATGGAGGAGTATTCACCCTATGACCGGACGGTCCCTTCCACTTATCCCGCCATCCTCGCCACCGCCGGTTTCAACGACCCCCGGGTGGCCTATTGGGAGCCGGCTAAGTGGGTAGCCAAACTCCGCACCGTCAACCAAGGTGACCGGCCCATCCTCCTCCGTACCAAGTTAGGGGCGGGCCACGCCGGACCTTCCGGCCGCTATGACAACTGGCGAGAGCAAGCCTTTGTACTGGCGTTTGTCCTGGACCAGTTGGGAGTGAAGACGTGAGCTTCCTCCCCCAGGAGCGAAGCGACCTTGGGGGAGGAAGCCCGGAGGGCCGGAGGGGGCCTGGCTGATAGCCGAAAGCTGATAGCTGACGGCTAAGACCCGGAGGCGACAAGGCCCCCTGAAAGGTGTTTCCGGGTGCTGCCGGATAGAGGGGGCTAGCTTGGCCGCCGAGAATCTTCCCCATGTACACGCAAGCCCTCGACCTCGCCCGCCAGACCCCTTCCTACCGCAACCGTTACGTCGATCTGCTGCGGGCGGCATCGATCCTGGTGGTGGTGTTTGGGCACTGGTTGATGGCGGCGCCCTTCATGGCCCCCGACGGCCTCCGCATCGATCACCTGCTCAATGTCGCCCCCTGGACCCATTACCTCACGTGGATCCTCCAGGTGATGCCCATCTTCTTCTTCGTCGGGGGATACGCCAATGCTCAAAGCTGGCGGTCTTCGCAACGTAAGGGTGAGCCCTACGGGGCGTGGCTGCGGGCCCGGCTTCGTCGGCTGGTGCTCCCGGTCCTTCCCCTGTTAGCGGTGTGGACCGCCGGCGCCTTCCTCTTGCTTCGCAGCGGATTTGACCCTGCCCTCCTCCGTTTGGGTTCCCAAGCCGCCCTCGTTCCCGTCTGGTTCCTCGCCACCTATGTGGTGGTGGTTGCCTTCACCCCGCTGACCCTCGGATGGTGGGAGCGCTGGGGGTGGGGATCGATCGTGGTCACCGCCGCTCTGGCGGGCCTCGTCGACCTCATCTCTCTCGGTCTGGGTTGGGGAACGCTGGGCTACGTCAACTACCTCTTGGTGTGGGGTTCGGTCCACAGCCTCGGCTACGCCTGGGCCGACTCCAAACTCGGCGGTGTGGCTCGCCGCCTCGCCCTCTCCGCCGCCGGGCTGGCGGGAGCCGCGCTGCTGGTCGGCTTCGGTCCTTACCCAGTGGCGATGGTGGGGCTCGACACCGCTGGCGTCAACAACACCCAACCGCCCAAGATCACTCTCTTCTTGTTGGGTGTCTTTCAGGCGGGCCTCCTTCTAGCTCTAGAGGGACCGGCCCGCCGGTGGCTGGAACGGGAGCGCAGTTGGGCGGCGGTGGTGTTGCTCAACGGTCGGATCATGACGGTCTACCTGTGGCATCTCACCGCCATGGTCGCTCTGATCGGCGGCTCCCTCCTCGCCGGGGGATTCGGGCTTCGGGTCGCGGTCAACACCCCCTCCTGGTGGCTGACCCGACCCCTGTGGATCGCCGCCAACATTGCCGCCACCGTCCCCTTCCTCTTGGTGTTCGGCCGTTACGAGCGACCCAACCCCGACTACCGACCGGCACCCCCGGTATGGCAGCCGGTGGCGGCAGTGGTCGCCACTTGTGCCGGGCTCGGCCTGCTTGCCTACTACGGGATCGCCGACGAAGACGGCCTCAACGGGGTTGCCATCACCCTCCCCTTTGCCGCCGCACTGGCCGGAGGCATCGCCGGCGCCCGGCGGTGGGAGCGGAGAAAGCGGACGGTATCGGGATAGCCGGCTCTCTCGCCTCCAGCAGAGACTGAAACCGTGAACGAACTTGCGAACCTCGCCGAAGGCACACAGGAGGGAAGTCAGGTGGGTAGCACACCAGCTCCACTGGACCAGTTGTTCGGAGTGGTGCCGCTGCTCAATGACGAAGGAACTGGACCGGATCCCGACTTCAATTACTTCGTCCACCTATCGGAGTTCTTCCCTCTGCTGCTCGCAGAGGAGTACCGAGATCTGCAGGCCCTTCAAGCAGAGGCTGAACAGATCCCTGGCTTCGACCGAGTGTTATGGCAGGAGGCCGAGTCGATTCTTGTTCAATCTGACCTACCGGCCGATGCGGTCAAGGCTGCGTTCATCACGATGCTGGCACCGAAAATCACGGGCGACTGGCAATCATTGATTTACCCACAAAGCGATTCGTAGGATCGACGCCTGAGTCGGCTTGCCAAGGATTGTTTGCAAAGGACTCTTTGCAAGTTTAGGCTGGCCCAATGACCGAAATCCCCCGCTGGGAGATCGCACCCGATCCCGACCACGATCTAATCCTCGATGCCCGCTCGATGCGGGCGGTTGCCCACCCGGTCCGAATCCGGATCCTCGGGGTGTTGAGAACCGAAGGCCCGCAAACCGCCACTGCCCTGGCTCAGAAGCTCTCTCTCAACAGCGGCGCCACCAGCTATCACCTGCGTCAGTTGGCGGAGTACGGGATGATCGTCGAAGCGCCGGAGTTGGGGAAGGGGCGAGAGCGTTGGTGGCGCGCCTCCCATCGCTCCACCCGATATCAGTCAAGCGCGGTCGACGAGGACGGCGCCGCCTACCTTCAGGCGGTGGCTCTGGTCTACGCCGAGCACCTGCAGCGGGCGATCGAGGAGTTACCGGGACAGCCGGAGAAGTGGCGCAAGATCAGCACCCTCAACGACTACCTCTTCCGCCTCACACCAAAGGAAGCCGCCAGCCTGGTGAGAGAAGTACGGGAGGTCTTCACCCGCTATCGGGCCCTGCAAGGGGACACCGACCCCTCCGCCCCCGCCGGAGCCGAACCTTTCCATGTCCAGTTCCACGCCTTCCGACTCCCCGGCAGCTGAGACGGGTCGGTGGGGAGAGCTGACCGCCCTCCTCGCCGCCCAAGCGGTGGCTTGGACCGGAACCCGGCTGGCGGGGATCGCCGTCCCCTGGTTCGTCCTCACCACCACCGGCAGCGCGGTCCGCACCGGGGCGGTGGTGTTCGCCCAAATGGCGCCATACGTGATCAGCCAGGCGGTGGCCGGACCCGTCATCGACCGGGTAGGTCCGCGCCGGATCAGTTTGGCCGGGGATCTAGTGGCGACGGTTGCTATCGGCCTCATACCCGTCCTCTATCTCGGCGACCTGCTCGCCTATCCGGTCCTCTTGGCGCTGCTGGCCGTGGTGGGAGCGGCCGAAGGCCCGGCCAACGCCGCCAGAGGAGTCTTCGTCCCTTCGGTGACGGAACGAGCCGGAATCCCCCTCGAGCGGGCTACCGGTCTGGTGGGGACGGTGGAGAGAACCGCCGCCGTGGTGGGCCCGGCAGTGGGAGGGGTGGTGGTGGCCGCCTGGGGCGGTGCCACCTCGTTGGTCATCACCGCCGCCCTGTCGCTGGCCAGCGCCCTCATCATCTGGAAGTCGATGCCGAGCCAACCGGCGGTGCCCGCTTCCAAGGGAAACGGGTATCTCGACGAGTTAAGAGAGGGCGCCCGATTCCTAATGAGAGAGCGCCTGCTGCGATCGATCATGGGAATGGTGGCCGTCACCAATCTGATCGACTCGGCCGCCTTCTCGGTGCTGCTCCCAGTATGGGCGGCGGAATCGGGGCGGGGACCCGCCGTGATCGGACTGCTGGCGAGCGTGATGAGCGGCGCCTCCATAGGTTCGAGCCTCCTCTCGGCGGCATATGGACATCGCTTTCCCCGCCGGCTCACCTACGTGCTCGGCTTCATTATCGGGGGGCCGCCCCGGCTGGCCATCCTCGCCGTCGACACCAGCTTCGCCGCGGTGGTGGCGGTCTACGCCGTGGCCGGATTCGCCAACGGAGTCCTCAATCCCATCATCGGCGCAGTCCAATTCGAACGGATCCCCGCCCAGCTGCTGGGCAGAGTTCGCACCCTGGGCGGATCGCTGGCCTGGTCCGGCATCCCCTTCGGAGGGGTAATCGCCGGGGCGATGGTCGCCACCATTGGGCTGTCTCCCGCCCTGCTCATCATGGCCCTCGCCTACCTGGTGACGACTACCCTCCCCGGGCTGCTTCCTGAATGGGCTGAGATGAACCGGGATCCCGCCGGTCGGGCCCAGCGGGAGTCCCGGTGATCGGCGCTTGACCGACCCCCCTGGCAGGGTTAGCCGGGGAGGTGAAACCCCGGAGAGCTGGACTGCGAGTTGCAGAACGATGCTCCCGGGGCAAACGCGTTGGGGAAGTGGAATCCCGGTCCTGGACCTCCAGGCAGGACCGCCCCACCGGCGGCGTTGAATTGGCCCCGGGGAGGCCAGTCGAAGTCGTGACCGGCTCCGGTGACATAGTCGCCGAAGACGTGATGGCCATGGACCTCACCCACCACCCCAGCACAGGTGGCCTTGGTCGGTGCGGCCACCGCCGCCGAGGCGGTCAAGACCATCACGGCCGCGAGGGCAGTGACCAGCAGCTTCCGCGTCCCGCGGCTCATCCCTGCACCACCGGATAGATCTCGTCGGCGACCAACCCGTGTGCCTCCCGGTGCACGGCGATGGCCGCTTCGGAGTCGGGGGCATCGACCAGGCAAAAGACTTTGCCCGCCTTCTCGTCCACCCAGTAGTTGAGGTACTTGACGCCGTAACGATCCTGGATGGCCATGTCAGCTTCGTGGGCACCGGCCACGTCTTGCGCTGTGGCCCCCTCCGGCAGGGCCTGGTGCACGTCCATATATAGGGGCATATCTCCTCCTTTTGGTGTTGCCCATAGAAGGCAAAGTAAGGAGGATTCGTACGACCGTGATCGGGGCCCATCCCTATATCGGAAGCTGTCCACCCCCAAGTTGGCCCGCTCCCATCGCCCCGGCCCGGGCGATCGCTGCTGCCCGGGTGGTGACCCCCAGGCGGGCCAGGATCGCCGAAACGTGATGTTCGGTGGTCTTCTTGGAGATGAAAAGACGTTCCGCGATCTCGGCGTTGTCGAGGCCCTCCATCATCAGGCCCAACACCTCGGTCTGGCGCGAGGTCAATCCGAGCGGGCTCTCCCGGGTACCTGGTCGAGGGCCCCGGGGAACCGGGCCCAACCCTTCCCGGCGGAGGCGGGTGCGGAGCCAGCGGCCGGCAGGCCCCGCCCCCAGCCGGTCGAAGATCCGAAGCGCCTGAAGCTGGCCGGGGCGGTCGGTCTCGGCTAGGGCCAGGGCCTGTTCGTAGGGACATCCCAGCTTCGACCAGGCCGCGGCCGCTGCCCCGTAGTCCCCCCGCATGTGGAGGGTGAAAGGCTCGGCGGCCCCGTCGGGCGGGTCTTCGATGGCACCGGCCTTCCACATCCAAAACCCCACCTCGCCCCGCGCCCAGGTGCTGTCGGAGGTCAGCGCCTCTCCATAGGCCCAGTCGAGGATCTGGGGAATCTCGGCGGTGCGTCCCTCCCAATAGGCCAGCTCGGCCAGCCCACAAAGCGGCGGCCACAGGTGCTGCATCTCGCATCCCTCCCCGATGGCGAGGGCGTGAGAAAGCACCTCCGCCGCCCCCGAGTCACCACGGCGGACCATCACCCGACCCTTGGCTCCCAAGGCGGTCACCGGCGAGATGGCACTGCTCTCCGGGTGGCCTTCCTGCACCAGTTCGGCGTACCCCAGCGCCTCCTCCCATCGCCCCTGCTCGAAAGCGATCCGAGCTATCCAGGCGCGGGCATAGGCCACCGAATAGTCCTCATCGTGTTGCAGCCCCACCGTGATCGAACGGTCGAGGGCACTCTGGGCCACGTCGTAGAAGCGAGCCTCACCGCCACCAGAGCCGAGCATCCCCGCCGCCAGCACCATATGGCGGGAGTCGGAGTCGCGGGTAGCCTCGGCGTAGACCTCCTCCAGCACCTCAACGCCCCGTTGGGGGTCACCGGTCACCAGCTCGATGGTGCCGAGGATCAGCCGGCTGGCCAGGACCCGCTCCTCGTCCGCCACCGCTGTGGCCACCTCGAGCGCCCTTTCGATGTCGGCCATGGCGGCTCGGTGTTTACGGTTGAGCATCGACAGGTAGCCGGAGCGGTGGAGGGCGGCGGCCAGATCGGCGGTGGGGCCGGCCTCCTCCAGGATCTCGATGGCTTCGTCGACCGCTCGCCGGGCTTCGGGGCGGCGGCGGTTGCTCCAATAGATCGGCACCCCCGCCACCATGGCGTTGGCCAGATCCACGCGGCGATTGGGCCGGCTCCGATAGTGGTCGATGGCCGCTTCGATGTTGTCCAGTCCCTGGACGTAGCGGTCGAGCAGCGCCAGTTCCTGCGCCAGCCGCATCCGCAAGGCCGCCACCTGATCGGGGTCGAGGAGCTCTTGGTAACCAAGCACTTCCTCGAGCAGCCGAGCCGCCTCCCGATGGGCGCCGGCCCGGGAAGCTTGGCGGGCGGCTTCGGGAGCGAAGCGAATCACCAATGTCCCCTCCTCACCCCGCGCCGCATGATGGGCGAGACGGGCCAGATCGGGAAGGTCGTCTTGGAGCAGGATCTCGATCATCTTCCGGTGGAGATGGAGGCGACGCCCCGGAGGAAGGGCATCCTCCACCGCCTGGCGGGCGATTTCATGCCGGAAGCGGAGGCGGCCCTGCTCGACCCGCAGCACCCCGGCCTCGGCGGCCAGGTCAATGTCGCCCGGTCCGGATCGGCTTAGCCGGAGGGCGATGTCCGCCTCCATGGCCCGGGGAGCGATCGCAACCACCTCCACCACCGACTGAGCAGACGAGGGGAGGCGCCCCACCCGGGCCAGCACCGCGTCCTGGACGGTGGCCGGCAGCTCCGCCCCGGCGGCGATGACCTCGGTGACGAAGAATGGATTGCCGGCGGTAAGCCGGTAAAGGCGCTCCGGGTCGAAGCCTTTGCCGGCCGCGAGGAGCCGCACCGCGTCGAGAGACAGCGGCTCGAGGTGAAGCCGGTGGGTACTGTCCCGGGTGGCCAGATCACCCAAGACCGCCCTCAAGGGATGGGAGGCACCCACCTCGTCGTCGCGGTAGGTGCCGAGGATCACCGCTTTGGTACTCCCCATCCGCCGTCCCAGGAAGCGAAGCAGGTCGAGGGTCCCTCCATCGGCCCAGTGGAGGTCTTCCAACACCACCACGATGGGACGGATGGTGGCTCGCAGCCGGCCGAGGAAGGCGGTGAAGATTTCCCCGGAGTCGGAGTCAAGATCGACGGGTCCGAGCCCGGAGTCTTCTTCGGAGGCGATGTCGAGGAGCGGTCCCAGCGGGCGGGGAGTGGTGAGCGGATCACAGGCCCCGGACAGGACCAGCGCCCGCCGGCCGACCCGAGCGGCGAACTCGCCCACCAGTGTCGTCTTTCCGGCCCCGGCCTCTCCGGCGATGAGCACCATCGAGCCGTTTCCCCCCACGGCGGCATCGAAGCGGTGGGCAAGCTCTGCTAGCGGACGCTC
>DATEDX010000014.1:0-3360 GCA_035281425.1 Acidimicrobiia bacterium
CCAGAGGGCCGTTTCAGCAGATAAGAACGCGGGCGGCGGCGATCCATACAATGCCCCGGTGGCGCTGACCTGCCAGTCCTGCGGAGCCCTCGCTTCCGACGAGGCCAGGTTCTGCGCATCGTGCGGTAACCCGTTGTCCAGCCGCTGCCCTTCGTGCGGCGCCACCGTCGACCCCGGCGCTCGGTTCTGCTCTTCTTGTGGCACCGCCCTCGCCCCCGCCCCCAGCACCACCACCGCACCCGTCACCCCCACCGAAGAGCGGCGGGTGATATCGGCCTTGTTTGCCGATCTGGTCGGTTACACCGCCCATACCGAACGGACCGACCCCGAAGACAGTCGCCGGCGCCTGACCCTGTTTCACAGTCGGGTCCGTCAGGACGTCGAACGCTTCGGGGGGCGGGTCGAGAAGCTCCTGGGCGATGGCGTGTTCGCCGCTTTCGGATCTGCCAAGGCCCATGAAGACGACGCCGAGCGAGCCGTCCGCTCCGCCCTCCGCATCGTCGAGTCGGTGGAGGAACTCAACGCCGAACATCCTCATCTGGGCCTCGCCGTCCGGGTGGCGGTGACCACCGGGGAAGCCATCGTCCAGCTCGAAGCCAGCCCCGACCGGGAGGGGATAGTGGGCGACGTGGTCAACACCGCCTCCCGCCTTCAGGCCGTGGCAGCTCCCGGTGAGGTGGTGGTGGATGAACGGACCCAGCGGGCCAGCCGGGACGCCGTCAACTACGAAAGCCGGGGCGAGGTGGAGCTCAAGGGGAAACAGAACCGTCAACCGGTCTGGCAGGCGACGGGATTGCGAAGCCGCTACGGGGTAGCAGTGGAAGAAGAGCCCTCCGGCGCTTTCGTGGGAAGAAACGACGAGCTGTCGCTCCTCACCGACACCTTCGACCGAGCGGTAGCGCGCCGCAGCCCCCAACTCGTCACCATCGTCGGTGAACCTGGGGTGGGAAAGAGCCGGCTGGTGCGGGAGTTTCGCCGGGTGATTGACGATCGACCCGACCTGGTCTGGTGGCGGCAGGGACGCTGCCTGCCCTATGGGGAGGGGGTGACCTTCTGGGCGATCGGGGAGGTGGTCAAGGCTCAGGCGGGAGTGCTCGAGTCCGAACCGGTGGAGACGGTGGTCCAAAAGCTTCGCTCGGCGGTGGCTGCCCTCTTCGAGGATGCCGACGAAGCCACCTGGGTGGAGCTGCGGCTCCGCTCCCTCGTCGGATTGGGAGATGCCCAGGCGGAGAAGACGGAGCTGTTCGCCGCCTGGCTTCGCTTCTTCGAGGCCCTCGCCGCCCGCAATCCTCTGATCCTGGTGGTGGAGGATCTCCACTGGGCCGATGTGGCGGTGCTCGACTTCGTCACCCATCTCCTCGACTGGGCTCACGACTCGCCCATCCTCATCCTCTGCACCGCCCGGCCGGAGCTCTTTGCCCACCAGCCCGACTGGGGAGGAGGCAGGCGGGATGCCGTAACCATCGGGCTTTCGCCTCTCTCCGAGGAAGAGACGGCCGCGCTGATGGCCTCCCTGGCTAAACGGCCCTTGATGGACGCCAGCTTGCAGCATGCCCTGGTCGAACGATCGGGGGGAAACCCGCTCTATGTCACCGAGTTCCTCCGCCTAGCCGAGGAACAGGGTTGGCTCGATCGGGTCAGGGGCGGCGAAGACCTCCCAATGCCGGACAGTGTCTCGGCCATCATTGCTGCCCGTCTCGACCTGCTCGAACCCGGCGACAAGGCCATCATCCAGGCGGCGGCGGTGATCGGGCGGGTGTTCTGGTCGGGGGCGTTGTCGTTTGTTGAAGATCTCGACCCGGCCGAAGTGCAGGCCCGGCTGCGGCGGCTGGTGGCCCGAGAGCTGATCCGGCCGGTGCGCCGCTCCTCCATGCAGGGCCAGGACGAATACAGCTTCGCCCATATCCTCGCCCGCGACGGTGCCTATAGCCGTTTGACCAGGGAGGACCGGGCTCGTCTCCACGAGGCCACCGCCCGTTGGTTGGAGGCGGTGAGCGGGGAGCGGGCGATCGACGTGGCAGAGTTGCTCGCCTATCACCACGCCACCGCCTTCGAACTCGCTCCCAGTGTCGACACCGAACGGCGCCGCCGGGTCTACCGGTTCCAGCTCGCCGCCGGCGACCGGGCTCGAGCCTTCGATGCCAACCGGGCGGCCCGCTTCTATCAGGCGGCCGTGGCCCTCGCCGCCAATGGCAGTGAGAAAGGGAGACCCCTCCTCGAGCTCGGCATCTTGGTCCAAGGCACCACCGATGAGACCGCGGCCCTCCTCACCGAAGCTCTGGAAGCCTTCGCCGAGAGCGACGACCGCCAGGGCCAAGCCGAGGCTGCCTCCGAGCTGGGACGCTTGGCCTGGTATCAGGGGCACGCCGAAGAGGCCGACCGCTGGCAAGAACGCTCTCTGCAACTGGCCGAAGGTCTCGAGCCCAGCCCAACCCTCGCTCGGGTCGTCGTGGGTGCCGCCGCCGCCAAACAGCTTCGGGGGGAGGAAGAAGAAGGGTTGGAGCTGGTCGACCGGGCGCTGGAGATTGCGCAGAAGTTGGGCGACACCGAGGTATTCGCCCGCGGCTTGGTGATTAGAGGAACCGCCCTGGTCCAGATGGGCGACCCCGCCGGCATCGAAGACATCGAGGAGGGCCTGCGGATCCAGCTCGACCGCAACGACACCACCCGGGCAATGAGCACCTACAACAACCTGGCCACTATCCAGATCGCCGCCGGCGAGCTGGCCCGGGGACGGAAGACCATCGAAGAAGGGATCGCCTATGGCACCGCCCGAGGATTGCCCGCCCACGTCGACTGGTCGCAGAACACCCGCAACGAGGCGCTCTTCCCGCTCGGAGAATGGGATGAGTGTCTACGAGTAGCCGAAGAGTTGATCGCCGAAGACCTGAAACGGGGAGGATCCCAGGTGGGCACCTTTTCGACCTATTGGGCGGCCTTGGTCCGCTTCTTCCGGGGTGAGACCGACGAGCCGCTGGCGATGCTGGAGGGAGCTCTCTCCTCGGGCCGGGAGATCGAAGACCCCCAGGTGCTGATGCCGGGGCTGGGCGGTCTCATCATCTGCTACGAACTGGCCGGGAAGAGCGCCCAAGCCAAAACTTTGGCCGAGGAGTTCTATCGGATCGGCCCCGACCATCCGGTCTTCGTGGCGGGACTCAGCAGTTGGGTAGCGCCGACCATGACCCGCTCCGGGATGACGGCCGAACTGGCGGAGCTGATCAGAGTCGCCAAGCCGATCGGGCTCGGTCCGAAAGCCGACGTCGACAATGCCAAGGCCCTCCTTGCTGAAGCCCATGGCGACCTGAAAGGAGCGGCAGAACTGTTGTCGGCGGTGATCACTGCCAGCGATGAAATGTCGAT
>DATEDX010000015.1:0-14453 GCA_035281425.1 Acidimicrobiia bacterium
GCCAGGCCCAGTCCCACCAGCAGGTAACCCACCAAGTCTTCGTCCCAGATGAAAGCGCCGGCGGCGGCGGCCACCACCGAAGCCAAGGCGGTGCCGGTGAAGGGATCGATCAGAGGCGTAGTCAGCTGGTCGAGGAGATAGGCGGCGGCCGCGGCCACCACGATCACCAGCAGGAACACCGACGTGGCATGATCGGAATCCTCGAAAGTCGAACGGGCCAGCATCAACGAACCGACCGCGGCCCCGCCCAGCAAGGCCACCATCACCCCGGGAGCCACCGTCTGCAGGTCGCGGTAGAGAGGCAATGCCACGCCCCAGCCCAACACCACCGCCACCGCCAGGAACAGGACCAGCCCCAGGCCGATAGCGCTGAGGGAATGGGTTACCACCGCCGCCAGCACCGGTACCAAAAGCAGCGCCGTCTGGGGAAGCTGCCGACCCCGAATCTCGAACCGGTAGGAGAGATCGATCATCCAGGCCGCCATCACCGCCACCAGTCCCGCCGCCCACCAGGCGGGGCCGTCGGCAACATTGGCCCCCACCAAAACCAAGAGGGCGATCACCCCGGCCAGGATGGACACATCGAGGGTCATGCGTGGTGCCTCGACCGCCCCGCCGGATACGGGGGGAATGAGGGCCACTTCGTCGGCGGCGGTCACCGGATCATTCATCTGAGCCGCCTCTCCGTTCCGCCACAAGGCGGCGCTGGCCAGACCCGCCGAGAAGTCGGAACCAAATCGCTCCACCATCACCGCCAAGACCTCCCCCACCGTCTTCCCTTCCACTTCCAGTCGGGGAGTGCCGGCAATCTCACGAAGGTGAGCGAAGAGACGAACCGTGGCCATCACCGCGAGCGTAGACGAACCTTTGAGACGGAAGCCGGTAGACGGAAGACGGAAGCCGGTAGACGGTAGACGGAAGCTTCCGTCTTCCGTCTACCGTCTACCGTCTAGAGGTTGCCGCGGGCGGCTTGATCGCGCTCGATGGCCTCGAACAAGGCCTTGAAGTTCCCTTCCCCGAATCCGACCGCTCCCCGGCGCTCGATCAACTCGAAGAACACGGTGGGTCGATCCTGCAACATTCGGGTAAAGATCTGCAGCAGGGTCCCGCCCTCATCTTCGTCGATGAGGATGTTGAGCTCCTTGAGCCGACCTTGATCAACATCCTTCAGATCGGCGATCCGCGAGGGCACCTCCGAGTAATAGCTGTCCGGCACCTCCATCATCATCAACCCCCGGGAACGCACCGCCGCCACCGTGGAGAAGATGTCGTCAGTGGCGAGGGCAATGTGCTGCACCCCAGCCGAGCGGTAGAAGTCGAGATACTCCTCGATCTGGGAGCGACGACGACCGGTGGCGGGCTCGTTGATGGGAAGCTTGATAAGACCGGAGCCGTCCCACACGACCTTTGACATCAGCGCCGAATATTCGGTGGAGATGGCCTTGTCGTCGAAGTGACGAAGCAGCACAAAGCCGAACACTTGCTCGTAGAAGTCCACCCAGCGGTCCATGGCCCCCAGTTCGACGTTTCCCACGACGTGATCGATCCGAGTCAGACCCACGGGGGTGGCGATCTCATCGGTCATGGGTGCGAAATCTGGCGGGGGCCAGAGGCCATCCGACTCGACTAACGAGTGAATGGTCTCCCCGTAAGTTCGGATGCCCGCCGCTTTCCACGACCGGCCATGTCCTTCCAGCACCTCCGGTTTGAATGCCGCCTCGGCCCCCCGGGAGAGGGCATGGGTGAAGGCTTCCCCGGCGTCGGTGACTTGGAGCGCCACGTCGTGGACTCCCGGGCCGTGTTCGAGAACGTGGTGACTGATGGGATGGTCGGGCGACATCGCTCCGCTGACGATGAACCGCACGTCTCCCTGGCGCAGCGCCCAGGAGGCCGATTCCCTTACCCCGGTTTCGGGGCCCCGGTATCCCTCGATGGCAAAACCCATGAGAGCCCGAAAGAACTGGGCGGCCTGGTATGCGTTGCCCACCCAGAACTCGATGTGGTGAAAACCCTTGAGGGGCATGGGGTCCGAAGGGGTCCCCCCGTAAGGATTGGGCAAAACTTCCTCCTCGAAATCCAGAACGCCAGCCTAACCCTATCCATTCAGGTCCTGTATAAAACTCCTAGCGACTGGGAGATACATCATCGACTCTCGTCTGGGCAATGCCTGCCAAGGGCAGGAACCGGCTCGATGAATGGCGATCACGGCTCCATTCCCCCCGGGGCGAGATCGTGGTGGCGAAGGCTGCGAGACTGGCTGAGGGCGGCTACTGACTCGCCGGGGAGCCTAACCCGCCGAATCGACGACCCTCCCGACTGGTCCCCCGAGGGCAGCGAAGACCGCAGCGATGATCCATGATGAGGCGATGAGCGAACCCAAGGGGCGGGTGATGGTCGCGGTGCATGTCCCGCAATTAGGTGACAGCCGGGGCAAACACTGGGCGAAGGTCATAACCGGAGTCGACACCAATAAAGCCTCAGGGTGGGCATTTCTCGGTGACTTCGTCGCCGATGGCGGCATCCAGGATCTCCCCGCCGACAGTGTCCTTCTCGTCTACGGGGAGCGAGGCAGCCGGGCGAATCCCCAACCGGAAGCCCAGCTCTATCGGGTCCATGGCGACGGTGCCCTCACCTTGGAGGCCGAGGCCAAGGGTCGCGCCTGGGCCCGAACCCTGCGCGATCGGGCAGTCGATCTCACCTCGACTGTCCCATCGGAGACCTCCATCTCTGCCGCGCCGCTGGACATGTACAGCGACGAAGAGTTAGCGAGGGAATTGTCTTCTCGAGGCTGGTCGGTGACCCCGCCCTCCTAGCCGCCCAGGAACTCCCCGATGAACTGGCCGGTCACGACCGGATCTTCGAGGTGGGGGCGGTGCCCGGTCCCGGGGACGATGGTGAGGGTGGCGGAGGCGATGGCTCCGGCCAGGGTCTCGCCCTCGGACAGCGGAGTCAACTGATCCCGCTCCCCCCACAAGATCAGAGTGGGAGCGATGATCGAGGAGAGGGCTCCGGGAAGGGTGGTAGCTGCCGGGGTGGCGCTGAAGGCCGTAAAGGCCTCAGTGGTGCCTCTAACCCGAGAGGTGACCTCCCGCTCCGCCCGGGTGGTGTCGTCGGGACACCATCCCCCCTCTTCGCATCCGGCGGCGTAACGGCGGGCAGCGCTGCTCGAAGCGCCAAAGAAGGTGAAGTTGTAGGCCTCACCTATTAACGGCCAGCTCCTCAGCTGTTCGTGCCACTTGGGGGCGGGGCCGTACATCTCTGGGGCAATCATCACCAGCCCTACCACCAGGTCGGGTTGGAGGGCGGCCACCTGAGCTGCCACCACCCCTCCCAGCCCCGCTCCCACCAGGTGTACCTCTTCGATCTGAAGGACATTCAGGAGGTCGATGGTCGCTTCCGCCCGACCGACCACAGTGTGAGGCCGACCCACGTCACCGAGTCGGGTGCTGTAACCGAAGTCAACCATGTCGGGCATCAACCGGTAGTACCCGTCCAGCGACTCCTGAAGAGGGAGCCACTGCCTGCCGCCGTTGACATCGAAGTCGTGCAGGAACAGCACGGCCGGCTGCCCGGGCCTGCCCTCCTCTCGCAGGTGGAGAGTCAGGTCGCCCACCGGCACCAGCCGGCCGGGGGCGGTGAAGGCCGGATCGACGGTTTCGGCTGCATCAATCCCGCCGGCCACGCTTAAGGCCCACAAGAAACCGCCCATGAGGGCGACCAAGACCACCCCAATTAGGAGGCGGAATACCGCCGCCAAAGGGCCACCCCGGCCTTGGACCTTAGGAGGCTTGGTAAGGGCCATCAGGCGGAAGGGAGGACATGCGGTCGCCAGACTATCGACCACACCCGGCGCGGGCCGACCACCGATTCGGTTGACGGAGACGGTATAAGTAGTGGGTGGTCGTCGAAGCGATGCTGATCGGTGCAGGACAGCGGGGCCATCACGTCTACGGCCGCTGGGCGCAGGACCACCCCGATCGGCTTCGATTTGTCGCTGTCGCCGATCCCGACCCCGAGCACCTGCGGCGTTTCGCTGCCGCCCACAACATTCCCCCCGCCCGCCAGTTTCGTGACCCCTTTGAACTCCTCAGCCGGGAGCTGGCGGCTTCCGCCTGCGTCATTGCCTCCCCCGACCGCCGGCACTGCGACCAGGCGACCACGGCTCTCAAGGCCGGGCATCACGTCCTCTCCGAGAAGCCGATGGCCGCCACCCTGGAAGACTGTTACCGGTTGGTAGAGGCAGCGGCTGCGGCCCCCGGCACCTTCCACGTCGCCCACGTCCTTCGCTACACCCCCTTCTTTCAGACCGTCCACCGGGTACTGGCGGAGGGCCGGCTGGGCGAGGTGGTTACCGTCGAGCACCGGGAGAACGTCCGCTCCTGGCACATGGCTCACTCTTACGTTCGAGGCAATTGGGCTCGGGCGGGCGAAGCCGCCCCGATGATCGTCGCCAAGTGTTGCCACGACTTCGACATCCTTTCCTGGAACCTCGGCTTGGCCGTGACCCGGTTGAGCTCTTTCGGAAGTCTCTTCGAGTTCCACCCTCACCGGGCCCCGCCCGGAGCGACCGATCGCTGCACGGATCCTTGCCCTGTGCTCGATTGTCCCTACGACGCCCGCCGGGTCTATCTCGACCCGGCGATCCAAGGCTGGCCGGTCCATGTCCTCACCGACGATCTGTCCACCGAAGGTCGCCTGCGGGCCTTGCAGGAGGGGCCCTATGGACGTTGTGCCTATCGAGCGGGGTCGGATGTGGTGGACCACCAGGTGGTCGCCATGGAGTACGAAAACGGTGCTTCCGCCGTCCTTCATATGCACGGGCACTCCCATGAGGAGAACCGCACCATGCGTTACGACGGGACCCGGGCCACCCTCCGGGGACGTTTCGGCCGCCAACAGGTGATCGAGGTGACCGATCACGCCCGGGCGAATACGGAAGTGGTGGAGGTCGCAACATCCGGCGGCGGCCACGGCGGGGGTGACGACTCCATCATGGAGGCTTTCGTCTCCTCGGTGGAGACCGGCGGCGCTCCCCTCACCTCTGCGGCGGAGTCCTTCGAGAGTCATCTCCTCGCCTTTCTGGCCGAAGAGGCCCGGCTCAGGGGCGAGGTGGTTGATGTGGGACCCCACCGGCGTTTGGGACCGAAGTCCCAGTGATGGGTTGATTTAGTCCCTGGCGGAGAAGGGGGTGATGCCCGATGCTGTGGGAGTCAAGCTTCAAGTGTCTAGGAGGACACCATGACCGCAACCGTGAAGGCAGAGAAGGTGGCAACCTTCCCCGCCGAGAAGACCAGTTTCTTTCGTCGCCGCCTGCTGGCGGTAGTCGGAATCCTGTCCCTAGTCGTGGGGCTGGGTTCGTTCTTTGGCGGAGTGGCCGGCGCCGTCTACACCTGGAACCAGGCGGAGGCGCAGAACGTCGTCACTCCCGATGATGCCGCAATCCCCGAAACCCCGGTCCGGGGCCCGTTCACCATGTGGGCGCAGGCCGACATCATCACCTACCATCAGCTCGAGAGCACTGAGGGCCTCTACTACGCCGAGATGCCCCGCCAGGTTCCCGAAGTTGACGAGGCCGGTAACCCGGTGATCGGCGAAGATGGAGAGCCGGTCATGGTGCCCAACGCCGCCCGGGCCAGCTGGATCAACGCCACCGCACTTACGACAGCCCTCAACGTCGGCATCCTTGCCTACGCCCTGGCTGCCTTCGCCATGGTGGTGGGGATCACGCTGGTGGTCTCTGGCCTGACGTTCCTCTCACTGCGGAAGGCGCTCATCGCCTAACCGCCGGAACGCCGAAAGCCAAGAAGCTCCCCCGGACCTCCTCCGGGGGAGCTTCTCTTTTCGCGTTTCCCGCCAACCCCGGGTTCAGGGTGATCGTTTTGATCACCTCCAGCCCCGAGTTCGCAAAAACTGCCGGGAGCGCCACCCTAGATTTCGCCGGTGCAGACCGAAGAGAACTTTGCCGACGCCCTGGCGGCTTTGACCACCGCCGACCCCGACCTGGGCCGCTTGGTGAACGCCTATGGCCGGCCTGACTTCTGGTTCCGGCCCCCCGGTTTTGCCACCCTGGTCCTCTTCATCCTCGAACAGCAGGTTTCCCTGGCCTCGGGAGCGGCTGCCTTCCGCAAGCTTCAGGCTCGGATCGGCGAGGTCAACCCCGAGTCGGTGCTGCAGCCAGACGACGACCAGCTGAGAGCCGACGGTTTCTCTCGCCAGAAGGCCCGCTATGTGCGGGAGCTCGCTCGCTCGGTGCTAAGCGGGGCGGTCGATCTCGATGGCCTGCCTCAGGTCAGTGACGACGAGGTGCGGGCCCGGCTCACTGCCCTGACCGGGATCGGGCCCTGGACTGCCGAGGTCTACCTGCTCTCTTGTCTCCGCCGCCCCGACATCTGGCCAGTGGCAGACCGGGCCCTACAGGTGGCGACGGCGGAAGCGCTGGCCCTGGAGCAGTTGCCTGACCCGCAGACCCTGGTCGAGATCGGCCAACGCTGGCGGCCCCACCGATCCACCGCCGCCCGCCTCCTCTGGCACGGCTACCTCGCCCGTCGGGGCCGAGCCGAGATCAGCTTCGTCGGACTGTGAACTAGTTCAGCCAGTCGACCCTCCGGCAGTCCTAACTCGTTTTCGGTGGAGGCCACCACCCAAGCGGTCACCGTGGCCCGGTCGAGGTTGGCCCGATGAGCTACTACCTGCAGCGACAACCCGTCCAACAACGACACGATTCGCCAGGAGGCGGCATCGGGATCGTCGCATGACATCACACCGTTCTCTACCCCTGCTTCGATAGTGGCCGCCAGCAGTTGCTGCCAGGCGACGTTGAGCCGGACCGAGCTACGCCTCAGGGCCGGGCGCCGCCCCGCCTCCGCCCAGGCGTCGAGCCAGAGCTGAAATGCCCAGTCCTGATCAGACCGGACGTAGCTGCGAAAGAACGCCGCCAGCCTCTCTACCGGGTCCTGGTAGGGCGCCATCGCCTCCACCGTGGCCGCCAGATCCTGGCCGGCCGCTTGGGCAAACGCCTCCGCCAGCACCTCATCCATGGAGTCGAAGTAGTGGTGGATGAGACCGCTCGAAGTCCCCATCTCACCGGCGACGTCCCGTACCGTGGTCGCGGCCAGACCCTTCCGCAACGCCACCGCCAGGGCGGCATCGACGATCGCCTGCCGCCGGTCCCGGGGCGACATCCGTGCCATCGATCATCAGGGTAGAACCAATTGCGCAGTTGTCCAACAAGGGCTAGGCTCCCCCGGTCGAGGAGGAGCAGATGGCCCACTACCTGACCACCCCCTTTCATCCCCGGGTGGAGGCCGCCAACCAGACCGGGCTGTGGAGCCACTGGTCGGGATACCTGGTCGCCGAGAAGTACCAGATGTCGGAGAAGTTCGAATATTTCACCATCCGCAACGCCGCCGGGCTCTTCGACTCCTCCCCTCTCTACAAGTACCGCATCAGCGGACCCGACGCTGAGAAGTTCCTCTCCGGGGTTTTGGCCCGCGATGTTCGTAAGTGCCGGCCGGGACGGGCCCAATACACCATTTGGTGTGACGACCGCGGCTTCCTGCTCGAGGATGGAGTGATCCTCCGTCACTCTCCCGACGACTTCCTCCTCACCGCCGCCGAGCCCAACCTCTCCTACTTTCAGAACCTGATCGGCTACGACCGGGTGGAGATCACCGACGTCTCCGAGGAAATCGCCACATTGGCTTTCCAGGGGCCCCGCTCCCGCCCGATCCTCTCCTCCCTGGCCCCGGAGATGTCCGAAATCGGCTATTTCCACCTCACCGAGGCCAAGATCGGCAGCTCGCCGGTGACCATCTCCCGCACCGGTTTCACCGGTGATCTCGGTTACGAGATCTGGGTGGGAGCCGGTGATGCGCTTGCCCTCTGGGATACGGCGATGGAGGCGGGCGAGGGACACGGGGTAGCCCCCTTCGGTCAGATCGCCCTCCTCATGGCTCGGATCGAAGCGGGTTTGCTACTCATCGGAGCCGACTTCGAGTCGAGCCGGTTCGCCTGGAACGATGAACATCGCTCCACCCCCACCGAACTCGGCTTCGGGTGGATGTTCCGGGACCTCGAGACGGATGACCGGGCTTTCATCGGTCGCCAGGCGATCCGCCGGGAGCTGGCGGAGGAGACCTCTCGCTGGAAGCTGGTCGGCCTCACCGTGGATTGGCAGGACTACGACCGCAAGTACAACACAGCTGGACTGGTCCCCCCCAAGGACCACACCCCCATCACCGAGGAATACATGGTCTACACCGACGACTACACACGGGTTGGCTACGCCACCAGCCTGATGTATTCGCCCATGTGCCAGCGCCACATCGCCATCGCCCGGGTGCGTCCCGAGCTCGCTCAGGTCGGGACCAAGGTCAACCTGGAGTTCACCATCAACCACCACTACGAGTTGGTGGGCGCCCATGTCGCCCGGCTCCCCCACTTCAACCCGGAGAGGAAGACCGCATGAACAGTCCCAGCCAAAGAAAGTACGACGTCATCGTCATCGGGGGAGGCCACAACGGGTTGACCAACGGCGCCTATCTGGCCAAAGCCGGCCTCTCCACCCTCATCATCGAGCGACGCCATCTGGTAGGCGGCGCCGCCATCACCGAGGAGCTCTATCCCGGTTTCTGGTTCACCACCTTCTCTTACGCCCTCTCTTTGCTCCGACCCGACATCATCCACGAGCTGGAGCTGACCAAACACGGCTTCCAGCCACTGCTGATGCCCACCACCTTCGCCCCCGGCCAGGAAGGCGACTATCTCCTCTTCGGCCAGGACCGCAACGAAAACCTGAAGGAGATCGCCCGCCATTCCAAACGCGACGCCGACGCCTACGACCAGTACGAACACGACATCACCATGGTCTGTCAGGCGCTGAAGCCGCTCCTCGACCAGGTCCCCCCCAATCTCTTTTCCAAGGACCCAGAAGAGCTGGTGGCGATGTCGGCCCTGGCTGCCCGTTTGCGGGATCTGGAGCCGAGGGTGTTGCACAACGCCGTCCGCCTCCTCACCGGAAGCGCCGCCGACTTCCTCGACGACTACTTCGAGAGCCCGCTCCTCAAGGGTTACCTCGCTTCTTCCTCCATCATTGGAACCAAGGTGGGCCCGATGTCACAAGGGTCAGGTCTGGTGCTGCTCTATCACAACATCGGCGAACACGACGGCGCCTTCGGGGCTTGGGCCTTTCACAAAGGTGGTAATGGGGGCTTCACCCAGGTACTAGCCCGGGCAGCTCAGGCCTTCGGAGCGGAAATCCTTCTCGAGGCGCCGGTCGCCAACGTCATCACCTCCAACGGTCGGGCCACCGGTGTGGCGTTGGAAGATGGAACCGAGATTCAAGCCGAGGTGGTAGTAAGTGCGGTTGACCCCCGGCGGACCTTCCTGCAACTGGTCAATCCACGCGAACTGCCCGCCGATCTGGTCGAGAACATCGAACGCTTCCGCTTCCAGGGCACCTCGGCCAAGGTCAACTTCGCCCTCGACAGCCTCCCCAAGTACCCGGCCCTGGGGGATCGAGGCGACCAATACCGAGGCTTCACCAACGTCGGTCCCTCGATGGAGTATTTGGAGCGGGCCTTCGACGAAGCCAAATACGGGTGGTATTCCACCCACCCCTACATCGACGGGGCGATCCAATCCACCATCGACCCCGACATGGCCCCGCCCGGGAAACACGTGATGAGTTGTTTCATCCAATACGCCCCCTACCACTTAACGGGCTCGGACTGGGACACCGAACGTCAGAACCTGGGTGACACCGTGCAGCGCACGTTGGAGTCGTTCTTCCCTGGCTTCTCCGACCTGGTCCTCCACCGCGAAGTGGTCACCCCGCTCGACATCGAACGGGTGGTGGGGCTGACCGAAGGCAACATCTTCGCCGGCGAGTTTCTCGCCCCCCAGATGTACTTCTTCCGTCCTGCACCTGGCTGGAACCAATACCGCACTCCCATCGAGGGTTATTACCAATGTGGTTCCGGCACCCACCCTGGCGGCTGTGTGATGGGTGCCCCCGGCAAGCTCGCCGCCACCCAGATCCTCAAAGACCGGGCCATCACCCCTTAATTCCGGTTTTGGCGCGCCGACATGGGGCTATAGCCCGATGTCGGCGCGCCAAAAACCAAGTGGAAAGGAGGGTGGCGCGGGCCCTTCCCGGACGAGGTACGGTTAGGAGGTGGTTCCAGACTTCACCCTTACTGATCAGGCCGGGAAACCCTTCACTCTCTCCGAGCATCTCGACGCCGCCTGTCTGCTCGTCTTCCTCCGCGGCGATTGGTGACCGTATTGCAACGGCCAGCTGGTCAGCCTGGCAGAACTGCATGAAGGGTTCCTGAGCGCCGGAACCCGCCTCTACGCCATCTCCGTGGACAGCCCGGAACGCAACGCCGCCATGGTGGAGAAACTGTTCTTGCCGTTCCCCTTTCTCTCCGATCCAGATCGGAGCCAAGCCATCACCCCCTTCGGAGTGGCCGACGAGAGAGATGAACGCAACATCTCCCGTCCGGCGGTGGTGATCGTCACCCCGGAAGGGGAAGAGGCCTTTCGTTACGTGTCGCGCGACTTCGCCGACCGCCTTCCCGAAGAGGAGATCCTGGCCGCCGCCCAGAGTCTCAACCTCGGCCCCACCACCCAAGCCCATCCCGAGCTCGGCCCGGCCCAGCCCGGTCCCCGCACCCTCCGTCTCGATCAGCTCAAGGTGTACTTCCGGGGCGCCCGGTTCGCGGCGCAGGCCATGGGTCTCCGCCATGCCCACTTCTCCGACGAGATCAAAGAGGATTCCAAGGCTTACGTAGCCGAGATGGACCGCTTTACGGCTGCCGTTGACCGGCTCCTGATCAAACACAAGGGATAACCGGGAACCAACCCCCTTTCCCACCGGTTGCTCCAGATGGCAACGCTGCCGAAAGAAAGGAGCAACCCATGCCTTTGTTGAGCCGCCGGTTGGTGCTGGCGGTGCTGGCGCTGGTGGCCATCGCCGCCTGCGGGGGGCCGGCTACCACGACCACCGCCGAAGAGGAGATGATGGATGAGGACGTGCTGGCGGTGGCAGCCGCCCAGGGCGACCTGACTACCTTCCTCGCCGCTTTGGAGGCCGCCGGGATCATGGAGGACTTCCACGGCGAGGGGCCTTATACCCTCTTCATCCCCACCGATGACGCTTTCGCCGACTACCTAGGTACCGCGGGGATGTCCCAAGAAGAGGTCTTCGCCGGTGCGGAAATGTTGCAAGGCATCCTCAACTACCACATCGTCGACATGCTCGAGGACTCGGAGATGGTGATGGGTATGGCCGGGCAGTCCTTCACGACCTTGAGCGGGCTTCCGCTACAGGTGACGGTGGAAGGCGACATCGTGATGGTGGGCAATGCCACGGTGGAACGTTATGACTTGGAGGCCTCCAACGGGGTGATTCACGTCATCGACATGGTGCTGATCCCACCCGAAGCCTGACCCTGCCATCGTTGACGGGGCGCTCCCGGATCGGGCGTTGCTTGGTCCGGGGGCGTTCCTGATCCCCTAAGCGGGATCGTCGGCGATGACGTCGGCGGCGGCTCGTTCGCGGTGGGCTAGGGCCAGGAAAGGAACGGCCAAAGCGGTGACGCCGGCGCTGACCAGATAAGAGGCACCGTAACCGCCCAGGTCGGCCACCCGACCCAGCGGCGGCTGGGTGACCACCCCTCCCACCGAACTGAAGAGCGAATCGAAGGAAAGCACCGTGGCTCTTTGCTCGGAGGGAATGAGACCATTGAGGTAGGCCTGGCGCATCGGATCGGTCATGGCAGATAGCAAGGACCAGATGACGATGAGGGCCACGGCGAGGGCGAAGCTCCGAGTTAGACCTACCCCTGCTAAAACCGCCACTGTGCCCACCGTCCCCAAGATAAGGGCATGGGTGCGGTGGACGAAGAATCGGCGTACCCGCCGGATGAGCAGGCCCCCGACAATGTCGGCCAAGGCCACGATGGCGGCGGTGAGGCCTGCCACCCCGAAGGCGGCCTCGTCCCCGTACAACTCCAGCAGGTAAGGCTGGCTGGCGTAGAACACGTAATAGCTGACCCCGGCCGTGAAGGGGGCGGCCAGCATGAGCCATCGCACCGGGCGGTTACGCAGACCGTTCTCGATCGATGCCGCCAGGATCTGTCTGACTCTGGTCGATGAACGCACCCCGGTCGCAGGAGCAAAGCCCAGGTCATGCATCAGCCGGAAGGCAGCGAGCAGGGCGAGGAGCAGCATGCCCGCTCGCAAGATGTAGGGAACGCCGAGGTTGGTGAACTGGGCGACGAAGCCACCCATCACCGATCCGCTCAGCATGGCGACTCCTCCCACCACCTGGCCTCGTGCGAATACTGACTCGAGGTCGCCGCGGTACCCGGTGGCAGTTAGAGCATCGACCAACCAGGCTTCGGTTGCACCCGAAAAGAAGGTGTAGCCGAGCCCGATGCCGACCGAGGCCAATGCCCATCCCCACAGGGGCGCCTCCAATTGCCACATGTACAGGTAGAGGAGAGTGGAAACCAAGAGAGTGGCGGCCCCCAGTAGATAGGAGAAGCGTCGCCCTCTGCTGTCTGCCACCACTCCTGTAGGTACCTCGAAGATCACCATCCCCAACATGTAGAAGGCGTTGGCGGCGAAAGCCTCGGCGTTGGAGAGACCGGCGTCCAGCAGGAAGAGGGTGTTGATGCCCCAAATGAACGATGAAGCCATCGTGGCCAGAAGCGTCAACAGCAGGTAGGTGCGCTGCACCCGGCGGGCGGCGTCAGGCATGGCTAGGGACAACCCGCTGCTGGCGGGCTTTCTTCCCGGGTATAGGCAGGGACATCCCTGAGCGACCTAGATGACCGGCCCGGCTAGCTTGTCGCCCGAGGATTCCGTTGCGCAGGCTGCCCACCTTGCTCGCCACTGTGGTTATTGGCATCTGTGTCGCTACGCCCCTCAACGCCCAAACCGTAGACGATCCCAACGTCGTCCTCGAGGCCGAAATCGGGTTGGAAGGCTGGGTGGATAGTCGCCACCCGGTGCCGGTCCGCATCACCGTTCGCAGTGACCTGCTTTTCGCAGGCTCCATTTATTTGGCCACGGCCGGTTCCCCCGTTCTGGTCCCGGCTGAGGTGCCGGCGGGGGGAAGCAAGACCTTCGAGTTGTTGCTCTCCAACCTCATCGCCAATCGCAACCTTCGCATCGATCTTCGCCCCGCCGGCAGCGAAGCGCCGATCGAGTCGATCACCATCCGACCCGACGATGCCGACCAAGTTGTCCTGGTGGCCACCTTGGGCCTCACCGCTGAGCCCCAATTCCCCGCCACCACCGACATCGGTCAACGGCCGCTCGAAGTAGTGCAACTGGAAGGTCCCCAGGTCGATCCCGGTCCTGCCGACTACTTGGTGGTTGGCGACCCGGGGATTCTCACCGACCTGCACCGCCGCTGGATGGCAGAGGGCGGCACCGTGATCGTGGAGCGGACCGGTCTTGACCGGTTGGCGGAGTCGATGCCGCTCACTTCCACCACCCGCCCCGATCGGTTCGAGTTGGGAGCAGGAGAGGTCCTGGTGGTGGAGACGCTGGCCATGGAGACCGCTGGTTGGGCCACAGCGCTGCGGGGCCGGGCGGGCCACGACGTTGCCACCGATCCATGGGCGGCGCCAGAAAACCGGATGCTGGCGGCGGCCGGGGCCAGCCGTTCCGCTGGTCTAGCCAGACCAGGGCCGCTCATCGCCTTGGCCGTTTATGCCGTGCTGGTGGCGCCTCTCAACCTCATCGTCCTGCGGAGGATGGGCAAGCGAGAGTGGGCCTGGGTCACGGTTCCCGCCCTCGCCCTGGTGGCCGCCATCATCTTCGCGGTTCTCACCCGCTTCAATCAGAATGACACCCAGTTCGCCCAAGCCACGGTGGTGGTGGGAGGCACCGGAGGCGACTACGCCTACACGGCCATGATCATCGCCGCCGACGCCGGGCAGCGCCACCAAGTCTCGGTCGATGAGCCTGACGTCATCTATCCCGCCACCACTTTGGAGATGGTCGGGGTGGGAGGCGACACCGGGGACCGCTCCATCGTCTCCATGCAAACCCTGGGGTTCCACTTCCCTCAGGCCGGATATAGCACCGCCCGCATCATCGGCCGGATCGACGCCTCCCCGAAAGTGGCCTCCCCCGCCCCGGGTCTCATCACCGTCACCAACACCTCCCCCTACGAATTCGAAGCCTGGGGAGTCAGCGCCGGGGGCGCTGCAGTCGCGGCGGGGCTGCCGCTGCCACCGGAAGCCAGCGGCGAGATCGACCTGGACCAGGCCATGATCGGGCGTCCGGTAGAAGCGATCTTCAACCGGGTGCAAGGGCCGGGCGGCGAGCATTGGTGGCGCGTGTATGAGCCCCTCTCCACCATGGCCGACCACCTGGTGGGATCCGACTACTTCTTTGGTTTCGTCGCCGACCTGCCCGTCACCGTCAACGTCGAT
>DATEDX010000016.1:0-14879 GCA_035281425.1 Acidimicrobiia bacterium
TCGCTTCCCGGGTGGTGGCGGTGGGGGAGAGGTTGCCGTTTCCCAGCGGCTCCTTCGACGGGGTCTTCTCGGCCTACGTCTTTCGCAATTTGAAGTCGGTGGAGGCCACCCTGGAAGAGATCCATCGAGTGCTGCGAGCAGATGGGGTGGCTGCCATCGTCGACCTGGCCCGGCCCCTGAGCACCTGGCAGCGTCGCATTCACCGCTTGGGAACCTCGATGGTCTTGCCCGTGGCCGGCCTGGCCATTGGCGCTCCCGGGGAGTATTGGTACCTGCACCGCAGTCTCGACCAACTCCCCCCACCCGACCAGCTTCTCCGTCACCCTGGCCTTGCCTTGGAGCACACCTGGCGGATGGGACCTTTGGGATTCGTCTACGGGGCGGTGCTGAGGAAGCCCGCGGTCCACCTACCATCGGCTGATGCCTGACCCCTCCACCCTGGTGGCGTTCGTCTTCTCCGCCGCGGTGCTGGTGGCCATCCCCGGACCCGCTGTGCTCTACATCGTCTCTACCGGGCTGGGGCGGGGACGGCGAGCGGCGGTGGCCTCGGCGCTGGGGATCGAAACGGGGGCGGTGGTTCACGTTCTCGCCGCCGCCCTGGGATTGTCCGCCCTCCTTGCCCGTTCGGTGCTGGCCTACAGCGTCGTCAAGTATTTGGGCGCGGCTTACCTCATCTATCTGGGGGTGAAGACGCTTCGTTCCCACGGAGAAACGGTGGAGGTGACGCCTTCGGCCGGGTTCGGTCCCGGAGCCTTCCGCCGCGGCGTGTTGGTCAACACCTTCAATCCCAAGGTGGCCTTGTTCTTCCTGGCCTTCTTGCCTCAATTCGTCAATCCCGCTCGGGGTGGCGTGGCCGCCCAGACCGTGCTGTTGGGTCTGATCTTCATCGCGGTGGCCACCCTCATCGATATGGCTTATGCCCTCGCCTCGGGCGCAATCGGGAGGCTGCTCCTCCGCCGGCCCCGGCTGCTGGCGGGGCGACGACGGGTCAACGGACTCACCTTGCTGGCGTTAGGAGCCTCGGCGGCGGCCACCGACAGCCGGTAGAGGAGATCGCCAGCTTTTGGTGGCTGGCAAGAGAAGAAGGGACGCCGCCCTCCCGCCAGGCGGATCTGCGGCGCCCGAGGGAAACCACTTAGAGCTGCTTCCTTCCGGACCTGACCCGGTTCGCGGTCCTCGCCGCGCAGGACCCAACGGGCTACGTGCGTCCCTTCACCGGCCAGGTTAACGGCGGCGTTGTGCGAAGAAGTCGGTGAGAAGGCGCCCACAATCGTCAGCCAGCACCCCTGCCTGCAACTCGCAGCGGTGGTTGAGGCGAGCGTCCTGAGGGATGTTGTAGAGGGACCAGGCCGCTCCCGCTTTGGGATCGGCGGCGCCATAGACGATGGCGTCGAGTCTTGCCAGCACCGCTGCTCCGGCGCACATGGCACACGGCTCCAGGGTGACGTAGAGGGTGTGACCGCTGAGGCGCCAATCACCTTGCGCCCGGGCCGCCGCCGAAATGGCCAGCACCTCGGCGTGGGCAGTGGGGTCGGACAGTTCCTCCCGGCGGTTGTGAGCGGCGGCCACCAATTGTCCGCCCGAGTCGATCAAGACCGCGCCGATGGGGACGTCGCCCTGGTCAAGGGCCATCTGGGCCTGTTTGAGGGCAAGTTGCATCCACTGTTCGTGCTCGGTCATCGGGCCGTAGAATATGGCCCTCCCCTCGCCGGTTGATCATCGGGGTGGGCTGAGGACTCAGGAAGCTAAGTGGACAATTGAGGAGGGATCGCATAGTCCGGTCTAGTGCGCGGCACTGGAAATGCCGTTGGGGGCAACCCCTCGGGGGTTCAAATCCCCCTCCCTCCGCCGGGGCACCCCAACGCCCCCCACCCGTTTTGGCGCGCCGCGATCGGGCTATAGCCCGATTCTGGCGCGCCAAAACGAACGACAACTGGAGGGATCGCATAGTCCGGCCTAGTGCGCGGCACTCGAAATGCCGTAGGGGGTTTGCGCCTCCTCGTGGGTTCGAATCCCACTCCCTCCGCCAGGTCCCTAGCCTCCTGGAGGGATGGCAGAGCGGTCGAATGCGGTGGTCTTGAAAACCGCTAGGCCCCAACCGGGGTCTCGTGGGTTCGAATCCCACTCCCTCCGCCGACAACTGAAGACTTGGAGAGGTGGCCGAGCGGTCGAAGGCGCTCGCCTGCTAAGCGAGTAGGGGGTGATTAGCCTCCTCGAGGGTTCAAATCCCTCCCTCTCCGCCACATAGCGTCTGCGCGGATTTTTCCGTCGCAGCGACGCAAAATTCTGCACGGAAGACCACCGCCGCCGGTTCCGTGCAACTTTTTCCGTCAGGACGACGGAATTATCCGCGCAGGAGGCTCAGGCGGAGACCATCCAAGTGGTCCGGGGAGAGGCCGTTGGGGGAGAGCCGGGCGGTCAGGTAAGAGGTGCCCCGGTAGGCATAGGTGACGAAAGGCGTGTAGGGGGGTTCCCACATTGGGCAGACGATCGTGATCGCCTCCATCCGCGTCTCGCCCCAATCGGCCAGGCGCTCGGGGAGACGGCCCAGGTTGCTCAAGGTTCGGGTGTATCCGCGGTCCCGCCCCGCCCGCAGCATCGCCTCCGCCCCCTGGTTGAGCAGAGCCGGGGGCAGCCACGACCAGGCGGCCGCCGCTAGCTCCGGGCCCAGTCCGGGGCGGCGACTCTTCCAAGCAGCGATCCGGGCTGATGCCTGGTCGATGGTCTCTTCCAGCGAGGCCGGAACGTGGAGGAGCACCGGTTCGGTGCCGCTGAGATTGCCCATCCCCCGGTTCAGGCCCAAGCTGGGTCGGAGGTCGTAGGCCACCAGCCAACCCGACACCGGACCTTCTCCCTCTCCGAACCGCTCGGTCCAGGCCCGCTCCAAGAGACCCACCAGGACCGCCTCCATCGGCCACCCCCGCTGTCTTCTCCGCTCCTCCAAGGCGGCCAGGGCCGGCCCCAAGTCGATGGTCACGTAGCCGGATCCGGCCCCGTCGATCCACTCCGGGCGGGCGTGCTGGGAGGCGGGCAACCTTCCCCACCGGTCGAAACTCGACGCCGCCACCGTAAAACGATCGGCCCCCCGCATCGGGTGGGCTCGCAACGCCGACCGAACGGTGCGGGGTGTCCAATCGGGAGACGGATCGGCATTCGTTTCCTCCCGGTAGAGGCGGCGGAGGTCGTCGACCAGCTGGACTCCCGCCAAGCCGTCGAAGGCGGCGTGATGAGCCCCCAACACCAGCCTGAACGATGAGTCTCCCGAAATGGCGGTGAGGAAAACCAGCGGTCCCTCGACCGGGTCGAGCGACCGTCCTACCTCCACCGCAGTCAAGTCCTCAACCTGCTGTCCGTGCACCAACTTGACCTCACCAATTCCCACCGTGGGTTGCCAGCGGGTATCGACTTTGAGGTCGGCCCGACAGGTGAGGATGGGGTGGAGACGACCCAACCTGTCCCAGCACCGCCCCAGCAATTCGATTTCGAGCGGGCCGGCGAGGTCGCAGACCACGTGGAAGCTGACCCGAGAAACGAGGTCGAGCATTGCCATCGAGCGGTCGGTGGGACTGATCTCGAAGTAGCCGCCAGCGGCGCTCATGGGCCAATCCAAGCAGGGCTTCCCAAGGTAGGGGTACAGTTGGCGGCGTGGTCCAACCCACGAGGTCGGAGGGAGGCACAGGGTCAGGGCGGGAACACGCCCTGCTGAGTTTGAGGGCCATCCGTCACCCCGACTGGATCCCCTTCCTCAGAAAGGCCGGCGTCGATCTGCTTCCGCCCCAAGAAGCCGTCGCTCAGCTTTCCGGTCAGGTTTTGGATCCACTGCCGCGTCTGCAGATCCTCCACGACCTTGGTGCGACGGGCCGGCTCGAGGAGATGAGGGAGCCGGCCCTCCAACTGGCGGAAGATTTGATCTATGAAAATAAGTTTGACGACCTGATCGAACTGGCTCAGCGACCCGGTCTCAGCTTCCGCTCATTTGTGGAAGAGGTCAACGCCCAGGGGATCAGCAGCCAGGCCCTGATGGCGGCCACCGCCGAGAGCTGCACTGCTGACCCCATCGAGAACACCCCCAACCCACCCACCAGGATCGTCGCCACCTTCGAGGCGCCCGGGGTTCTCGCCGACTTTGCCTACGGGGCCGACCCGCTCAACTGGCCACAGTGCAATCCGTTCTTCTTGGAGATGACCACCCTCGGGCCCAAGGCGCCGCTGCCGATCGACAATGTCGACGGCACCGCCTACGCGGCGAGGGTCAAAGAAGTCGTCGGGATTGCCGTCCTCTGGGAGATCAGGACCAATCTCGACGTGCGCTACTTCGTAGCGAGCAACGCAGTGGGGATGGACTTCAACTTCGCCGGCGGTGACGGCCAGATCGACGTCGATCACGGCTATGTGATCGTCGAACCTCATCCCTCACGCCCCAACTGGGTAACGGTGCGCGCTCAGAAGACCGTCCACTTTGCCAACATGCCCAATTTCCCTGCCACCCTGGCATGTTTCTTGGGCTGGATACACGTGATGAGAAGCATGGCTACTTGCCGCCCGCCCAACTGAGGAGACTCGGAATGGCCGAAAATCAAACCCCTCACTTCGAGGACCTGTTAGGCGACCTGATCTCGCTCACTACCGCCTCTTGGCAACGGATCGGCCAGCAGGCGTTAGGAGCCTGGAACCAGGCCGCCCAAGGCGAATACGAGCCCAAACATCTTCTTCGGGATGCAACCGCCTTCTGGGCCGGCCTCGCCAAAGACTCCTCGAAGGCCTTCGTCGCGGTGCGCGACTTCCTGATCGCCAGCGCCGCCAACGACCAACAGCCCGGTCCCGATGAGTGACGAAGCGCTCTCCTCGCAGCTGACCGAATCCACCCAGGCCATATTCGATCTGGTGCGTGACTCGCTAAATGGTTACGCCGAGATGGCCCGCGACTTCTACCAACGGTCTCGCGATCCGGCCACCGAGGTCGATCTGCTGGAGGAAGTCAGCCGGTGGTGTGAACGAACCGTCAGCGACGGCGCCCGCCTCTTCCTAAGCCTGGAGCAGATGTTGGAGAACCTTGCCGCCTCGCCAGGAACTCCCACCTCCCCTGCCCCCGATCCCCCTCCCTCCAGCAACTGCATCAAGATCACGGTCGGACCGGTGTCGAGCGGCAGTGGGGCCACCCCGGCCAGCCTGCGACGCCGGGGCGATCCCCAGCCGACCATCCCGGCGTCGAACGTGTTGGTGAAGACCAACCGCGCCGACCCCACCCTTCTCGACCTGGAAGTAGAAGCCGGCGGATATCCCCGGGGACTCTACGAAGGTTCGCTCGGCGTGGCCGGGGGCCTGTCCCTCGCCTTCAACATCTACGTCGACTGGTAGCGGTCCGCCTTGCGGGAAACCCAGTCTCCTCATTCTCGGGGCCAGAAGTGATCAAAACGATCACCCCGAACCCGGGGTTCGCGGAAGAACCGCGCCCCGAACCCGGGTGCGCGGTATGGCGGGACTAGCCCCCGCCTGCATAGCATCACGCCGTGCTCTCAGAAGGCCCCAGCCACCGGCGTCCCACGGTCCTCTTCTGCGACCTGGTCGACTCCAGCCGGATCGCCGAACAACTCGACGATGAACAGTTCTGGCATGTGGTCCTCAACTTCCAGGACGCCTGCAATCAGGTAGTAGATCGCTTCGACGGCTACATCTACAAGTCGCTGGGCGATGGCCTGGTGGTCCTCTTCGGTCTCCCCCTCGCCCACGAAGACGACGCTCGCCGGGCGGTGCACACGGGTCTCGGGGTGGTGGAGGCAGTCAGGGGGCTCGGTCCTATGCTGCAAGAGAAATACGGGGTGACGCTTTCGGTCCGAGTGGGCGTCCATACCGGGCCGGTGGTGGTGGGCAAGGTGCGGGGCGTCACCGAAATCACCGGCTCTACCCCGGCCCTCGCCTCCCGCATCCAAGACATCGCCGAGCCCGACTCGGTTCTGATCAGTCGTGACACCGCCGAGTTGGTCGCCGGCTACTTCGCCCTGGAGTCGAAGGGGGAGGTACCGGTGCGGGGGATGAGCAAACCGGTTGAGCTGCTCAAGGTGATCGCTCCCACCGGGGCCGAAAGCCGCTTGGAAGCGCAGACCGGAGCCCTGACTCCGATGGTCGATCGAGAAGCCGAGCTGCGCCAGTTGGCTGACCTGTGGTCCGCAGTAAAGGCTGGGGAAGGACGAGCGGTCCTCATCCGGGGCGAGGCAGGGATCGGCAAGTCGCGAGTCGCTCGTCACCTCCGCGACCTCTCTGCTCGCACCGGAGGCAGTCCTCTGCAGGGGAGCTGCTCCCCCTATCACACCTCGACCGCCTTCCACCCCCTAGCGAGGATGTTGAGCCGGCGATTGGGTGTCGCCGCTGACGCCGACGACCGCCAGCGGCTGGAGCTGCTGGAGACGGAGATGCTGGCGGCCAGACTGGACCCTGCGGCCACCGTTCCGTTTCTCGCCCCGCTGCTCTCCATCGAAATGGATCCCGCCGGTCCCTACGTTCCCCCCCGGCTCGACGCCTCGAAGCTGAGGGACACCACCATCGAGGTGCTGAAGTCGTGGTGGAGCCGCCTGGCCGCGGCCGATCCGCAGCTGGTGCTCATCGAAGACCTTCATTGGGCGGAGCCCTCCACTCTCGAGTTGTTGGAGCGAGTCATCAACGACCCGTCCTCCGGGCTTCTATTGGTAACCACCGCCCGTCCCGAATTCCCCGGCTGGGAGTCGAGCGCTGGGCTCACCATCGTCGAGCTGGCGCCGCTCACTCTCCCTGATCGTCACCACATGATCCAGTCGATCGGACCCGCCAACCTCACGGAGACGGTGGTGGAAGAGATCGCCCACCGCAGCGATGGGGTGCCCCTCTTCGTGGAGGAGTTGTTGCGGAGCATGTCCGATCGAGGTGGGAACGGGGGGCGAGTGGTCCCGAACAGCCTCCGCGACATGCTGATGTCCCGGTTGGAAGCGGCCGGACCGGATCTGCGGGTGGCCCAGGCGGCAGCCGTGATTGGAAACCGCATCAACCTCGAGTTGCTGAGAGACGTAACCGAGATCGAGGAAGGCGATCTCCTCCAGACCCTCGACTCCCTCGCTGCCAGCGGGGTGCTGGGCGTGCAAGGGGTGGGAAGCGATCGGCGCTACACCTTCCGCCACTCGTTGATCCGTGACGCGGCCTATGAGTCTCAACTGCCCGAAACCGCCCAAGTCGTGCACTCCCGGGTAGCGGACGCCCTCATCGGCCGTCTCGGGGATCCCACTCCGGCTGATCGGGGAGTGATCGCCCTCCACTTGGACGAGGCAGGAAGAACTGAAGACGCGGTCGGTTTTTACCTGGGGGCGGCCCAAGCGGCGCAGGCGACGGGGGCTTACGAAGAGGCGTTGAGCAAGCTCGATCGGGCGCTGGCTCTGGTGATCGGCTGGCCGGCCGGTGAACCCCGAACCCTCACCGAGTTGTTGGTGCGGATGTTGAAGGCGGCCAGCCTGGTCGCCACCACCGGTTACGGGTCGGAGGCGGCGCGCGCCGAGTTCGAACAGGCTCTCGAGCTGTCGGCGGCCTTGGGCTCCCGTCCTGAGAGTGTCGGGGTGCAGCTGGCGATCATGGCCTACGACACCGCCCGGGGTCTTCGTGACGAGGCGGGGTCGATCATTGATCGTCTCACCGCCCGGTTGGCGGGAGCCAGCGCCGACGAGGTGATGCTCTACGGGCCGGAGGTGACGGTGTCCGATGCCCTCCACCGCTACGGGTTGGGCGACTACCGCGGTTCCCGCCGCCAGCTCGACCGCGCCATCGAAATGTTCCGGGACCGGCCGCCGGGGTTTACCTCCCCATTGTGGACTCTCCCCAACAGCCCCCTGGTGGCTACCTACGCCCAACTCATCCCGGTGTTGTGGATTCAGGGCGAACGAAGGCGGGCGATCGAAGCCGCCGGAACCGCCCTCGAACTGAGCCGTGAGCTCGAGTTTCCAGCCGGCCCTTTCAGTGAGGCGTATAGCCGCGCCTTCATCGGCTACATGTATCAGCTCGAAGGTGATTGGGCCAAGGCCGCCAGCGAGTTCCGAGCGGTCACTGCCCTGGGCAACGACCACGGCTTCGCAATGTGGGAAGGACTGGGATCGATTCACGCCATGATCGCCGCCGCCTACCTCGAAGCCACGCCTGAGGTAGTGGCCCGAATCGGAGACGCCCGCCGTCAGCTCGATCAGCTCGGGATTGCCGCCTTCCAGCCCTACTTCGCCACCTCCGAAGCTGAACTGCGGGCGGAGGTGGGTGACATCGACCAAGCACTGGGTCTGTTCGAAGAAGCCGTTGACCTGAGCGAACGCCTGCAGGAGCGTCACTACCTGGCCGAAACCCTGCGTAAGCACGCTCGGGTGGTGGCCGCCCAACCCGACGCCCCGCCCGGAGCCGTCGCTGCCCTCCTCAGCCAGGCCCTGGCCACCGCCCAAGAACAAGGTGCCTTGCTCTTCCAGCTCCGGGCCGCCATCGACGTACACCGTCTCCTCCCCCTTTCCGCCCGGCCTCCGGAAGCCGCCCAAGCCCTCAGCAGCGAGGTCTTGGATCCGCTCACTGCGGATTATCCCGAGGCGGCGCAGGCGGCCGAACTCCTCACCGCCTCGTCTCCTTGATGGAGGGTTCCCGCCCGGAGAAGGTGTTGATTCTGGGTGGAGGCGCGGCCGGTCTGGCCGCGGCCTGGCGGCTTTCCGAACCCGGCTGGCGGGACCGGTTCGAGTCGATCACCGTATTGGAGCGGGGCTGGCGGCTAGGAGGAAAGGGAGCCAGCAGCCGCGGCCTCAACGGGCGGATCGAAGAACACGGGCTACATGTTTGGCTCGGCTACTACGACAACGCTTTTCGGTTGGTACGGCAGGTATATGAGGAACTCGACCGTCCCCTCACCCGACCCGAGGCGCCGATCCGAACCTGGCGCGACGCCTTCTCTCCTGCCAACGAGATCGGATTGGAAGATTTCCACGGGGGGCGCTGGCGCCACTGGGTAGCGAATTTCTCACCCAACGATTTGCTGCCCGGAGAGAGCGACGAGGAGGCCACAGAACCCCTCAGCGTCGCCGAGTTCGTGCGGCGGTCACTTCAGCTGCTGAGCGACTTCTACACCTCGCTGGAAGAGTCGGCCGGCGGCCGGATCATCCTCAGCGCCAGTCCCCATCCACCCCCCCGCCAAGCTCCAGTCCTGGGCGGTCTCAGCGGACGTCTTCTGCTCGCTTCGGCCCTGGCTGCCGCCACCCAAGTCATGAGCGTCTTGCACAGCCAGCGCGACCTCTTGCCTCCGCTGGCATCTCTCGAACGGCTCCGTGCCGCGGTCGAATCGCTCCACCAGTGGCTGCGCAAATTGACCCTGAGCAGCGATGAAGCCCGGCGCCTCTGGTCACTGTGCGATCTCATCGTCACCACGGTGCGAGGGATCCTGGTCGATGGGCTTCTCACCGACCCCCGGGGATTCGCCGCCCTCAACGACGAGGAGTACCGGGATTGGATCAGCCGCCACGGGGCGGCCACCGACACCCTCGATTCGGCTTTGGTCCGTGGGGTCTATGACCTCGTGTTCGGATTCGAGGACGGCGATCCAACACGACCCGGGTTCGCTGCCGGGCTGGGTTTGTTTCTGTCCGGCAAGCTCTTCTTCGAGTACAGGGGGTCGATCTTCTGGAAACTGAATGCGGGAATGGGCGACGTCGTCTTCGCTCCCCTCTACGAAGCCTTGACCTCCCGGGGGGTGACCTTCCGCTTCTTCTCCCGGGTCGAAGACCTCCGCCCCTCCGCCGGCGGTAGGGAGATCGGGGAGGTGGTGATCGCTCAACACCCTCAGACCGATGACTACCAACCTTTGGTGGAAGTAGGGGGCCTCCCCTGTTTCCCCGCCATTCCCAACCTGGCCACGGAGCCGGGATGGAGTCCCGACTCGATCTGGTCCGGTTCTGAGCAGGACCAGATCGAGGTCCTCCAGGCAGGCCGGGACTTCCATCACCTCGTCTTCGCCCTTCCCATCGGCATGGTCCCGTATGTAGCTCGGCGACTGGTCGACTCCAACCCCGATTGGAAGGGCATGACCCAAAGGGTGGGGACGGTCGCCACCCAGGTGTTCCAACTGTGGGTCAAGGCTGGCGGGGAGGAGTTGGGATGGAGGCGCTCGCGGGTGACCATGACCGGTTTCGAGAAACCTTTCGAAACCTGGTCGTCCATGGATCACCTGCTGGCGATGGAGCAATGGCCCGAACCCGATCGACCGCGCTCGCTGGCCTACTTCTGCAACACCCTGCCTACCTCCGGTCTGCCCGACCCCGACGATTTCGAATATCCCAAGCGCCAGCACGAGCGAGTGCGGGAAAACGCAGTGAATTTCCTCTCCCGGGCAGCCGGGCACTTCTGGCCGGGGGCGGTGGAGGCGTCAGGAGGCTTCCGCTGGGACCTGCTGGTGGACTCTGCCGACCGGGCTGGGGAAGACCGCTTCGACTCCCAGTACTGGCGGGCCAACGTCGACCCCTCGGAGCGCTATGTGCTGTCGCTCCCGGGAAGTGACAAGTACCGTCTACGGGCCGACCAAAGCGGTTATCACAACATGGCACTGGCCGGCGATTGGATCAACTGCGGGCTCAACGCGGGATGTATGGAGGCTGCGGTGATGTCCGGTCTGCAGGCGGCCAATGTCGTTTTGGGGCGGCCGCTTACCCACCGCATCAGCGGCTACTACCTCGACTTGGGCAAGTAGATTGGCCGAGGGAGGCCGGGCCGACCGGAAAGAAGGCACACAGTTGGAGGATCGCTCCGGGACCGGGGCACGAGAGCTCGGATTCAGGGCGGCGGCGGAGGCCATCGAGAACTTCATGGGCATGTTCGGCAATGGCCAAGACCCACCCTCGCCGGGAGGGCCACGTTCGCCTTTCCGCCAGTTGCGGGCCGACCTGGCCCGGGCGGTCGAGGCCAACCTCGAGCTGGTCCGCCGGGCATTCGACCTCTACGCCGGGGCGGTGGAGCAGGTACTGGCCACCGACGGGGAGGAAACCGACCGGCATCTGCGCCTTCCCGCCGTCGTCCCCGGGGAACGGTCGTCCACCACTCTCTGGATTCACAACACCACCCCGGCGGTGGCGCCGCCTCTCCGCCCCCAGGGATCAGATCTCCACAGCGCCTCCGGAGAGAAGATCGCCTCCACCAGCCTCTTCTTCGAACCCGCCCAGATCGACCGGCTCGGACCCGGATCCACCTATGAAGTGGCGGTCACCGTCGCCACCGATGCGACCACCCCCGCCGGGCTGTACAGGGGCTACGTGTTCGTCCCCAACCTGGCGGAGGAGTTCGTCTCCCTCGAACTGAGCGTGATCGTCCCCCCGGGCAATGAGGAGGCGGGATGGAACCAGCCGCCACCCGTTTTGTAGATGAGGCGCTGGCCGCCCACCGCCGGCAGGTGGCGACGGCTCTGGCCGGTTACCTGCCCAGCCGCGAGCCTCGTCGCTGGTTGTACGACCTGGTGGCCAGCTATCCGGCCCGACTCGGCAAAGGGATCCGCTCCAGCCTCTGTCTGGCCGCCTGCCGGGCCTTTGGCGGCTCGACCGAGGAGGCGCTTCCTTCGGCCGCCGCCATCGAGCTGCTCCACAACGCCTTCATGGTCCACGACGACATCGAAGACGGCAGCCTCAGCCGGAGGGGGCTACCCACCCTCCATCAGGAGCACGGGTTAGCGCTGGCCATCAATGCGGGCGATGGGCTAGCCGTCATCGGGCTGAGCCCATTGCGGGACAACCTCTCCCTGCTGGGAACGGAGATGGCGGGACGGGTAGCCGACGAGTTTCACCATCTCCTCAACCGGACCATCGAGGGCCAGGCGATCGAACTCGGCTGGCGAGCGGAGAATGTCTTGGATCTCACCCCCGGCGACTACCTGCACATGGTGTTGCTCAAGACCTGCTCTTACTCCACCATCTTCCCCCTCCGCATCGGCGCCTTGATCGGGTCCTGGGGGCAGGCCGACCTCGATGCCCTCACCCGCTTCGGGTTCTACCTCGGGGCCGCCTTTCAGATTCGGGACGATCTGCTCAACCTGGAGGCAGCCAGCGCGGAGTACGGCAAAGAGAGCTGGGGCGATCTCTACGAAGGCAAGCGCACCCTGATGATCATTCATCTCCTCAACCGGGTAGAAGGGGAGGAACAGGCTTTCCTGCACCGGTTCCTGACCTCCGAACGGCCGGCCCGCCTCGAAGCCGATGCGCGGAAGGTCGTCCGGCTGATGGAGGAGCATGGCAGCATCGACTTCGCCCGGGAGTTCTCAGAGGGGATCGCCGAGGCGGCCCGCGAGGCCTTCCTTCCCGCCTTTGCCGGCCTACCTCCCTCCGACGACCTCACCTTTATCAAAGAACTCGTCCCCTACATGCTGGAACGCCGGTTCTGATCGATCGCGTTCTGCGAACCCAGGGTTCAGGAGTCCAAAAATGGACTCTGGAACCCTGGGTTGGCGGCACCGGAGTCGCTTGGGAAGAGTGGCTCGGGATGAACGATTCCCGGGCCCGATTCGTCTCAGCTCCTAAGCCGAACGGAGGTGCCGATGTGAAGTTATTGCTAGCGACCTTGGCGCTGGTGCTGATACCCGGGGTGGCGTTAGCCGGAGGTGGGGGAGGGAGCTCGCTATGCCCGGGCTTCGGGACCGGAGCCACCGTGTCGATGCTCGACTCGTGTTTTGCTGGCACCGCCCATTTCGCTCCCGCCGGCACCGAGCTCATAGTCCGTAACGACGGCGTCTTGCCTCACAGCTATACCGCCACCGACGGTGCCTTCGACAGCGGGCAGCTGCAAGCGGGCGACAGCTTCTCCTTCACCGTCTCGGAACCGGGGATCTATCAGGTGTACTGCAGCCTCCACGGCTCGACTGCCGGGGAAGGCATGGCCGGGGTGTTGATCGTTGGCGAACCGGCCGCACCGGCCGTGGCCGCCACTTTTGATCCGTCGACCATCGAACGGGCGGTGGCAGCGGAAACTCTGCCATTAGCCGAGGCCGTCAATCGCCAATCGGCGGCCATTGCCAGCCTGGAGGCCTCCCAAGCCAAGCTGCAGACTCGACTCGACGCCCAGGAGGCCAATCGGGCACCGGCCAGTTCCAGCACCGCCCCGGCGGTAGTGGCGGTTCCTGCTGCCTCCCCGGACTGGCTGCCCCTGGCGACCGGGCTGGCTGCCGGCCTGGCGGTGGCGGCCCTGGCCACCGCCCGACGGGGAAAGCCGTCGCTACCCAATCGTCCTGGCGAGGAATTGACAGCCACCTGACTGAGGCTCGCGTCTGCGAACCCGGGGTTCAGGAGTCCAAAAGTGGACTCTGCAACCCGGGGTTCGCGAAAGCAAGGAGGGTCAGGGGTCGAGTGACTCGAAGCAGTTGGTGTCGAGGCCGGTCAGACCCAGTTCTGCTCGGGCCCGTTCGGGGTCGGTGAGGAGGAGTTGGGCGTCAGCCTTGATGCGCTCGAGGTCGTAGTAGCGGATGCCGCTTACCGGGGCATCGATCTCATACTCTGAGTCGATGGGCAGAGTGGTGAAGTTCTCGGTCCGCAGGTTGGGGAGCATGTCGACGAAATCGACTAGAGAGTCCTGAGGGATGTCGGTGAGAACGTTGTCTTTGAGGGCGGTGGCGACCTCGTCGAAGTTAAGCATGAGGGTGACGGGGTTGGTCTGTTCAATGAGGGCCGAGATGATGCACCGCTGGCGGTGCATGCGAGCGAACTCGTGGGATTGGGACCGGATGCGTGCGTAGGCGAGGGCGTGGTAACCGTCGAGGTGTTGGGGTCCATCTTCGATCACCATGGTGACCCGGGTGGCACCTTCGTGATCATCGGCGGTGTCGTAGTTACGGTCGACGATCCTGGTGGGAACGTTGATGGTGACTCCGCCCAGGGCGTCGACGATGTCGATAAAGCCGCCCACCGTGATCAGGGCGTAATAGTGGATGGGGAGGTCGAACAACCCGCCGAGGGCGGTCTTGACGGCGTTGGCACCCGGCCGGCCCGGACCCGGATACAGCTCGGGGGCGACATCTTCGGCTCGACGCCACACATGGCCGATCCAGTCCCAGTCGTCGAGGCTGCGGGGCACGCCGTAGCCCTCCGGCATCTCGAAGTTGGAGAGGAAGCGGGGGACGGGGAGGACGGCCACGTCGTAGGGCGGTTCAGGATTGATGCTGATGACGATCATGATGTCGGTCCGGTGGCCCAGGTAGCGGGGACTGGCCGGATCGAGTTCTTCCTGGTCCGGCCGCATGTCGGAGCCGAGCAGTGCGATGTTGAGGCGCTCGACCCCGTCCCAGATGGTGGGCGCCGCGGTAGTGGTGGTGACGGCGAGGGTGGTGGTCGTACTGGAAATGGCGCCGGTGGTGGAGAGCGGGGCGGTGCTGGCAGTGGTGGTGGGTGCCGCTACCGGGGGAGCGAAGACCGAGGTGATGAGGTCGTATTGGGTCCAGGCCAGGTAGCCGAAGAGGAGGTGCGGAACCACCAAAACGGTGATCGCCGTCACGGTCGTCCCGGCCCGGGCCATGCCACCTTCCCCAGCACCGCCGGCGGCAAAGGCACCGGTTACTGCCAACGTGCGATAAGCGAGGAGGAGAACGTTGAACACCATCAGGGCCAGCAGCCCCTCCGGGCTCACCCAGAGCTTGAGGGCCTCCAGTTGGAAGCGGGCTATCACCAACAGGGTCGAAGCCAGCAGGAGAAGGTCAACCACTAACAGCCGGGTGGCGGCTTTCCGCTGACCGGCATAGGCCTGGCCCCAGCCGGGCAAGAGCGCTGAGAGCAGTGCGGCCACCGACGCCCGGGCTCCGGGCGCTGCTCCAGATCGAGGAGAGCGGGACCGCATTTTCCTAAGACGCTAACAACCCACCAGCGGTTGCCTCGGTTGAC
>DATEDX010000017.1:0-5474 GCA_035281425.1 Acidimicrobiia bacterium
CATCGAATCGCTCGAGCTGCACTACCCGTTTCGGGTCAGGCGCTACACGCTTCGTACTGGGTCGGGGGGTGGCGGACAGTTCCCCGGCGGGGAGGGGGTGGAGCGTGAACTGGAGTTCTCGGAGGCGGCCACCCTCTCTCTGATGGGCGAGCGCCGCCGTCACCAACCATGGGGCTTGGCCGGTGGCGCTCCCGGTGCGGTCGGAGAAGATTGGCTGATCCGCCCCGGCCAATCCCCCGAGCGCCTCCCCGGCAAAGTCACCCTCGAGGTCCATCCCGGCGACCGCCTCCTGGTTCGTACTCCCGGCGGCGGCGGTTGGGGACGGCCATAGGAGAGCCGACCCCCCAACCGCGTTCTTATCTGCTGAAACGACCCTGCAAGGGTCGTTTCAGCAGATAAGAAAGACAGGGGGGTTCCAAATGGGGACAAATCCGGTCATGGTGAGGCAATGGACTATGACGAAGAGATCAGGCGTCTGGCCGAGGAGCAGAGCGGAGTTGTCGCCCGCCGGCAATTAGTGGCGGCCGGTCTCAACGCCAGAGCGATCAACCGCCGAAGGGGGATGCTCGAGCCGGTTACAGATAAGGTGTTCCGGTTGGTCGGAGCGGCACCGAACGAACAGCAGCAGCTCATGACCGCGGTGCTGCATGTTGGGTCGGATGCCCTCATCTCGCACGACACGGCAGCCGCATGGTGGGGGATCGCAGGCTTCAGACCTTCGCCAATTCACATCACCATCGAGCGCTCGCACCGCTTCACGGATGCTTGGCCCATAGTCCACCACGCGACCGTCGTACCCCCAACCGAACGTAAGGTTCTCAAGGCTGTCCCTGTGGTCTCGCCAGCTCTTGCCGTTTATCAGCTCGCTGGCGTGCATGCTCGTTACCCGGAGAAGGTAGCGCGAGCACTCGACAATGCCTGGTCCCTGAGGCTTCTGGACGGATCTTCGGTCGAGGACTTGATTGTGCGCTTGGGACGCAGCGGGCGCAACGGGACGACATTGATGCGAGCACTGATGAAAGTGAGGGGAGAAGGCTGGGTTCCCCCGGCTTCCAACGTCGAGTCGCGCTTTGACGAGATCATGTTCAAAGCGGGGATCACCTCCCTTCGCCGGCAGGTCGATCTTGGCGGCGAGACATGGACCGGCCGGGTCGACTTCAAAGACCGAGAGCTTCCGCTGGTCGTGGAGATCTTGAGCGAGAGGTATCACACGGCCCTCACCGACCAGGCGCAAGATCGGGACCGCCGACTGCGGTTGGAAAGTCTCGGTCTTGTGGTGGTCGAGGTATGGGATTTCGAGATCTTTTACACCCCCTGGATCGTGGTCCTGCGAATCAAAGAGGCCATGGAAACACTCCGCAAGGCCGCTTGACCCGTTCTTATCTGCTGAAACGGCCTTGCAAAGGCCGTTTCAGCTGATAAAAACGCCGGTATGTCGCTTGTTGACGACCTGGCCCAGGCCGTAGGGGCCGAGAACGTCCTCACTACGCCGTTGGCGAGGCATCTTTATGCGAAAGACGCCGGGGTTCTGCGGGGGTCAGCCGAAGTGGTGGTGTTGCCGGCCAGTACCGCTGAGGTGGTCGAGGTAGTCAAGCTCGCCAACCGCTACCAGGTTCCGGTGGTGGCCCGGGGAGCGGGGACCGGGCTGGCGGCGGGGGCGGTCCCACTGCAGGGAGGCATCGTCCTCAGTACTACCCGCATGAACCAGATCGAGGAGATCGACGTGGCCAACCGCACCGCCTGGGTCGGTCCCGGGGTCATCAACCTCGACTTGAGCCGAGCGACTACCGGGAGCGGGCTGCACTTCGCCCCCGACCCCAGCTCCCAGGCGGCCTGCACCGTGGGAGGCAACGTGGCCAACAACTCCGGCGGCCCCCACTGCCTGGCCGAAGGCTCCACCGTCAACCATGTCCTCGCTCTGGAGGTAGTCCTGGCCGACGGCACCGTTACCATGGTCGGATCCGAGGCGCCTGATCCCATCGGTCTCGACTTGCGGGGAATATTGGTGGGATCGGAGGGGACGCTGGCCATCGTCACTCGGGCCCTGGTCAAGCTCACCCCCAACCCGCCCGACGTCCGCACCCTCCTCGCCTCCTTCTCTTCAGTGGCCGATGCCGCCGCCACCGTCTCGGGAGTGATCGCCCAGGGAGTGGTGCCGGCCGCTCTGGAGATGATGGATCAAGCTATGACGGTGGCGGTGGAGAACTGGCTCCGTGCCGGACTCCCCACTGATGCCGCCGCCATCCTCCTCGCCGAGGTGGTGGGGGAGACGGCGGCGGTAGAAGCCGAGGCGCAGATCATCGAGACGGTCGCCAAATCCCATCAGGCCATCGAGGTGAAGATGGCCCAATCAGAAGAGGAACGAGCCTTGTTGTGGAAGGGGCGGAAGTCGGCCTTCGGGGCGGTGGCCCAAGCCGCTCCCAACTACTACCTCCACGACACCGTGGTCCCCCGAACGAAGCTGGTCGCCACCATGGAGGAGGTCTACCGCATCGGTGCCCGCTACGGGCTCACCATGCTCAACGTCTTCCACGCCGGTGACGGCAACCTCCACCCCCTGATGGCCTTCGATGCTCGCCAGCCGGGCATGCTCGAGACCGTGCAGGCGGCCGCCGACGACCTGGTCGCCCTCTGCGTGGAACAGGGCGGGGCGCTCTCCGGCGAGCACGGCATCGGTCGGGAGAAGCGTGATCTGATGCCGCTCATGTTCAACGAGGTCGACCTCGACGCTCAGGCCCGGATCAAAGAAACCTTTGATCCGGACTCACGTTTCAACCCGGAGAAGATTCTGCCGATCGGCTCCCGCTGCTTCGACCTGGGCGGAAAGCCGCCCCCCGCCGGAGTCTGGGTGTGACCTCCATTAAGGCCGCCCTCGCCCAGCTGGCGGCGGGGATGGCACCGGAACGACCCGGGCTTCCCGAAGCCGAGTTGGTGGCCGCCCCCGCCACCGTGGAGGAACTTGCCGGTCTGCTTCGCCAGGCCACCGAGGCGGGAATGAAGACCTTGATTTGGGGTGGCGGCACCCATCAGGGTTACGGAGGCCGGGTAGAACCCGATCTTCTCCTGGTCACCACCCGCCTCAACCGGATCACTGCCTGGGAGCCGGACGATCTCACGGTGGTGTTGGGTGCCGGAGTAGAAGCGGCCGACCTCGAGCATCGCTTGGCCGAGCGCGGCCAGAGCGCCGTCCTTCCCACCTACCAACCGGGAGCGACGGTGGGGGGACTGATCGCGGCCGGGATCTCCTGTTATCGACGGGCCCGCTACGGTCCCACCCGGGACCGGGTGCTGGAAGTGACCCTCGTCACCGGAGACGGGCGGGTGGTGAAAGCCGGGGGGAGGGTGGTGAAGAACGTGACCGGCTACGACCTTCCCCGCCTCGCTGCCGGATCGTTCGGCGCCCTCGGGGTTATCGCCGAGGTCTGCTTGAAGTTGTGGCCGGTGCCGCCGGGCGCAGCCACCGTCACCGTCGACGACCCCGAGCTGGCCGCCTCGCGGGTGTACCGCCCGCTCGCCGTCCTCACCACCTCCAACGAAAGCCGGATCTATCTCTCCGGAACCGACGCGGAAGTCGCTGCCCAGATCGAGCGCCTGGACGGGGAGGCAATGCCCGGATGGCAGTGGCCCGCTCCTTTGCCGGGGCCCGTGCAGCTCTCTTTGCGTGTTCCGCCGGCACTGGTGACGACGGCCCTGGGCCGTTTTCCCTCGGGCTGGAGTTACATAGCCCAGCACGGAGTAGGCCTGATCGAAACCGGGGGCCCGAACCTGGAAGGGGCCGCCGACCTGCGGGGGTGGGCAGAGTCGGTGGGTGGGGCGCTGGTAGTGGCCGTTGGCTCTGACGACGTCTACCAACGCTTCGATCCTTGGGGAAAGGCTCCGCCAACGGTCGACCTGCAGCGCCGGCTGGTGGCGGCCTTCGACCCCGTCCGGATACTCAACCCCGGCCGCCTTCCGGGTGGCATCTGATGGTTTGGGTCACCGAGCACCAACCCACACCGGCCGAGTTGGCTGCCTGCGTTCAATGTGGGCTCTGCCTGCCTCACTGTCCCACCTTTCGATTGACCGGTCTCGAAAACGCTTCCCCCCGGGGAAGGTTGGCGGCGATGAACGCTGTGGCCGATGGGGTCATCAACCTGGATGCCGATTTTGAAGAGGCGATGACCTTCTGTCTCAACTGCCGGGCCTGTGAGGCAGTATGCCCGAGCTTGGTCCCCTACGGGAGAGCGATGGAGGGGGTACGCGCCGAGCTCACCGCCCAGCGCCCCAACCTCCACCGCCGGGGACGCCACTTCCTCCTCGGGCGAGTGCTGCCGTCACGAGGACTGATGGCAGCCGCCACCACCGCCGCCCGGCTGACCCAAGGCCTCTCCGCCGGCCGCCTGCTGCCGAAGCGGTTGCGGCCCGGCTTCGGCGGGCTCCGCCGTCTTCTCCCACCCCAGCCTCTGGTCGAAACCTATCCGCCACTCGCTTCGAGACGGGGCCGGGTGGGTCTCTTGCGGGGCTGCGTGATGGAGCCATGGTTTCCCCAGGTTCATCAGGCGACCATCGCCGTGCTCACTGCGGCCGGGTTCGAGGTGGTGGTCCCACCTCAGCAAACCTGCTGTGGCGCCCTGGCCGCTCATGACGGCGCCTACTCCGCCGCCCGCCGCCTGGCCGCCAGGAACTTGGCAGCTTTTGCCGGCTGCGACCTGGTGGTAGCCGACGCCGCTGGATGCAGCGCCCATTTGAAGGAGTACCACCACTGGGGGGAGGGCGGGGAGGAGCTGGAGATCAAGGTGCGGGATGTGACGGAACTCGCCGCCTCGCTCCTCGATGAGGGCCTACTACCCGTCTCCTCGGTGGAGCGAGGGCCGGTGGCGGTGCAAGATCCCTGCCACCTTCGCCATGCCCAGCGGATCACCACCGCCCCGCGGCGGCTCCTAGCTGCCGCCGGTTACCAGCCGGTGGAGATCGACCCAGATGGTCTCTGCTGCGGCGCCGCCGGCATCTACAGCGTTACCAGACCCGAAGCAGCTGCCGAACTGGGACGGCGCAAAGCGGCTCAGGTGACGGCCTCAAGCAGCACCTTGGTGGCATCGGCCAACCCCGGGTGCGAGATGCAACTTCGCAGCTACCTGCCGGCCTGGTACCGGGTGGCCCATCCCATCGAGCTCTACCACGAAGCTATCAACGCCTCCGGGTAACCGGAGACGGAAGACGGAAGACGGAAGACGTGAGACGTGAGACGTGAGACGTGAGATCCCCCTCTCGTGGGACTTCCCCCCGACGTCGGCCTTGATGGGCTTCCAGGGGAGAAGGCGAGTTCCGCCCCCAATGCCCCGGCGGGGTAGCCCACAATCGGTATCCTCGCCGGACATGGAGGCGAAACGCTGACCGACGCCGGCAGCCCGGTTTTCTCGACCAGGACTGAATCGGCGTGGCGCCATTACCTGCGCCTGGCCGTCAATGCCTTCGCGACCATGTTGGATCTGGGG
>DATEDX010000018.1:0-3300 GCA_035281425.1 Acidimicrobiia bacterium
AACCGGCGACGTCTCATCTCCCCCTTCCCCGGAAGGGCACCACCCCCCCAACTGCACTCCGCCGCCTAAACCTACCGATCGTTCTTCGCCACCCCCTCATAGCCGTATCGCAGCTCGGGTAGCTCCTGGAGATGACCGGCATCGTTGAAGCTGAGCAACCGCGGACCATCCGTATCGATGGTGGTGATGGCCGCGTTCATCACCGCACCCAACGGTCCCCGAAAGACGTTGCCCCCCGGCGGGATGCCCAACGCCCAGCGGGCCAGGTTGAGAGCGGGGCCGCCATGAGTGCATACCAAGGCGACGGCGACGGCGTTGGCGGTGGCGATGTCGGTCACCGCCGCCACCACTCGCTCACGGACCAATCCCCAGGTCTCACCCCCAGGACGCTCGACGTCGGCGCCAGTGATGTAGTCGTTCCACAGCTCCGGCCAGCGATTGGCAATTTCCTCGGGAAGGAGGCCGGTCCATTCGCCGTTGTTGATCTCCCGCAGGCGAGGGTCGACTTCGATCGGCAACCCCAGGCGAGCGGCCAGGGGCGTCACGGTGTCAACTGCGCGGCGCAGATCCGAGGAGACGATGCGGCTCAATGCATGACCGGCCAGTCGATCGCACAGTGCCTGGGCCTGGGCATGCCCTTTCTCGTCGAGAGGAACATCACTCTGCCCGATGAACCGGTGCTCGGCGTTCCCGGCTGCGTGGCCGTGACGGACGACCAAGACCAAAGCCATCAGGCGACGGCGGCGGCGGCGGTGTCGGTGCGGGGATCGGCGGCGGCGGTGCGGAGGTCTCGTTCGTCGACAGTGATGACCGACACCGGTCCCCATCCGTGCTGGACCTCTTCCCTCACCTCCACCCGGTGGCCACGTTCCCTTAGGCCTGCCACGATCGCCGGTGGCGTGTGAGCTTCCACCGCCACGGTCGGATGAGGTGCGGCGAAGGCGTCGATCATCCACCGCGCCCGACTCTGGGCCGCGCCCGGTTCGACTCCTGCCGAGAAGAGCCGAATCGCCATCTGCAGCAGCAGCTGAGGCTGATAGTCACCACCTCGAGTTCCCAGCACCGCGGCCAGATTGTTCCCCCGGGTCCACAAGGAGGGGGAAAGTGTGTGGAGGGGGCGACGACCGGGAGCTAAGCGGTTGGGGTGGCCTGGCCGCAAATCGAAGCCGGCGCCGCGGTTGTGGAGGAAGAAGCCGGCCTCGGCGGCTCCGATGCGCGACCCGATGCCCATGAAGTTCGACTGGATAAACGACACCCCCATGCCAGCGGCGTCCACCGCACACAGATACGCCGTTCCGCTGGGGAGGGGAGCCGGAGCCACCCGCTGGGAAGCGTGGTGGGGATCGATGAGGCTTGCTCGGGCCTTGATTCGCCCTTCGTCGACCAGCTCCTTCGCAGACTGTGGCGCGATCACGGGATCGCTCAGGACTTCGTCGCGGTCGTAGGCCATCACCCGGTAAGCCTCGATCGCTAGGTGCCAGGACTCGGCGCTCTCCGGGTCGAGCGGTGGGTCGAGCAGTTCGAATGCTCGAGCCGCGGCCAGTGTCAGATAACCCTGCGAGTTGGGGGGAACCGTCCATCCGGTGAGGCCGAAGACGTTGGTCGAGATTGGATCTACCCATTCCCCTTGGCACCCCGCTAGATCGGTGGGGGTGATTACCCCGCCGGTGGCTTCGCTGATGGCAGCGGCCACTGCTCCCCGGTAGAAGGCAGGCTTGCCGTCCTGGGCGATGGCAGACAGCGTCCGGAAGAGACCGGGACGGAACAAGCGGTCTCCGACGGCCGGGGGTTTACCTCCCGGATAGAGGCCCTCAGCCGCCGATTGGGGGGCCAGGGTCTGCTGCTGGGCGGCCAACGCCCGGGTCAACTCAGTCGAAGCGGGGAACCCTTCCCGCGCCAGTCGAAGGCTGGGCTGGAGGATCTCTGCCAGCGGCAAGCTGCCGTAGCGGGCGAGGAGCATGTCCCATCCGTCGACGCAACCGGGCACGGTGACCGACTGCGGGTCGAAAGGTGGCATCTGCTGGTGCCCTTGGGCGACGAGACTCTCGGGGTCGACTCCGCTGCCTGCCCGGCCCGAGGCGTTGAGTGCATCGGGGGCATCCATACCCGGCCGATGAACGAGTGCAAAGAGGTCGCCACCAATCCCGCAGGTTTCCGGTGCCACCACCCCGAGGACCGAATTGGCGGCCACCATGGCATCGGCGGCATTCCCTCCTTGGGCCATCACCTTCATTCCCGCCTGGGTGGCGAGGATGTGAGGGGTGACTACCGCCGGTCCATACCCTCTTTGAGACGTCACTAACGCCGTAACTCCGGGATGTGGCGGTTGAGAGCATCGAGCACTGCCCGTACCACTGCCCGGCTGACGTCGCCCGAGGCCAGGGCCGAGCCCACCATGAGCCGCTCCACCCCTTCGCTCACTATCACCACCTGGGCGATCGCCACCTGGCGGTTACCGAGAGTGGGCACGTCCACCGAGGCGATGGCGAAAGCGGTTGCTGCTTGCAGGCCCTGGCGGAGTGCCTCCAACGTCGCTTCAGCCACCAAACGCAGCCGGGTGGTGTTGGCGGCAGCTCCGGTCACTTCTCCGATCAGGGTGTCTCCGTGCCAGGCGAGGCTTACCGCCACGTTGCTGCGGCTTCCGTCCAACTGTTCGGCGACGTCGATCACCACCGGCCGATCACCCTGGGCAAGGTCGCTATCGGGCAATTGCACTACCGAGACCACGCGGCGGTCGAGGGCCATTCCGAACGCAGCCTGTGCCAGGGTCTGGATGTCGCGCACGATCTGTTTGGCGGCCTTGTTGGTGTCGGTGAGTACGTGCACTTCGGTGATGGTGGATCCATTTCCGACCACCCGGGCTGCCTCCACTCCAGGGAGACGCTTCACCTTCTCCTCGAACTCGCGGAGATTCACCCACCCGAGGGTAGCGCCACGATCAGCGCGGGTGGGCGCAGAGAGTGGTGAAGTGAGTCGCTCGACGCCTTGTTGGAAAAGGTTTCGCGGTTTAGGCTTTCCGCCTAGTCGGGGCGCTGGATCCGACGATACAGAGCGGGCGAGGGGCCTTCATTGACAACCAGGGTTCCCGGGCTCTCCCGGGAACATGCGGGGGACGACCCCGGCGGCAGCTTCAGCCACAGGCACACCACCTACCTAGCGGAGCGGAACCGGTCCACTAGGCCGACAGAGGCCCAGTGAACCCACAAAAAAGAAGATGGTGAGCAAGTAAGTGAAGGGCAAGCTCGTTCGTATCCTTGCCGCTTTGGGGAGCCTGGCAGCAATGATTGTTGCCGGCTCCGC
>DATEDX010000019.1:0-6994 GCA_035281425.1 Acidimicrobiia bacterium
CGATGACGACATCGCGGCCTTGGGCCTGCAAACGGTGACCCTCGACCAGCATGGAGGCCGTCTTTCCCACGCCGGGGGCAGCTCCCAAGAGAACTCGCAGCTGGCCCCGTTTCATGATTTCAAGTTAGGGATCGTTACCCCCTATCGCGGTTTTACGGGTCTCCTGCTGTTTCCGTGGGTGATCAGCGAAGGAAAAGAGACAGTTGCAGACCGGGGCGGGCCTTACCGGACCGGCCGGGGACAGAGTCGAGTCGGGAGCAAAGCTGATTCTTTGGCGGCTGGGCCCCGCTCTCAACCTTCTTCGGTGTACCAGCCCCGTATCCGGGGCCTGCACACCGAAAGTCATGGTGGGCGGGGCTGGGCCGCCAAAGAACCCGAAACCCGCCAACGGTGATACTCGAGGTTGCAATTCGTTGACCCGTTTTGGCGAGTCCACCTTCTCTTCGATGCTAAGTCAGTCGGATCCCCCCGCCACCGCCAACACACCCACGGAAACGTGAGGAGACCCGGTTTTACTGGGGCTCATCCCCTACCCCGCGCTAACGCCGCGTAAGAGACCTCCCTGGGTCCGTTAAGAACGCGTCAAGGCGATCGGTAAAGAACACGACACGGGATACATGTTGCTGGGTGATGGCAGTTGCAGGCCAGGGGTATTCGCCGCGCCCATGTCGAGGGTGCGGTCATTTGCCCTATTCGGAGAACCACCTGCTCTGGCGCACCGATTCGGCTGGAGCATCGTGACTACCTGGACCGTCCTCAAACGGCGGGTGATCGGCCGGCCGCTGGCCACCGACGAAGAACACACCCAACTTCTGCCCAAACGGCTCGCCTTGCCGGTATTCGCCTCTGATCCGCTGTCGTCAGTGGCCTACGCCTCGGAAGAAGCGATGCTGGTCCTCGCCTTGGCCGGGGCCGGAGCCTTCAACCTCCTCACTCCGGTGAGCCTGGCGGTGGCAACCCTCCTCGCCATCGTCATCATCTCCTACCGCCAGACCATCAGGGCTTATCCCGATGGTGGGGGGGCGTTCATCGTCGCCCACGAGAACCTGGGTCTGGGGCCTGGGGTGGTGGCGGCCGCCGCCCTTCTCACCGACTACGTGCTCACCGTGGCGGTATCGGTGGCGGCGGGGGTGGCAGCCATTACCTCGGCCCTACCCCAGTTCCTTCCCTGGCGGGTCGAGCTCAGTTTGGCCTTCGTAGCTCTGCTCACCCTCGCCAACCTGCGCGGCACCAAGGAGTCGTCGAAGATATTCGCGCTGCCAACCTACGCCTTTGTCGTAACCGTGTTCACCATGCTGGTGGTCGGCTTCCTGGAGTGTGCCGACGGGGAGTGCCCGCGGGCAGTGTCCGCCGGTGTGGACCTCGAACCGGAAGTCGGAGCTATCACTCTGTTCTTGATCCTGCGGGCCTTCGCCTCCGGCTCCACCGCTCTCACCGGGGTCGAGGCCATCGCCAATGGAGTGCAGGCGTTTCGGGAACCGAAGAGCCACAATGCCGCCACCACCCTTGGCTTCATGGGCCTGATCTCGATCTCCATGTTCCTCGGTATCTCCACCCTGGCTCGCTGGTTCGACGTCCGCATCTCGGAGCACCTGGTGGACGAATACGGAACGGTGATTTCCCAGATCGGCCGGGCGGCATTCGACGGGGGAGTGGGCTTTTGGATCCTCCAGGTAGTAACGGCCGGCATCCTCATCCTCGCCGCCAATACCGCCTACCAGGACTTCCCCCGCTTGTCCGCCATCCTCTCCCGGCACCGCCTCATGCCCCGCCAACTGCGCAACCGGGGGGATCGACTGGTTTTCTCCAACGGGATTTTCTCTCTGGCCCTGCTGGCAGGTCTCCTGCTGGTCATCTTCGATGCTCAGGTCTCGCGGCTCATCCAGCTGTACGTGGTCGGGGTTTTCACCAGCTTCACCCTCAGCCAGACCGGGATGGTGCGCCACTGGCTTACCTCCCGGGAAGCCGGCTGGCGTCGGTCGGTTGCTATCAATGCCGTGGGGGCGACGGTCACCGGCCTGGTCCTGGTGATTGTCGCCTCGGTCAAGTTCGTCCACGGAGCCTGGATCGTGATCGTCGCCGTGCCGCTTTTGGTCGCGGCCATGTTGGGCATCCGCCGCCACTATCTGCAGGTGGCATCACATCTCCGCCACGTTCCCGAAGCTCCCCAGCCTTTTCAGCATCGGGTGATCCTGCTCGCCGCCCACACCGACGCCGCCACCGAGCGGGCCCTTCGCTACGCCGCTTTGACCCGACCAGAGAGTATCGCCGTGGTGCATGCCGTCGAGCCCGAAGAAAGCGAAGACCTGCTCCACATTTGGGAGCGGCTCTATCCCCAACATCCGCTGGTGTTGTTGGAAGCCGACGACCAACCGATCGTGCGCCGGATCCGTAACTACATCCGTCGAGAACGCGACGCTCACCCCGAGGCGCGAATCACGGTGATCCTGGCTGAGCGACTGCGGTCCCGCAGCCTGCGGAGCGTCTTTGCCCATCCCCATAGCCTCATCCTCAAAGCACTCCTGCTTTTCGAGCCCGGGGTGGCGGTGACTGATCTGACCGTGGTCCATCGCCGGCGAAGCAAGCCGGAGGTGGCGGTTCCCATCACCCGCCACGTTGCCGTGCTCACGGTCAGCGAGGTAACTCGGCCCACCCGGGAGGCGCTCGAATATGCCAAGCGACTTCAGCCCGATGCCCTCCATTGCATCCACATCGACGTTGACGAGACCCAAAGCCGCCGGGTAGCTGCCGCCTGGGAGCGCGAAGGCCTGGATCCTGAACTGGAGATCGTTTCCAGCCCATTCCGCGATATCGGGCGCCCGCTGCTGCGTTACACACGGCGACGCCGGCACGAAGAACCGCAGGGAACGCTGGTCAACGTTCTCCTCCCCGAGTTCATCGTCCCCGGGCGGCTAGCCCAGTTGTTGCACAACCAGACCGGACTCGCCATCAAAGCGATGATGGCCGCCGAGCCCGATGTGGCGGTGACGAGCGTGCCCTTCCATCTGGCGGCAGTCGAGGAACATCAGGCCCGGCTGAGCGCCAGCCGGTCGGACGGAAAGCTCTAGGGGCGAATAGCCAGCTCCGCAACAAGGATCACCACTCCTGCTGCCACCGCCAGTACCCAGCCGATGACCACTCCCAATAGCGCGGCGAGGGGCCGGAGGTCGGGCCAGAGACGCCCCTTAGTAAGGGAGCGGGAGGTTGCCCGAGCACCAAGCTCGAAGTGCTGATCCGTTCGTCCGGGCATCTCCAAGTTGTTGTATCGCCCCGGAGACCACAGTCATCAGCTCCTGCCAGCATCCTGACGCCGCTTTGGGCAGAACTAACGCCGGCTTAGCGCGTCGGCAGCCATCTCCTCTTCAAGGGACGGCCGATCGGCCTCTATAGAGTTGCCAGCTCCGCGTTTCCCAGGGTCGGATAGTGCCGGCGAAGTTCGACCTTGTGCTCGAGGGCGGCAATCACCGGCGAGGCGAAATCGACGTCGTAGAGCCGCTGACAACTGCCGAGACCACCCGGGCTGAAGACGTTCACCTCCATCAGCTTGCTCCCCACGATGTCCAGTCCGGCCAGGAACATCCCATCCTCGATCAGCTTGGGCCGCACCACCTCCACCAGATGCAGCATCTCGTCCGTGACTTCCACGGCCTGCGCCTCGCCCCCGACGTGCATATTGGACCTTAGGTCCTCGCCTTGGTTGACACGTCGAAAGGCTGCGATCCGCCCATCCCGGCTCAGGGGAGCACCGTTCATCACGAACAGACGCACGTCTCCCGCCTTGGCCGCGGCCAGATATTCCTGGACCACGATGTACCCGTCGCGGGCCAGCGCCTCGATCATCTGATTGAGGTTGGGAGCTTCCTTGTTGGAGACGAGGAACACGCCTGCTCCGCCCGAACCCTGCAACGGCTTGAGCACCGCGGCCCCCTTCAGTTCCTTGATGAAGGCGCGGATCTCATCAACTTCGCGCGAGATCATGGTGCGGGGACGCACCTTCTCCGGATAGTTCTGGAAGTAGGTCTTGTTGACCGCGTTGGCAAGGCTGAACGGATCGTTCACAACCAATACGCCGCGGGAGGCGGCCAATTGGCCAAACAGAATTCCCGAGGCGACCGCCCAGGGACGATCGACGACGTCTTCGGACGGGTCGTTTCGCATCGCCAGAACATCCAGCTCGTCCACATCTAGACGTTTGACCGCCTCCTCGTCTTGGAGGTGGGCCAGGAACGGCTTCAGGGCTCGGTACTTCTTTTTGGGAACGGTGCGAGCCGATGCGGTGACCGTCCCCTCGGGTTCGTGGGCAAAGTCATCGACCCCCATCAGCCACACGTCGTGGCCGGCTCGGGAAGCGGCCATCGCCAGGCGGGTCGTCGTGTAACCGGGCTGCTCGGTGGTCACGCGGTTGACCACGAATCCAATCTTCATGCCTCCACTCCTATCAACGTGTGCAGTCCTTGGCTCGAGGCGATGGCCCGAAGCCGTCCCTGCGCAGTCGGATCGTCGAGAAACCGCGGCAGTAAGTGGGGGTCATCGAGCAGGCCCCGACGTCGCAGATCGTCGACGAGGGGCAGGTCGATTAGAGCAAGCTTGCCTACCCAGAGCGAGGCCAGACTGTGGCCTTCTGTGATGTACCCGACGAGGTCTTGGAGCCCCCGCAGGTACACCGCGTCTTTGGTCAATCCACCGGCTCGGTAGACCCGCATCACGATGGTGAAGGCTCCTCCCGGCGAGAATCCGAAGCTCTCTACGAGCTCGTGGTGAGCAGCCCGGAACGGCTCCGCCGCCAGCCGCCGCCGGACGGTAATCACCCGGGCGGCAATCTGGCGAAGACGGGACGCAGTCAACCCTCCCATCATCGCCTCAGCGATTAGGGCCAGCCCCTCCTGAGTCTCTTCATAGCCCGCCAGGCCGGCCGCCAGCAGTTTCAGGGGTTGCCGGAGGCCATTGACGTAGGTGAGTACGTGAGTACCAATCTCGTGGGCCATGAGCCCCGGCAGGCGGGATGAAGCCACCGAGACATTGTCGGCGATGAGGAGATCGCCATTCGACACCATCACCCCGGACAGATCGCTGCGGATGTCAACCGTCACCCCCATGTCTGGCGCCATCTTCTGATAGTTCTTGACCTCGGTCCGGGCCCGGCGGGCGAGGGCCGGGGCTGCCAGGCAGTGGCCCCGAGGGCTGGCGGTGGAGGGCACTGAGCTAAGGATCTCAGTAGCCGTTTCCTCCAAGGACGGAGAGACCGAACCGTAGAGTTCGGCGCTCAGGCCCAGGAATTCATCGGTCTCCCGAGCGGAAAGCATCTCCAGTTGAAGCTCTAGCTCTCTCTTCTTGGCGGCGAAGAGATGGGATAGCGTGGGATCTTGGACCGAAGAGACGTCGACCGCCTTTACCCTCGCTCGGAGAACCTCAGGGGCATCCTCAAGGTGGCGGTAGGTGAAGCGAGGCGGCTCCGATGGGTCGGTCAGAAATGTTTCCTTCGCTTCCGCCACGTTGGTCGGGGTGAGATCGACCAGGAAGCTGAAGCTTCCGCTGATTGAGGCCAGCTCGCGGTCAACAGCCAGGTCGCCAGGCTGGATGCTGGTCATCTCAATCCAAGCCTACGGCACAGGCCAGAAGTGGCGCCGGCAAGGGCTTCCCGCAAGCCGTCGAAGGCGTTGACGTCGAGCAGCCCGGTCCACTCATCCATGAAGGTCTTCTTGAACTCGAGGGCGAGGGCGCAGCCGGCGCCGGCGTATCGTCGGTTGATCCAATGCGAGAGGTGTCCGCCGCGAAAGCGGACGTTCTCGGCGACCGAGGTATCGGGCAATCTCATCGCCAGATCGGCGCTTAGCCCGTCGACAAGCTGCGCCCACCTTGCCCGCTGCAGAGACCCGGTGCCAAGGTTGATGTCTGGGTTTTCTATTGCCGGAGCTGGAGGTTGGTCTTTTCCCCCCCGTCGGTGGTTGTAGGAGTGGATATCGAGCACAACAAATGCTCCCCTCATCGCCACCTCGTCCAGCAGATGGGAGATCGCCTGGTAGAACTGGTCATAAAGGGCGAGCGAACGGGCAAGCACCCCTTCGCCGGGTGGACGCTTCCAGACGGTCAAGCCCCACGCCTGCTCCGGAGACAGGTAGACAGCCTCGTCGCGCGGTCGGTTGAGGTCCACCTCGAAGCGGGAGCGATGAACGACCACACGCGGCACCGTCACCTCGGCGAGACGATCCGTAAAAGGGTCTTCTTCGCGAAGCCGAACGGCATCTTCTACCGCCATCCGGGAGGCGACCTCCGGCCGCAAGTCATGCCCGCCATGGATGGCGGTGAGGACCACTTGACCGACGCCGTCAACCACGGAGAAAGGAGGGGTCATGTCTGGCTGTACCCCAGCTGGGGATCAACAAAACGGCTGAGCTCAGCAGAAACGTGGATAGAGCAGCCCCGACCGGATTCGAACCGGCGTTACCGGCTTGAGAGGCCGGCGTCCTGGGCCTCTAGACGACGGGGCCAGGTGCTTTCTGCCTTGTCGGCAGCTCGGGGGGAAGGACTCGAACCCTCAATAACAGGGCCAGAACCTGTCGTGTTGCCGATTACACCACCCCCGAACGGGCGTCGCGCCCCCGATGGAGGGGGGGCGCTTCAGTTGAAATCTTAACCGCTCCCGGGTCGCAGAGACCATTCCCCACGGGCTGTGCAGGCGTAGTCTGTCAGCCATGCTGCCGATGATCGCCGGGTATGTAATGGGGCAACGAGCCGCGGCACGTGCCAGTGCCATGGGAGTGGTGGCCAACGCCATCACCGGGTCGAGCCACAGCGTCACCGCCCTCGACGAGCGGGTGGATCGACTGCTGATGGTGATCGAGGCCATGTGGAGCCTTCTCAGGGAAAACGGCTATACCGACGAGCAGTTAGCGGCCCGGATCAAAGAGCTCGACGAAGCTGACGGCGCCGCCGACGGTCGACGCCTGGCTCCCGCCATCGTGTGTCGCAGCTGCGACTCCAAGGTGCCGGCGGG
>DATEDX010000020.1:0-42607 GCA_035281425.1 Acidimicrobiia bacterium
GCAGCCAATAGGCCGGGGGGGGGCTGATGCGTGATCGACCTGGCTGGTAGCCACCGTACACTGCCCTTTGTGAACGACACCGTCGGCGCCGCCGCCCGAGAAGCCGCCCGGGCAATGGCCGCCGCCACCACTGCAGCCAAGAACCAGGCCCTGTTGACCGCGGCCGAGCAGCTGGCGGATGCCGCTGACTCGCTGATTGCCGAGAACGCCTCCGACCTACTCCAAGCGGAAGAAGAAGGAGTCACCGGGGCCCTCTTGGATCGGCTCCGGCTCACCACCGACCGGGTCGCCGGGATGGCTTCGGGGTTGCGCCAAGTAGCCCAACTGCCCGACCCCGTCGGCCAGGTAACGGCCGGTTTTACCCGCCCCAACGGCCTCCACCTCACCCGAGTGCGAGTGCCACTGGGGGTGGTGGCGGTCATCTATGAAGCCCGTCCCAATGTCACCGCCGACGCCGCCGGTCTCTGCCTCAAAGCCGGAAACGCCGCCCTCTTGCGCGGCTCCTCCTACGCCCTCGGCTCCAACCGCGCCATCGGCCAGGTGCTGCGTTCTGCCCTGAGCGCTAGTGGGCTTCCCGCCGATGCGGTACAAGTGCTGGAGGACACCACCCGCGAGGGGGCCCTCGCCCTGATGAAGGCCCGGCAGTGGGTCGACCTGTTGGTGCCCCGGGGTGGGCCCAACCTGATTGCCGCCGTGGAGGCCGAGGCGACGGTCCCCTTCGTTATCGACGGCGCCGGCAACTGTCACATCTACGTCGACCAAAGCGCCGATCTCGAAAAGGCAGCCGACATCGTGGTTAACGCCAAGACCAGCCGACCGGGGGTCTGCAACGCTGCCGAGAAGCTCCTCGTCCATCGCCAGGTGGCGCCGGAATTCCTGCCTCGGATTCATAAGCTCCTCTCCGACGGGGGAGTGGAGGTCAGGGGGGACGACGACTCCCGAGAAATAGTGGCCGATCTGTCACGAGCCGGCGAGGACGACTGGCCCACCGAATACCTGGATCTGATCATGGCCGTGAAGGTGGTCGACAGCGTCGACGAGGCGATCGATCACATTCGCGCCTACGGCAGCGGCCACACCGAGGCCATCATCACCAAAGATGTCGACGCCGCCCGCGCTTTCGTCGCCGGTACCGAGTCGGCGGTGGTGATGGTGAACGCCTCCACCCGCTTCACCGACGGAGAGGAGTTCGGGTTCGGAGCCGAAATCGGGATCAGCACCCAAAAGCTCCACGTGCGAGGTCCGATGGGCCTGGAGGCTCTGACCTCCGAGCGGTGGGTGGTCGAAGGTCAAGGCCAAATCAGGTGAATTTCACCCCCGCCGAAGTCAAGGCCCGCCTAGCCGAGGTCGACTATCTCGCCGACGACCGCATCGCCCAAGTGGTGTTCCTGGCCCAGCGCCTGCAAAAGCCCATCCTGGTTGAGGGCCCCGCCGGGGTCGGCAAAACCGAACTCGCCAAGGCGGTAGCGGCCATCAGCGGTCGCCGCTTGATTCGCCTCCAGTGTTACGAGGGCCTTGACGAGGCCAAAGCGCTCTACGAGTGGAACTACAAAAAGCAGCTGCTCCGCATCCAGGCAGAAGCCGACCAAGAGTGGAGCGAACTGGAGGAGGACATCTTCTCAGAAGACTTCCTGCTCACCCGTCCCCTGTTGGAAGCCATCCGCTCCCCGGAGCCGGTGGTGCTGCTCATCGACGAAGTGGATCGGGTCGAGATCGAAACCGAAGCCCTGCTCCTCGAGGTGCTTTCCGACTTTCAGGTGTCGATCCCGGAATTAGGAACCGTCACCGCCTTTTCGGCCCCGTTCGTCATCCTCACCTCCAACAACACGCGGGAGCTGTCGGAAGCCCTCAAACGGCGGTGCCTGTTCCTCCACATCAGCTATCCCGAGCCCGAGAGGGAAAAGGAGATCCTCCTCCACCGGGTTCCCGATCTGCCCGATCAGCTTGCCGCCCAAATCGCCCGCATCGTCCGGTCGATCCGAGCGCTCGACCTCAAGAAGGCACCCTCGGTCTCCGAGTCGATCGACTGGGCCCGTACCCTGCTGGCGCTGGCGGTGGATCACGTCGACGACCAAGTAGTGGGGGACACCCTGCACGTTCTCCTCAAATATCAGACCGACATCGAGAAGGCAGCCAAGGAGTTTCAAGTTGTGGGTTCTGAGTAACGAGTCAAACTCATAACTCAGAACTCATAACCCATCATGATCCAGCTTCTCACTGACTTCATCGGCGAGCTGCGAGCGGCCGGGATCCCGGTGTCGATGGTCGAGTCGATCGATGCCATGGAGGCGGTCAAGCACATCGACATCGGCAACCGTCTGGCCTTGAAGGCGGCGCTGGGCGCCACGCTGGTGAAGAACGCCCGCCACTATCAAGCTTTCGACGTTGCCTTCGAGGTGTTCTTCGCCCATCACCGGTTCACCGGGCCGGGTGAGGAGGCGGCAGCCGAGCCTCGCCGCGACCAGGTATCGGGATCCCCACCGTCGGGTGCGCCCGGCGCCGCCGGCGACATCGCCGATCTCATCGAGTCGATCTACCGGGCCCTCTGGGGGGGCGATCCCGGCGCCCTCCAGGCCGCCGCCCGCCGGGCGGTCGAGGAACTGGCGGGCATCGAGCCGGGCCGGCCGGTGGGAGGCACCTATTACCTATATCGGACGTTGCGACGCCTCGACACGGACTCACTGCAGCAGCGGCTGCTCGAACGAGCCCTGGCCGACATCGATCCAGACGACCAACTCGACGTCAGGTTGGCCCGGGAAGAAGTCGAGGCCATGATCACCAGGCTCCGCCAGGAGATCCAAGACGAGATCCGGCGCCGGTTGGTGGCCGATCGAGGCCGGCAGTCGGTGGCTCGCACCCTGCGCCAGCCGCTGGTCGAGGATCTCGACCTGATGCACGCCACCCGGCTGGAACTGGCTCAAATCGAAGACGTCATCGAGCCGTTGACGAGGAAGCTGGCGGCCCGGCTGGCGCGCCGGCGGCGGCTCCTGCGGGCCGGGCGGCTCGACTTCCGCAAGACCGTCCGGCGCTCGCTGGGAACAGGAGGTGTCCCCCTGGAGCCTATTTTTCGCAAGGCCCGCCCCCACCGTCCCGAGGTGTTCCTGGTCTGCGACATCTCCGGGTCGATGGCCACGTTTGCCCGTTTCACCCTCCAGTTCACCTACGCCATGGCCACCCACTTCTCCAAGCTCAGGTCGTTTGTTTTCATCGACACCATCGATGAGGTGACCGGATATTTCGGGCCGGGGGTGGACTTTGTCGAGGCGCTCAACCGCATCGCCAGCGAGGCCGAAGCGGTTTGGCTGGACGGCCACTCCGACTACGGCAACTCACTGGCTCGTTTCCTGGAACGCTACGGCGGGGAGGTGACCCCGCGCACCACCGTCATTGTCACCGGCGACGCCCGCAACAACTATCGGCCCCCCCGGGCCGAACTCCTGGAAGAAATAGCCAGGAAAAGCAGGGCGATCTATTGGCTCAATCCCGAGCCGCGTTCCTACTGGGACACCGGAGATTCAGTAATGGGAAAGTATGAGCCCTATTGCGACGGGGCCTTCGAGGTGCGAACCCTGCGCCAGCTGGAACACTTCGTCGAGCACCTGACCGTGCCCGGATTGCTTCCCGGAGGGGGAAGAAGGAGCTCTCAACTCCACCGCGCCACCGGCCGATAGCATCTATCAAGGTTCCCCGAGAGGCAGAAATAGTGGGTCATCGCATCTTGGTCGTTGAAGATTCCGCCGTCATCCGCCGGCTGATCGAGGTATGCCTGAGGGCAGGCGACCTCGAAATACTCACCCGGGAGGATGGACCGGGCGGGTTGGAAGCGGTTCATACCGAAGCTCCCGACCTGGTCGTACTCGATATCGGTCTGCCCGGCATGGACGGATGGCAGGTCCTCGACGAGATCCGTTCCCATCCCTCTACTCGTCAGCTCCCGGTGGTCGTTCTCACCGCCCACGCCGAGGAGGAATCCCGCCGCCGGGCCGACGAAGGTGGCGCCGACGCCTTCATCACCAAACCCTTCCAGCCCAACGACTTCCGGGAAACCGTCCTCGACCTCCTCCGCTAATACAGCTGTCAGCTGTCAGCTGTCAGCCAGCAGCCAGAGCTGAAAGCCGGAAGCCGAAAGCTGATAGCTTTCACATGTGGCCACCCTGATTCCGTCGCTGCTCGGCGCGCCCGTGCAGCGGGCCGAAGATCCCACCCTGATCCGGGGCCAGGCCACCTTTACCGAAGACCTCAATCCGTCCGGGACCCTGCATGTGGCGTTCGTTCGCAGCCCCTTCGCCCATGCCCGGATCGTGGGCATCAACCTCGACACCGCCATGGCAGCTGACGGGGTGTGGGCGATCTACACCGGGGCCGATGTGGCCGATCTGGCAGTTCCTCCCCAACCGGATCCCGCCCGCAACATTCCTCGTCGCTACGCCCTGGCTCAGGACCGGGTCTTGATGCCCGGCGACCCGGTGGCGGCGGTGGTCGCCTCTAGTCCCGCCCAAGCCCGCGACGCCGCCGACCTGGTCGAGGTCGACTACGAGCCGCTGGTGCCGGTGGGCGATCCGGAGGATGCCCTAGAGGCTCCCCCGATCCATCCCGACCAGGAGAGCAACGTCGCCTACGACCGCAGCCGGGGGGAGGTCGAAGCCGTCAAGGCGATGGAAGGGGCGGTGGTGATCACCGGCACCGTCGACCATCCCCGGGTGTCACCCGCCCCCATGGAGGGCCGGGTGGCCTTGGCACAGTGGAGAGACGGAATGCTCCATCTCCACATGCCCTCGCAGGGTCCCCACCTCATCCAGGAGGAGCTGGCGCGCTGCTTCGATCTGCCCCTGACCGCGGTCCGGGTAACGGTGCCTTTCGTAGGCGGTGCCTTCGGGGGAAAGTTCGACCTGGCCGAAGAGGAGCTCTTGGTGGCCTGGGCCGCGCGGCGGTTGGCACGGCCGGTGAAGTGGACCGAGACCCGGCGAGAACACCTCTTGACCGTCGGCCACGGTCGGGCGATGCGCGCCGCCTACCGCCTGGTGGCCGACAGCGAGGGACGCATCCAAGGCCTGTTTGTGGACTGGCTGGTGGATCTCGGCTGCCGGCACCGCTACACGTCGTTTCACACCATCACTCCCCGAATGGGAACCGGCAACTACGACATCGCCCACTACGCGTGGCGAATCCGGGGAGTGTGGACCAATCGCAGCTCCCGGGGCATCTACCGGGGGGCGGGGCGCCCCGAAGCCACACTCACCATCGAACGGGCCGTCGACCACCTGGCCTCCCACCTCGGCCTCGACCCGGCCGAAGTCCGCAGGCGCAACTTCATCTCCAGCTTCCCCTACAAAAGTGCCGGTGGTTACACGTACGACTCGGGCGACTATCACGCCAATCTCGACCGCTTGCTGGAAGGGGCCGGCTACCAAGGTCTCCGCCGTCAGCAGCAAGAACGAAGAGAACAAGGGAAGCTTTTCGGGATCGGGGTCAGTGCCTACGTGGAGGTGTGCGGGTTCGAAGACTGGGGAGCGGCCCGGATTCAGGTCAACCGGGACGGGACCGTCAGCCTCTTCGTCGAGACCCTCGATCAGGGACAGGGCCATCGCACCGCCTTCGCCCAAGTAGTGGCGGCCCGCCTCGGGCTCCGCCTCGATCAGATCAGAGTTGAACAGGGCGATACCGGCTCCGCCCCCTACGGGCACGGCACCTCCGGATCCCGTTCCGTCGCCCAGGGAGGCTCGGCGGCCTACACCGCGGCAGGAAAGGTGGCGGAGAAGGCAATCCGGCTCGCCGCCCACCTCCTCGAAGCCGATCCCGCCGATCTGGAACTCGTCGCCGGTGAAGCCAGAGTGAAAGGGACCGACGTGGCCGTCCCCTGGCAGGCCATCGCCGACCTCGCCTTCGCCGGCAAGCTCCCCCCTGGTGAGGAACCGGGCCTGGAGGGAGAGGTAAAACTCCGCTCCGGCGGCATGAACTTCCCCTTCGGCGCCCATCTGGCCGTGGTCGAGATTGATCGTGAGACGGGGGTCGTCACCCTGTTGAAGATGGTGGGGGTCGATGACGCCGGGGTAATCGTCAACCCGATGCTGGCCGAGGGTCAACGCCATGGCGGCATGGCCCAGGGGATCAGTCAGGCGCTGTGGGAAGCGATCCGCTATGACCGGGACGGCAACCTCCTCACCTCGACGTTGATGGACTACCTCATTCCCACCGCCTCGAGCTTGCCGAGTTTCGACCTCGACGAAACCGTCACCCCCACGCCCACCAATCCGCTCGGCGCCAAAGGAATTGGAGAGGCGGGGGCCATCGGGGCCACGCCGGCCGTGATCAACGCGGTCTGTGATGCCCTCTCCCGTCAGGATCTGCAGATCCCACTCACTCCCGAATCGGTGTGGAGGGCTCTAGGTCAAGGCGAGGGTGTTTAGGATCGTCTCAATGCGCTTGATCATCCGCATCCTCGTCAACGCCGCCGCCCTATGGGTCGCGGCCCAGATCGTCGACGGCATCGACCTCTCCGGCAACATTTGGGCCATCCTCCTCGTGGCCCTGATCTTCGGCGTGGTCAACGCCATCATCAAGCCGATCGTGAAGCTCTTCTCTCTCCCCATGCTCATTCTCACTCTGGGGCTCTTCGCCCTGGTGATCAACGCCGCCATGCTCGCCCTCACCGCCGCCCTCACCGACAACCTCTCGGTGGATGGGTTCATCCCCGCGGTGCTGGGTGCGCTAGTTATTTCGGTGGTCAGCGCCGTCCTCAGCTGGCTGATTCCAGACGACTAACTTCGTTTTGGCGCGTAAAGGCGACGCAATAGCGTCGCCTTTACGCGCCAAAACGGGGGAATGAGGAGGGTTTAGGCCGGTTGCCCTTCTTTGACGATGGCGCCCAGCCGCTCGATCAGGTCCACCACCCTGTTGGAGTAACCCCACTCGTTGTCATACCAGGAGAGGACCTTGATCAAGTCGCCTCCTAGCACCTTGGTGGCCCCGGCGTCGAAGATCGAACTGTGAGGGTTGCCGATGATGTCGGTGGACACGATGGGGTCTTCGGTGTATTGCATGACCCCTCGCAGTGGTCCTTCGGCCGCCGCCCGGACGGCGGCATTGACCTCCTCCGCCGACACCGGTCGATCCAGCTGGACCACCAAGTCCACTGTGGAGCCGTCGGGGACCGGCACCCTCATCGCCATGCCGTGGAGCTTGCCGTCAAGTTTGGGAATCACCTTGCCCACGGCCTTGGCGGCCCCGGTGGTGGTGGGGATGATGTTCTCGGTGGCGGCGCGGCTGCGGCGGAGGTCTTTGTGGGGGACGTCGGCCAGCCGCTGGTCGTTTGTGTAGGCGTGGACGGTGGTCATCAAGCCCCGCTTGATCCCGAAGGCGTCGTCGAGCACCTTGGCCAGGGGCGCCAGGCAATTGGTGGTGCAAGAGGCGTTGGAAACGATGATGTCGGAGGAGTCGAGCGCTTCGTCGTTCACTCCCAAAACCACGGTCTCGTCGATGTCGTCGTCGGCCGGAACGGTCAGGATCACCCGTTTGGCCCCGGCGTCGATGTGTTTTTGCAGCGCCTCCCGGGTGCGAAAAACCCCGGTCGACTCCACCACCACATCGATGTCGAGGTCCTTCCAGGGCAGCTTGGCCGGGTCCCGCTCGTAGAGCATCTGCACCCGGTGACGCCCCACCGTCATCACCCCGTCCGCTACCGCCACCTCCTGCTCGAAGGGACCCATCACCGAGTCGTATTCGAGGAGGTAGGCAAGCACCTCGTCGTCGGCGAGATCGTTGATGGCCACCACCTCGATGTCCGACTCAGGGCGTTCGGCGATGATGCGGAACACTGCCCGTCCGATCCGGCCAAAACCGTTGATGGCAACTCGGATACTCATGACACTCCTTCCGCCACGTGTGCGGCCATTTGTTCGAGAACCTCCACGATCCGGGCTGAATATCCCCACCCGTTGTTGAACCAGGTCACGGTCTTGACCATGGTCTCGTCCATCACCATGGTGGCGAGGCTGTCGAAGACGCCCGAGTAGCGGGAGTCACGGACGTCGCTCGAGACGATGGGATCGGCCGTGTACTCGATCAGTCCGGAGAAGCGTCCGGCGCTGGCCGCGGCCACCGCGGCGTTGATAGCTTCTTTGCTCGTCGGCTGGTTGACGATGGTGACCAGGTCGACGGTGGAGCCGTCGTTGACGGGAACGTTGAGCGCCATCGCCGACACCTTCCCTGTCAACTCGGGCATGACCTGGGTGAGGATCTCCGGCGAGTTGGTGTCTTGGGGGATGATGTTCTCGGCCGCCGAGCGGGAAGTGCGGAAATCGGTCCCGGGGACATCGGCCAGCCGATGATCTTTGGTCATGGCGTGCACGGTGGTGAAGAAGGCCCGTTCGATCCCCACAGCGTTGTCGAGGATGCGAAGGATCGGTGCCACCGCATTGGAGGTGTTGGAGCCCAAAGCGACGGCGGTGGTGGTCGGAGTGAGCACGCCGTCGTTGATACCCCGCAGCAGCACCGGTACGTCCCCCGGCTTCTCCGGTGCCGAAGCCACCACCACCCGCCTCGCCCCTGCCTCGAGATGACGCTGCACCCAATCGGTCGAGCGGTATTTGCCAGTTGCTTCGACCACAAGATCGACCCCCAGCGATGTCCAATCAGCGTCACCGGGTTGCACGGCGTTGAGGAACGCCACCGGCCGTCCCTCGATCTGCAGGGCACCGCCTTCGTAGCTCACCGGGCGGGGAAATCGGCCGTAGATCGAGTCGTATTTGAGTAAATAAGTGAGGCCGGCGGGATCGGCAACATCGGCGATGGCCGCCACCTCTAGTTGGGGATGATCCACCAGCAGGCGGAGGACATTGCGGCCTATCCGGCCAAACCCCATCAGACCAATTCTCATGTTCACATTTCACCCTCTTGCCTGGGGACCGCTCCACGCTAGCGGCCTTCCAGCATCCCTCTTCCCTCGTGAAGGTGGCTGCGGTATGTTGGCCGGGCGGCGGCTGATTAGGAACGTGAAGTTGACCCTGCTCGCCTCCACCGCGCTCTCCATGTGCTTGTTGGCTCCGGTCCCCGGCCCGGTCGTGGCCGGCTTCGCCCCGGTCGGTCAGTACGGAGGCCACTGGGGGATCGACTTCGCTGCCCCTTACGGCACGGCAGTGGCGGCACCAGCCCCGGGGGTGGTCACTTTCTCCGGGACGGTGGCGGGAATGCGCTCGGTGACCATCGAGACGTCCCCTGGTTACAAGGTCTCGGTCTCATACTTGTCGGCGATCACCGTCCAAACCGGTGCCCAGGTCTCGGTCGGGCAGACGATCGGACGGTCGGGTCTGGCCCATGGCCGGCCCGCGGTTCACATCTCGCTCCGGTATCAGAACCAATATCTCGACCCGGCCCCCTTCTTTGAATGCCACCAGGTCGGTCTTCTCTACCTGCTCCCGCCGCCCGACGTCCCCCCCTATTCTGAACGCCGTGCGCAGCGGCCTCCTTGGAGGCACCTTCGATCCACCCCACATCGCTCACCTTCTCGCCGGGGAGGTGGCGTATCGTCAATTGGGGCTCGATCGCGTGATCTACATGCCGGCTGGGTCCCCCTGGCAGAAAGCCGGTAGGCGGGTGAGCGCTGCCGTCCACCGCTGGACTATGACGGAACTGGCGGTGAGTCCCATCGAATATTTCGAGGCCGATGACCGCGAGGTGCACCGGGACGGCTGGACCTACACCGCCGACACCCTTACCACTTTTCCCGCCCCAGAAGAGATCGTCATGATCCTGGGGAGCGACGCCGCCCTCGGCCTACCCACCTGGCACCAGTCGGTGGATGTACTGGCCCGGGTGGAGTTGGCGGTGGTGCCTCGCCCCGGCCTGGACCGGGCGGCGGTAGAAGAACAGGTCAAGGTGGACCACTGGCTCGACATGCCGGCCCTTCCCGTCAGCGGCACTCTTATCAGGGAGCGGGTCCGATCGGGGCAGGGCTACCGGTTCCTCGTCACCGACGCGGTGTTTGCATATGTCGATGAACAAGGTCTCTACCGGGATTAGAGTCGATTAGGAGCCAGGAGGTCCCAGCCGTCATTTCAGAAGCCGCCGACCGTAACTCCGCCGATCCAATAGCCACTGCACGGTTGGCGGCCGACGCCTTAGCTGACAAGAAGGGATCCGACATCGTCCTGCTCGAGGTGGGGGACATCTTCACTATTGCCGACGTGTTCGTGATCGCCACCGGCACCTCTCGTCCCCACGTGCAGACACTGGCCGATCGGGTGGAGGAACTGCTCAAGGAGTCCGGACGCCGGCCGCTACGAGACGAAGGCAGGGCAGAGGCAGAGTGGGTCCTCATCGACTACGGCGATGTGGTGGTGCACATCTTCCAAACTGCGGCCCGTGACTACTACGACTTGGAGAGGCTGTGGAGGGACGCTCCCGCCATCTCCTGGGAGCCGGCCGGTTCTGACTTGGGGTGAGTATCAGCCCTTGGGGACGGGTTCGATCATGATGCACTCGCCGGGGCACTCCTCGGCCGATTCGAGCACATCTTCGATCAAAGCGTCCGGCACCCGGGCCAGCCCCCGGGCCCCGTCGGGCCCATGCCCATCGCCATCCTTGCCGTCGAACACCGTGGTCTTACCGAAATGTTTGGCCTCTTCTTTCACGACCCAGAGGCCGTCGTCACGGGCGGTAAAGACATCGGGAGTGATTTCTTCGCAGATCCCATCGCCCGTGCAGAGGTCTTGGTCAATCCAGACCACGAGTTTGGTTGCTTCGGCCATGCTCCATTGATACCCGCTGGGCGGTGGTTGTCAAACCCAGCTCGGGCAGGGTCAGCTCTCCATCACCGACCCTCGGATCCGAGGGTAGCGAACCGGGGCGTGGAGATGGCAGGTTGAGCGGGGGTTATAGCGGCTGAGAACCGTTTCACAGCCGTGGGCCATGCAAACTCTCTTTTTGTCGATGGTGCGGGGACGTCGGGAGCCCCGAGGCAGGGTCGAGCCCCGCATGATGGTGACCTCTTTCGGTTCCATGGCCCTGATTTACCCCCCGGGGCCGGTGCTGAAACCACCCCCTATAGACTTCTTACCCGATGCCGCCTTCCCGCCCGTTAGAACGTCGCGTCGGTCTACTCCTTGGCTTACTGGCGGTTTTGTTCGTCGTCGGCCTGGCCACTCGATCCCTGGTGGAGGAAGGGGAAATCGACACCACCACCACTAAAACCGTGGCCGCCACGACCTCGACCGCACCCGGGGGCACAACCTCCACCACTAGTGGCTCTTCCACCACCGACACTTCCATCGCTCCGCTAGGGGCGCTCTCTTTGCAGCCGGTGGCAACCGGCCTGGGTCAGCCCACCTACGCCCTCGCTCCGGCCGGGTCGGAGCGGATCTGGGTGGTAGAGCGACCAGGACGGATCACGGTCTTGGAGTCCGACGGCTCGGTGACGGCCACCTTCCTCGACATTCAGGAGCAGGTGGCCTTCGACGGCATCGAGCAGGGAATGCTCGGACTGGCCTTCCATCCGGAGTTCCCCGACGATCCTCGGGTTTTCGTCTACTACGTCGCTGAGGGGGTAGGACGGCGCCTGTCGGAGTTCACGACCGTGTCTGAGGTGGAAGCCGACCCCGACAGCGAGCGAATCCTGTTCGAAGCCACCCAGCCCCCCCGGTCCACCGACATCCGCCACTACGGAGGCATGGTCCAGTTCGGGCCCGACGGCTTCCTCTGGATCTCTTCCGGGGACGGCGCCAACGCCAGCGACCAGGGCCAGAACTCGGAAGGGCTCTTCGGCAAGATCCTTCGCATCGATGTTGACAGCGGAGATCCCTATGGCATTCCTCCCGATAATCCGTTCGTCGACGGCGGCGGTGGGCAGGAGGTGTGGGCTTACGGCCTCCGCAACCCTTGGCGCTTCTCCATCGACGCCGAGGGCGGGAACATCTACATCGGCGATGTGGGTTTCGGCGCCCGCGAAGAGATCAATGTGCTGTCGCTGGCGGAAGGCGGTGGGTCCAATCTCGGCTGGGCCAACGTCGAAGGAACGGTCTGTTTCCAAGAGGATCCCTGCGACCCGGCAGACTACGTCCTCCCCGCGGTCGAATACGACCATGACGATGGCTGCTCGGTAGCGGGAGGCCAGGTCTATCGAGGTCCGGCCATCCCCGAGTTGCATAGCGTTTACTTCTACTCCGATTGGTGCCAGGGGTGGATCCGGAGTTTCGTTTGGGACGGGGAAGCCGCCACCGATGAGCGCGATTGGACCGAGGAACTCGGTGGCAGCCCTGGCCAGGTGAACGCCTTCGGGCTGGACGGCGCGGGGGAGATCTTGGTGGTCACCCATGGCGGTGACATCCTCCGCCTGGTCGCCAACCGCTAGGGGAGAATCGGCGGCCTGGTACCCTATCCGCTCCGCAAATCCTGGGGCTGTAGCTCAGCTGGCAGAGCGCTTGCATGGCATGCAAGAGGTCAGGGGTTCAAATCCCCTCAGCTCCACTCCACCCCCGAGCAAACCTAATGCAATAGCAGTGCCCCTGGCACCAAAACTGCATTCGGATTGCTGCTCCCCGGTCCCCGTTCCCCGTCATCTCGCTCGACGATGGCGTAGGTTGAGGAGCCCCGAGAAGGAGGAGCCGTGGAAGAGGAGAAGGACGTCGTTTTGTCCATTCATCTCAGCGAAGACGACCGGGAGACGGTGGCGGTGGCGACACTCGATCTGCGAGGGGACCACTTCCAGGCGACCGGGAGAGCCCGCCGCAACCCCTTGGATCCTCCTAAACCGCTGATCGGAGAAGAGCTGGCCATAGCCCGCGCTCTCAACCAGCTCGAGCATCAGATCACCGAAGCCGCCCAAGACAAGATCGACCAGTTCCTCGCTCGCTGATCCCAGGGCGCAACCGGCCTAACCCCCGTGGACGGCGAACAGGTTCCACACGCCCGGGACACCCTTGAGGGTGAATTCGCCGCGGTCGTCAAGGTCGATACCCGACCCCGCCACCAGGTCCTTGACGGTTCTCGACACCAGTACATCGCCGGCTCCGGCCTGAGCGGCAACTCGGGCCCCGATATGAACGGCGATCCCGCCCACATCGGAGCCAATGATCTCGGCCTCGCCGGTGTGGATTCCGACCCTGATCTGGAGTCCCAGCTGGGCGGCGCCACCGACCATGCCCAAGCCGGCTCGAATGGCGCGGGCCGGTCCGTCAAAGGTGGCCAGCATCCCATCCCCGGTCTTCTTGACCACCCGTCCCCGCCAACGGTGGGCTTGTTCTTCCACCACTGCGTCGTGGCGAGCGAGAAGGTCCCGCCAGGCCAAATCGCCCATCTCTGCGGCCCGAGCTGTCGAGTCGACGATGTCGGTAAAGACGACGGTGGTAAGGACCGCTCTGGTGCGGCGCCTGCCCGGCGGCCGGTGACGAATTCTTCTATCTCCTCGAGAATGGGCTCGGAGTCTCCCGCCCAGAAGAAGTGATCGCTTCCGGGCAGCTCGACCAGCTTGGCGTGGGGAATCAGCGAAGCGATGTAGCGGCCTTCTTCCACCATGACATCCGGGTCGTTCAGCCGGTAAATGAGCAAGGTGGGAACCCGAATGGCGGGGAGGATGCTGGTCACGTCGATGTAGGTGTTCATCATGTTGAGGGCGGCAGCTGCCCTAGGGCTGGCCGAGAGGCGGAGGTAGCGCTCCACCCAGGTGCGGAAGCTCGGATCGGAGGCCCGGCTGGGGGCGTAATACTCCGCGATCTTGGCCGGGTCGATCCAGTTGCGGCGGATGTCGTCGGTGTCGGCCAGTCTGGCCTCGAGGGTGGGCGCCCAGGGGTAGTCGTCGCTTCGGATCCGTTTGACGTAGCAGCCCATCAAAGCCAGTCCTTCGGTCCGCTCGGGATAGGTGGCGGCGAAAAGCACGCACATGTTGCCGCCCTCGGAGTGGCCGAGGAGGGTCGCCCGTTCCGATCCAGCCGCATCCATCACCGCGCGTAGGTCGTCCATCCGCACCTCGAGGGAGGGGAGGGCTTCGACCTCAACCGGATCCGACAAACCGGTTCCCCGTTTGTCGAAGACGATGAGCCGCGAGAAGGAGGCGAGACGGTTGAGGAAGCGGGCCAGGCCGGGGTCCTCCCACATCACCTCGATGTTCGACACCCACCCCGGCACGTAGACGAGATCGCGCGGTCCTTGCCCGATCACCTGATAGGCAATGTTGATGTCGCCGCTTAGCGCGTATTTAGTGGCCGGCACCGTTTACCGATTCGGGGAAAGGGAGAGGCTATCAACCAACGAACTCGACCTATTCGGGCACAGCGCTACGACCGAGCGGCCTGCGCCAGTTCGTCGGTGGCGGCCTGGATGGCGGCGGCCACCCGGTCGGTGTCGGGGATAGCGTCAAAGTCGGCGTGGATGCCCCAGAGGAGCCGCCCGTCGTAGGAGAAGAGCGCCAGCCCCAGACCGTGTTGGGACCAGAGAGGCACGATGGGATAGTTGGCCAGCATTTTGGCCTCCAACAGGTACATCGGGAATTGGGGACCGGGGACATTGGTCACGGTCATGTTGAAGGGTCGGAGCATCGGGCCCACCACCCGGTTGGCGAGGGAAATGATGGTGAGGGGGGTGCCCCGGGATAGCTCCACCAAGGTGGCCGCTCCCAACGCCTGATTGGTTCGTTTGAGCCGAACCGTCTCCTGGCGGATTTGTTTCAACCGGGTCATGGGGTCGGCTTCACCGATGGGAAGGTGGAGAAGCCACATGGCTACCTGGTTGCCCAGGGCGCCCCTCTCGTTGGGCGAACGGGTCGACACCGGGTTCATCACCCGGAATTCGACGCCCTCCAGATCCACTCCTCGGTCCTGGACCAAGAACCGGCGCACGGCCCCTGCGGCGATGGCCAGCACCACGTCGTTGACCGAGCCGCCCAGGCTGTTCTTGATCTCCTTGACCAGCTCCAGGGGAGTCTCCGTCCAGTCGAAGCGCCGGTTGGGTCCGAGGTCGGGGTTGAGGGGAGTCCGAGAAGCCGCCGTAAGCCAACCGGAGCGGAGCGAGTTGAGGGCGGCGACCGCCCTACCCCCCCAGGTTTGTGCCAGTTCCCGACCACGATTGCGCAGATCGGGGAGACTGGTCAGGGTGTCGATCGCCCGCCGGGTGGTCCTCGCCGCCTCCGCCACCACCAGCTGGGCGTTGTTGGGAGCAGGTCGGGGCTTCCACTCCGGGGCCTCTTCGATGTCGGAGCTGGGTACCACGTTGAGCAAGATGGTGGTGAGGTCGACTCCGGAGATTCCATCGATCATTGAGTGGTGGATCTTGGCGAGGATGGCCATCCGGTCCCCCGCCAGCCCTTCCGCCACCCACACCTCCCAGAGCGGTTTGCTCCGGTCGAGCTGCTGGCTCATCACCCTGCCCGCCAGTCGCTTCAGCTGCTCATCGCTCCCGGGTCGGGGCAGGCTGGTATGACGAACGTGATAGTCGAAGTTGAAATGGTCGTCATCGACCCACACCGGCCGGTTACTGGCCGGGACGAAGGCCAGTCGCTGCCGGTAGCGGGGGATGTACTGCAGCTTTCCCAGGATGTGGGCCTTAACCCGGTCGATGTCGATCCCACCCTCGGGCCGGCGGAGGCTTTGGGCGTCAAAGATTGCCACTGCCCCCACGTGCATGTGGGTGGTGGGGGTTTCCAGCGCCAGGAAGGAAGCGTCAAGGTGGGAAAGGGGCTCGAAGTGGGGAAGGGACATCGTCCCCGCCAGGTTATCGGTCGCATCCCGGCCGCTGCCGGGTGATCAGGTGGCCGCTTGCTCCGTCTCGTCGACCTCGGCCGTGGCCAGATGCCAGGGGACCGAACTCACCGCCACCCTCGGCTCGAAGATCAGGGTGGCTTTGATGGCAAACGCGGTCTGGTTATGGAGGATCTGGCTCCAGAACCCGGGTACCACGAACTCGGGGATGATGATGTGGATCAGCGTGTTGTCTTCGGCGTCGCGGCGCAGCCGCCGCACATACCGCAACAAGGGACGGGTGATGCCCCGATAGGGACTCTCCAGAATGTGCAGCGGGCCCAACTCCGGGTCCCAGCTCCGCAGCACGCGGTCGCGTTGTTCCTCATCGGTGTCGAGATGGGCGGCGACCAGGGTGCCGGGGTGGAGCATGCTGGCGTAGGCCATGGCTCGCCGCACCGGGATGGTCATGTCGGCCACCAGTACCGCCACCAACTGATCGGAGATGTGGTCGGGATCGACCAGGGCATCGCGGCGGCGGGCCCGGGGACGCTGATAGGTGAGATCGGTCACCACCACCCCCGGCACAAAGAGGAACAGCAGCTTGAGGACCAGTCCGTGAGGATGGGTGACCAATGAGCCCAAGCGCCGATGCCTCACTAGTTCAGGAATCACCACGGTGATAAATGCATCCGGATGCCGGCGGGCTTCTTCGGCCACATAGTCGCGCAGCGTGCGAAAGGGTTTGCCCCCGTTGTCGTCTAAGAGGGTTAGGGGGTGATTGGGATAGAGGCGGTCCCAGGTGTCGATGAGGTCTTCGTCGCGGCTTTCCCGGACATGAATCACGGTGATCTCGTCGGGTTGAACCATCTCGGCGTATTCGATGGCTCGCTGGGTGGCACGGCCGGTGTGGCTGGCGAGAACCAGAACTCGGTTCTGCTCGGGAATGTCAGGCTCGGCGGTGAGGCGCAAGCGGTCGGCCACCCCAAGGTAGTGCTGGCGGATACCCAACATGCCCACCACCAATATCGGAATGGTGACGATGATGATCCAGGCACCGTGGCTGAACTTGACGCTGGCGATCACGATCAGCACCACCCCGGTCACGGTGGCGCCGATCCCCTGAACCACGGCGCCTCGGCGCCATCCGGGCTCTCTCCGGGTCAACCAACGGCGCACCATGCCCGTCTGGCTAAGGGTGAAGGACATGAATACTCCCACCACGTAGAGCTGGATGAGCCGGCTGACCTGGGCGTCGAAGGCCCAAATGAGGAGAATGGCGACGCCGGCCAGGGCGACGATCCCATTCGAGAAGACCAACCGGTCGCCCAGGTTGCGGAACTGGCGGGGCATCAGTTTGTGGCGGGCCAAGATGGCGGAGAGGCGTGGGAAGTCGGCGTAGGCCGTGTTGGCGGCGAGGAGGAGGATCCCGGTGGTGACGACCTGAAGGATCCAGAATCCGATCCCCTCGTTGAAAGCCGCCCGACCGATCTGGGAGATAACGGTTCCGAATTGGTCAACGTTCTCTTCCGAGATACGGACGTGGAACAGCCGGGCCAGGGTGGAGATGCCGAGGAACATGGTGATGGAGATGATCCCCATCACTCCCAAGGTGGCGGCCGCATTGCGGGCCTTGGGCGGACGGAAGGCCTGAACCCCATCCGCCACGGCTTCCACCCCAGTAAGGGCCGTGGACCCGGAGGCGAAAGCCCGGAGGATGAGCAGGAAACTGATTGTCGCCACCGGTTCGATCTCAACGTGGGAGGAGATGGCCTGGGGGCACTCGCCGTCGAGGCATTCGGCGAAACCCACCGCGATCATGGTGAAGACGGTGGCCACGAAGGCATAAGTGGGGATGGCGAAGAGGGTGGACGATTCTTTGGCGCCGCGGAGGTTGAGCAGGGTCACCAGGATCACGAACCCGATCGACATCGAGACCCGATAGGGGAGAAGGTTGGGGAAGGCGGAGGTGATGGCGGCGACTCCGGCGGTGACGGACACGGCCACGGTGAGGGTGTAGTCGGTGAGGAGAGCGGCGGCCGCCACCGTCCCCGGGACCAGGCCCAGGTTCTCACGGGAGACGATGAAGGCACCGCCCCCGGAGGGATAGGCGCGGATGGTCTGGCGATAGCTGATCACCACCACCATCAGGAGGACGGCGATGGCAATGGAGATGGGGGTCAGGGAGAAAAACGCCCCTGCTCCGGCCAAGGCCAGCACCAGCATGGCTTCTTCGGTGGCGTAGGCCACCGAAGAAAGGGGGTCGGACGCGAAGACAGGCAGAGCCAGTCTCTTGGGGAGGAGCTGGTGCTCCTGCTCGTCAGAGGCCAGAGGCCGCCCGATTAGCCGACGCTTGAAGTCAGCCCAACGAACCAAGGTTCCCTTCCGCGCCGACGCCTGGGGCGCAACAGGTCAGAATATCTGCCATGAGGGGTGAGCAGAAATCTTTTCCTATCGTGCGCCTGGAGGGATTCGAACCCCCGACGCCCGCCTTAGGACGGCGGCGCTCTATCCACTGAGCTACAGGCGCGTGGTCTGTATTGAACCATCGAAGACGGAAGACGGAAGACGGAAGACGGAAGACGGAAGACGTGAGACGTGAGACGTGAGACGTGAGACGTTTCTCCCCGCTGTCTCTCGTCCTTCGCTGACTACCCACGAAACCACAGGTGAGCCGGACGAATGCGGTACAGGGGCGGCCCGGACTTAGGGCGTCCAGCCGAAGAGGGCTCCCCCGACGGTCAGGTAGAGGAACCAGAAGGCGGTGGCTCCTAGGGGAACCAGGAAGGTGAGCTCGGGGCGGCGCTTAAAGACCCGGAGCAATAGCCAGATTCCCCCCAGCCAGACCAGCCAGAGGATGATGAGAGCGACGCCGGGGACCACCAGCCCAGAGCTGAGATAGAAGAATCCCACCCCCATATATAGAAGAAGCCCGATCACGCCCAAGGTGCGGGCCAAAGCCGGCGACATTCCATCTCCTCCTTGCAGTCGGGCGGCGAGTCTATTGAGGGGTCCCCCCAAGCAGGCTTGCGCTCATAGACTCCCCCTATGACCTCGGAAGAAGAACGCATTGCCCTTTTCCTCGACTACGAGAACCTGGCGATAGGTACCCGTGATGCCCTGCGGGGCATGAGTTTCGACCTGAAGCCCATTGCCGATGCCCTTGCCGAGCGGGGGCGAGTGGTTTCTCGACGGGCATATGCCGACTGGTCGATGTTCGACGACGACCGCCGCATGCTCACCCGCAATCACGTCGAGTTGATCGAGATCCCCCAGCGGCTGGGGGCTACTCGCAAGAACGCCGCCGACATCAAGCTGGCGGTTGATGCCATCGAACTCGCCTTCGAACGCGACTATGTCACCACCTTTGTCATCGGCACCGGAGACTCCGATTTCACCCCCCTGGTCCATAAGTTGCGGGAACTCAACAAGAAAGTGATCGGGGTTGGGATTAGAGCCTCCACCTCGGCGCTGCTGCCTCCCGCCTGTGACGAGTTCCTCTTCTACGAGAACCTGGAGGGGGTGGAGGCCCGCACCGGCGGTGTCACCACCCCGGTCCCGACCCCGGAGCCGGAAACGGTCGATGACACCAGCGACGGCACCATGGAGCCTCTCGACACCCTCATCACCGGCACCCTGGGGGGCCTGCAACGATCAACCGGTGAGGCGGTGTTGGCCTCGTCGCTGAAGCGAGCCTTGCTGCGCAAGGACTCCACTTTCTCCGAGGCGGACTACGGATTCCGAGCTTTTGGCGAGTTGCTCCGCCACCTCGAGGAGCAGGGGGTGGTGGAGTTGATCGAAGGCCCTGCCAAAGGTGATCCGGTGGTCGGTTTCCCCGAGGAGGGCGGGGGCGAACAGCAAGCATTCGAACTGGTGGGATCGGTAGTGAGCGATCTCCAAAAGCGAAACGGCCAGCCCCTGCTCAGTGGATTAAAGAACCAGGTCCGCAAACGCAACCCGGACTTCTCCGAGAAGAAGTATGGCTATTCGAGCTTCCTTCAGTTCTTGCGGGCGGCCGCTACCAAAGGAATCATCGACCTCGCCTGGGACGAAGGTGTCGGCGACTATCGGGTGACCATTCCCCCTTCCTCCTAGCAGTTAGGGCTGTACCGGAGGGTGGGGGTGGAGATGGGTGCGGGTGCGATCATGGCCAAACGCCCACCAGCCGATGACGGTGGCGATGCCCAACAGCGCCGCGGCAAAGAGGTAGGTGTCATGAAGCCCGGCCACCTGGGCGGCGGCGGCAGCATCGGTGGCCCCGCCGGGGGGAAGGGTGCCGCCCGAGTGGCTCCTCACCCTGGCCGCCCATAGGCTTCCCAGAGCCGCCGCCCCGGTGATCTGGCCCAAGAGCCTGGTGATGTTGAGAAGCCCGCTGCCAATCCCCAAGTAGTGGGGCGGAACCGAACTCATGATGGCCACATTGTTAGGCGACTGAAACACCCCCATCCCTACCCCGATGGGGATGGCAAGGGCTAGGTAGGCGGGGATGCTCAGATCGACGGTCAGGCCGGTAAACCGCAGATAGGCCACGGCCAGCACGATCAGCCCGGCGAGGGCGATTCCTCTCACTCCCAGCCGGTCGGAGAGATTGCCGGCGATGGGGGCGACGATTCCCAACGCCAGGGGACTGGCGGCCATCACCAGGCCGGTCTGCTGGATGGGAAGCCCCAGCACGTTCTCGAGGTAGAAAGGCATCAGCAGGAACACGGCGCTAACCGTGACGAAGGTCAGGTAGCCGGTAACGACGCTGGCGGTGAGGAGGGGATTGGAGAAGAGGCGCAGGTCGATCATGGGATGGGGATGGCGCCGCTCCACCCGGATGAAGAACCCGCCGAGAAGGACGGACATCCCCAGCAGAATGATGATGACCGGGTCGGCGAATCCCCGGTTCTGGGCCATAGTCAGGCCGAGGGCGAAGGCCAGTAACGCCCCGCCGAGGACCGATGCTCCCAGGAAGTCGAAGCGCTGTCCGGGATGGGGAGGAGTGGCGGGAACGTGGCGCCAGGCGAGCCAGGTTCCCACGATCCCCACCGGCAAGTTGACGAGGAAGATTGAGCGCCAGGAGAAGGAGGCGAGGAGGAGCCCACCTACCACGGGCCCGGTCACCACCCCCACCGAAACCGCGGTCCCGATCCATCCCAGCGCCCTTCCCCGCTCCTGAGCCGGGAAGGCCTCGGTGAGGATGGCCGCCCCGAGAGAGAGGATCATGGTGGCGCCCAAGGCCTGGAGCACCCGGAAGGCGATCAGCCAGCCAACGCCGGGGGCGAGGCCGCACAAGACCGAGGCAGCGGTGAAGGCGGCCATCCCCACCACATAGATCTTCTTCTTCCCGATGACATCGCCCAGGCGGCCTACGCCGAGGCTGAGGGCAGCCAGGGCCAGCAGGTAGGCGAGTGCTACCCACTGCACCACGGCGAAGGTGGTGCCGAACTCCGCGACCAAGGTCGGAAGAGCGATGTTGACGATGCTGCCGTCGATGGTGGCGAGCAGCACGCCGGCAGCCACCGTTCCGAAAACCCACCACTTGTCCCGATGTTCGACGGCCGGGGGCAGTCCGGGGGCTTCTTTCACCTGTTCAGGCGCTGCGGGGGGTGGTCAAACGGTCGAGCAGGCGGGTGGAAGCCAAAGCGATCTCCTCCACGGCGGCGTTAAAGGCGGCCTCGTTGCGCTTTGAGGGGTGCCGGAAACCCGAAATCTTACGGACGAATTGAAGGGCGGCTGCCTCGATTTCGGGGGAGGGGGCGACCTCCATCCCTTCCCTGAGCTGTTTGATCGATCTGCACATGGGACTGCAGCCTATGTAGGCGCGGAGGCTGTGAAATCGATGTCGGTCGCAGTGGGGGTAGTGGGTTACCCTCGAACCGGCCCAATTGCTGAACCTGGAAACCCTCAAGACCCAATTCGAGAAGTGGCGCCGGACCCCGGCGGTGGAGATTCTCACCGAGAAGGAGACCACCGGCCTCCTGGCGGTGGCGGCAATCGTCGGGTTGGGGATCGGAGTGGGCGCCGCCGCCCTGGTGCGGGTAATCGAAGGTATCGAAAACGGCTTCGTGGCCCTGGAGCAGTGGGCGGGGGGAACCCGGTGGTGGGTGTTCGTAGCCGTCCCGCTCGGGTTCTGGCTGGCCTGGCAGCTGGCCCGCTCCCTGGCGCCGGAGGTGGAGGGTGACGGAGTGCCCGACGTCATCGCCGCCCTGGCCCTCCATGCCGGCCGGGTGCGGGGAGCGGTCATCCCCACCAAGATCGTCGCCACGGCTCTCACCTTGGGAGGCGGGGGCTCGGGAGGTCGAGAGGGTCCCATCGTCCAGATCGGCAGCGCTACCGGCTCGGTGATCTCCCGCTTCTTCCGGCTGGGCCAGGATCAAATCCGGAGCATGGTGGCCGCCGGCGCCGGAGCGGGGATCGGGGCCAGCTTCAACGCTCCCATCGCCGGCATGCTTTTCGCCCTCGAGGTGATCCTTCGCAGCTTCGCCGTGCGTCACATGTCGGCCATCGTCATCGCCTCGGTGGTGGCCGCTATCACCACCCGAAGCCTGGTCGGCCAGGAACTGACCCTCCGCGCCACCTCACACACCGTCGACGACTTCCGTCAGCTGCTCTTGTACGTGGGGCTGGCATTGCTGGCCGCCATCGCCGGGGTGATCCTCCTCAAAGTCATCGCTTGGATCGACTCCAGTGTCCGTCCCCAGGTCAAGGGTTGGTTGCGACCGGTTTCCTTCGGGTTGCTGGTGGCCACCATCGGATTCTTCATTCCCGAGGTGCTGGGCACCGGTCAGCAGTTCCTCCAACAGCTGCTGTTCGAAGCGGAGCTGGCGGAGCGAGCCGGGATCAGCGTCGGTCAGGTGGCCTGGTGGGGCCTGGCTCTGCTCGCCGTCGCCAAACTGGTCGCCACGGCATTCACCACCACCTCGGGTGCGGCCGGAGGCGCCTTTTTTCCCAGCCTTTTCATTGGAGGTGTTCTGGGAGCGGCGGCGGGGCGCCTGGTGGAGCCCTTCTGGACGGTGAGTTCGGTAGAGCCGGGCGCTCTAGCCGTGGTAGGCATGGCAACCATGGTGGCGGCGGTAGCCCGGGCCCCGCTCACCGCCATGATGCTGGTCTTCGAGATCACCGGGGGGCGGGACTACGGACTCATCCTGCCTCTCATGCTCGGGACCACCTTGGCCACATTCTTGGCCGACCGCCTCCACCCCGGGAGTATCTACGTGGGGGTGCTGCGCCGGCGGGGGATCACCATCACCGATCGAGCCGATCTCGACATCCTCGATACAGTCACCGTCGGGCAGGTCATGTATCGGCCCCACATCGTTGCTCGCCCGGACCAGCAGGTTGCGGCGGTGCGGGCGGCGATGACCGACCACCGCTACCACGGAGTAGTGGTGCTGGATGAAGACGACCTGGCCGGAATCGTCACCATCAGCGACCTGGTCAGGGCCGGGCCTGAAGTCGATCAGATGACGGTGGGGGAGGTGATGACCCGGCGGCCCGCCACGGTCACCCCGGCCACCCCGGTGTCTCAGGCCCTGGAGCGAATGGCCGGCCTGGGGGTGGGGAGACTGCCGGTGGTGGCCGAGGACGGCAGCGGCCGCTTTTTGGGATTGTTCCGCCGGGAAGAGGCAGTACGGGCCTATCACCAGGCCTTGGCAGGCCGCACCGACCAGGAGCTGGTCCGGCGCCGTCTCGATCAGCGCACCGATCCTGGCGCCGGGTACTACGACTTTCGGATCCCGGCCGGTTCCATGGCGGACGGCAAGTTGGTGCAGGAAGTTGCCTGGCCGGCCGGCTCCACCCTCGTCTCCATCCGTCGCCAGCGGGAGGTTCTGGTCCCCACCGGAGGCTCGCAGCTAATCGCCGGAGACGTGATCACCGCATTCGGCACCCCCGCCTCCCGCAACGAGATGATCGAACGCCTCAACGCCGGAGCCGAAGAACCAACCGCCGAGATCGTCCTCGAACCGCCCGATGAGTCCACCGCCTCACCCGCTCCCTGACTCTCCCCTCGGAGACGGGCACGACTTAGTATGAGCTGATGGAACCTGGTGCGCTGTTGATCGCCGCGGCGGCCGTGATCGGGGTGATCATCCTGATCCTCAATCGGCGCCGCAAGGCCCTGCAGGCTGAACTCGGCATCGAACCCCCTGCGGGCCGCCGGAGCCGCCGTCCCGCTCCCATCCCGGCTAGTGCCATCGAGATTTCTGATCCGCGGCCGGTGGTGGCGGACTTCGAAGTCGTCGGTACCGCGGCCCGGGTTACTTTCGATGTGCCTTTCCCGGAAGACGGTGATGAAGTCCTCTCCGACCTGTTGGTGGGCGAGGCCATCGAGGTGGTACGCGAGCGGCGCCACTCGCTTCCCTTAGCCAGCCTGACCGAGGTGGTGGCGCTGGCCGGGCGGGGAAGCCAGGTGGTGGTGGGGACCGCCAAGCTCGATACTCCCGGGCAGCTCCCCCCCAAAGTCGAATCGGTCAGCCTCCTCAACCTCTCCACCTTTGCCCGTGACCCCCTGCAGGAGTCGTTCGAACTCGATGCCGCCGACATCCATCCGGGTACTCTTGCCCATGAACGGAAAGACGAATTGGGGCCGCTGATGGACGAGATCCGCCTCCCCAAGGCTGTCGATACCGGGCTCCGAGCTCAGGGGATCGATCCCCTTACGTCTTCGGCGGGAGAACTCGTCACCGGGCTCCTGCGGTTGTTCGGCTACCAGGTAAACGCCGCCGGGTTGAGTGGATGGCTGGCAGCCAAAGGGGGAGAACGCACCTACATCGTGGAAGACCGCTACCGGCCCGGCGACCACCCTGAAATCGACGAACATGCCATCCGCCGCTTCATGGTCGAGTTCGCTTCCTCCGGGGCCGAACGGGGCTTGCTGGTCTCCGAGAAATATGGGCCGTTCGAGATCTACACCCTGGAGAAGCGGGAGCCGAGGGTCAGGTTCATCACCCGGGAGCGCATCCAGAAACTGATCGATTCCCTGGCCCTTTCCTGAATCGACCGGAACCGAAGAGACCCACCTCGGCTAGCATCGGACCTACAAGGAGGCCGATACCGCATGTTCTCACCAAAAGGCCCAGAGTGGATCATCATCTTGGTGGTGGTGCTCCTGATTTTCGGCGCCCGCAAACTTCCCGAACTAGCCCGCTCGTTGGGTGCGTCGGCCAAGGAGTTCCGCAAGGGGATTCAGGAAGGCTCCCAGGAAGAAACCGCCGCCGAGAAAGAACCCAAAGCGGCCGAATAGCAGCCGCTGCTGGCTCCCCCCGGGAGCTAGCTCAACTCCTCTAGGAGCACCCTGGCCGCCCACCCCAGGGGATCTTCCAATTCATCGTTGGTGGGCAAACGGTCCGGCCCCAACCAGATGTTGTCGAGAGCTTCCACCCCGTAGCGCCGTTCCACCTCCCGGCAGAACCCCGCTCCTCGGTCGGTGAGTTCCTGGGTGGCCATCGGTAATCCCAGCATCGGGATCTCATCGGGCCGGTGGCTATGCAATCTGTCGAGGGATGGAAGCATCTTGGGAAAGGCTCGGTCCACCAGCACCCGGCGGTAGCCGCTGGTCACCGCCAAGAACGATTCCAGATTTTGACGATGAGCGGTTCCCTCTTTGCCCCCGGTTAGTTCTTCCAGAGTGGCCGGATCGGCCAGCTTTTCCGGTAGGGAACCAGGATCTTCACCCCAGATCTCCATCAGCTTCTCCGGGTCGGGGACCAGGTAGGCGGCGTAGGTCTCGATCAGGTGCCCCAAGGTCTCGGTCAGCCAGGGAACCCGGAACAGTGCGGCATGGGCGATCTCCGAAGCCGCTACCGAAAGCCGCACCTCCCGGGGATCGGTGGCGAGTAACGCCTCCGCCGCTTCCAGGCCGGGCCCAATGATGAGGAGCCGCGCTTCTCCATCCAAGGGAAAACCCGACTCGAAGGCTCCCATGGTGGTAGCAGCAATGGTTCCGGCGAGGGTCCCCACCTGCATGCCTGCCACCGCTGCCCCCATTCCCGGAATCATCCCGGGACCGGATTCGCTGAAGGCCTCAGCCACGTATGCCAGCCTCTCCAGCGACTCATCGACCCACTGGCGACGATCAACTACCGCCACCGCAGTCACGGGGACGGGGAAGGGCGCCTGAGCCTCGATCTGGCTTTGGGCGAGCAAGCTCAGTTCCTCGACTTGTTCGGCGGCCCATGGATCGACCGGCTGGGTTTCACCGGCCAGATGTCGAGCCACCTCGCCAGCCAGTTTCCAGTTGACCGGGCCCGGCTGATTGAAGAGTTCGAACAGACGGGAAAACAGATCGTCAGGCATGGGTCAGCCGGGAGACGGAAGCCGGGAGACGGAAGACGAATTGCTGACAGCTGATGGCTGGTAGCTGACAGCTGATGGCTCTCATAGACTCCCCATGTTATGGAGCGGCTGCCGGTATCCACGCGGGTGAAGGTGAGGCCGGAGCCCCTCGAGCCGGCTTTCCTGCTCGAGGAGGTGGAAAGCCCCCGGGCGGGAGCGGTGGTGTTGTTTCTGGGAACCGCCCGGGACCACTCCAATGACGTCACCGGGATCACCCACCTCGAATATGAGGCTTACCCCGAGATGGTCGAGGCCAAGATCGAAGAGGTGGTTTCCGAAGCCATCGGCCGGTGGGACCTGATCGGGGTGGTGGTGGAGCATCGGGTGGGGATGGTTGCCACCGGGGAGGCCGCGGTGGCGGTGGCGGTGTCGGCCGCCCATCGCCAGGAGGCATTTGAAGCTGGCCGGTTCCTGATCGACGAACTCAAGGCCCGGGCGCCGATCTGGAAGAAAGAACACTGGCCGGGCGGGGGCGATTGGGTAAAAGGGGCCTGAATTGCCCCGGTCCTTTCCGTCCTCGCCACCAGCACCGCCTCTATTGTCTCCGGCTCAGGTCGCGGTGAGGAGATGGCAATGACGACTCTGATCGATTCGGTTCCCGGCGTCGGTGCCGGCTACGCCACGGTGGCGGCCAAGGTCCGGGATTGGGCCACTTCCACTCCCGAAGCGGTAGCGATGCGGGAGAAGGACTACGGGATCTGGCAGGAGATCACCTGGGAGCGGCTATGGGATCAGGTACTAGCCGCCGCCCATGGACTACTGGCGCTCGAGGTGCAACCCGGTGATCGGGTCTCGATCCACTCCGAAGACCGACCGGAGTGGGTGATCCTCGACTTGGCGACGGTGGCGGTGCGAGGGGTCACCGTTGGTCTCTATCCCACCAATCCCGCCGCCGAGGTCGAATATCTCCTCAACGACTCCGGGGCCCGCATCCACCTGGCTGAGGATCAGGAGCAGGCCGACAAGGTGATGGAAGTCATCGAGCGCCTGCCGGCGCTGGAGAAGATCATCCACGCCGAGCCCCGCGGGTTCCGGGCCTGGCGGGACGACCCTCGGTTCATCTTTTGGGACGACTTCCTCGAACTGGGCCGGCGACACCAAGCCGAACATCCTGGAGAAGTCGAGCGGCGCATGGCCGAAGCGCAAGGAGACGATGTCATCACCCTCGTCTACACGTCGGGCACCACCGGCCCTCCCAAAGGGGCGATGCTCACCAACGCCAACTTCACCTACTGCGCCGAGAAGGTGATCCTGGTCGACGGGCGTATCCCCAGTAACAAGAAGCCGGGACCGGATGATCAGATCGTCACCTATCTGCCGCTGTGCCACGTTGCCGAGCGCATCTTCTCCACCTGGACCATGGCTCAGTGCGGCACCGTCCTCAATTTCGCCGAGTCGATCGAAACCGTTCAGCAGAACCTGCGCGAGGTCCAGCCCACGCTGTTCTTCGCCGTCCCCCGGATCTGGGAGAAGATCCACGCCACCGTTCTCATCAAGGGCAAAGACTCCACCTGGTTCAAACGAATCTGGTTTGGAGCCGGTATCCGCCTAGCCGGAATCGTCGGCCGGGAGAAGGTGAAAAACGGCGGCAACCACACTCTCCTCAGCCGTCTCCTCTTCGCCATCGGTTATCCGCTGGTTTTCCGAGCTCTGCTGGAGCGGATTGGGCTGCGGCGCTGCCGGTGGGCTGGCTCCGGAGCAGCTCCCATCGCCCCGGAGGTCCTCGAATTCTTCATGGGTCTCGGAGTGCCGGTGTACGAGCTATATGGGATGACTGAGAACGCGGCGGTGGCCACCTACAACCCGGCTGGAAACATGAAGCTGGGAACGGTGGGGGTGCCCTATCCGGGTACCGAGCTACGCATCGACCCTGAGACCGGGGAGATCCAAACCAGGCATCCCGGCGTGTTCAAGGGCTACTGGAACAAGGCGGACAAGACCGCCGAGACCTTCACCGAGGACGGTTTCCTCAAAACCGGCGATGTCGGGGAGTGGGTCGACGGGACCCACGTCCGCATCGTCGACCGAATGAAGGACATCATCATCACCTCCGGAGGGAAAAACGTTTCGCCTTCGGAGATCGAGAACAAGCTCAAGACCTCTCCCTACGTCAAAGAGGCGATGGTGGTGGGCGACCGCCGCAACTACCTGGCGGCCCTCATCGGGATCGAATACGACACGGTGGGCGACTGGGCCACCCGCAAAGGAATCCCTTACACCACCTACCGGGACCTCTCGGAGAAGCCCGAGGTGCTGGAACTGATCCAAGGGGTGGTTGATCGCACCAACGAACAGTTCGCCCGGGCCGAGTCGATCCGCAAGTTCCGGCTCATCCCCAAAGAGCTCGACCATGAAGACGGCGAGCTGACCGCCACCCAAAAACTGAAGCGGCGGTCGATGGAGGAGATGTTCTCGGACCTAATTGAGGACATGTACAGGTCTAAGGCATGATTCCAGCCGTGGTGGCGCAGACCACCCTGGTCGGATTCGACAAATTCCTCAACGCCCTCATCAACGGGGTTGCGCTCGGCGCGGTCTATGCCTTGCTGGCCCTCGGGTTCGTCATCATCTTCAAGGCCACACAGGTGGTCAACTTCGCCCATGGCTCGCTGGCCGCAGTGGGAGCCTTCCTCACCGCCGCCCTCGCCACCATCTACCAGTTCCCGGGCAGGCTGATCCCGGAGGCGCCCGCCTGGCTCCGCTGGAGTCTCTCCGCCATCTTCGCGGTCGCCGCCGCCGCGGTAGTGGGGTTGATCGTCGAACGGCTGTTCATCCGCCCTATGGTGGGGGAGCCGCTCTTTTCGGTGGCGATCATCACCATCGGTGCCGACATCGTCATCCGCACCATCAACGACGACTTCGTCGGTCAGGGTGCCCGTTCCCTCGGTGATCCCTGGGGTCTCTCAGTGGTGGTGTGGGGCAACCAGCGGATCAATCAAACTCAACTGGTGACTATCGGGGTGGCGGTTCTCTGTTTCCTCCTCATCGCCTGGTTCTTCCGCAGCCGCCTCGGGGTGGCGATGCGAGCCACCGCCTTCGACCAGGAAGCCGCGCAGGCGCAGGGGATCAACGTCGGCCGGATTTTCGCCGTGGCTTGGGCGATCGGGGCGGCGCTGGCGGCGGTGGCGGGGATCTTCTCCTCGGTCCTGCCCCGGGCGGCGGGGGTGTCCAACACCACCGCCTTCGTCGTGTTTCGGGCTTTCCCGGCAGTGATCATCGGGGGGCTCGACTCGGTGATCGGGGCAGTGGTGGCCGGCTTCCTGGTGGGGATCGCCGAGTTCGTCATCGGCACCTATTCGGCTGGCTATTCCAGCGTGCTGGGGGTGGGCTTTGGTTCGGTGGTGCCCTACCTGCTGATGCTGATCTTCTTGCTTTTCCGCCCCTACGGCCTCTTCGGCACGGAGGAGATCAGGAGAGTATGAGACGCGAGACGCGAGACGCGAGACGCGAGACCAACGACGCACCTTCCGTCTTCCGTCTTCCGTCTTCCGTCTTCCGTCTGGCCGGAGGCCTCAGATGAGAGGCCGCCCTCTCCTCTTCACCTCCTACGAGGCCGATGCGGCCATCTTCCCCACCACCACCAAGAAGGTGCTGATGGCGGTGATGCTGGCGGTGGCGGTCACCTTGCCGCTCCAGTTCATCCCTGGTTTGAAGTGGCTGGGCAGCAATGCCTGGCTGGTGATTCTGGGGCAGGTGATGATCTTCGCCATCGGCGCCTTGGGCCTCAACATCCTCACCGGCCTCGCCGGGCAGGTGTCCTTGGGTCACGCCTTCTTCATGGCGGTGGGTGGGTATACGGCGGTGGTCCTGGGAGCGGAGGCGAGTCCCACCCTGGTCGGGTTGGGCCTCCCCATGTGGATCTGGTTGCCAGCGGCTGGGATCGCCGCCGCCCTGGTCGGATTCCTGGTGGCGCCGACCGCAGTGCGGGTGCGGGGCCTCTACCTGGCCTTTGTCACCATCGGCCTGGTCTTCGTCGGGGATCACGTGTTCCGAAATCTCCGCAACGTCTCTGGTGGTCCCGGCATCGGGCGGGAATGGCCAGCGTTGGAACTCCGTCTGTGGAGGGAAGAACAGCCGTTGATTAGCTTCGCCACCGCCGGGCCCTGGTTTGGGGTCGAACTCTCCCGGCAAGCCAAGCAGTACCTCTTCCTCCTCCTGCTGGCGGTGGTTTTTGCCCTGGCCCACAAGAACATCGCCCGCTCTCGCCTGGGCAGGGCGTTCGCCTCCATCCGCGACCGTGACATCGCCGCCGAGGTGATGGGGGTCAACGAAGTCCGTTACAAAGCCCTCGCCTTTGGGGTTTCCTCCTTCTTTGCCGGCGTTGCCGGCGCCCTGCTCGCCTCATATTTTGGGAGCCGCATCCCCGAAGCCTGGGACCTGCTGCTTTCGGTCCAATTCATCGCCATCATCCTCATCGGGGGGGCAGGCACCACCGCCGGCGCCATCCTCGGTTCCTTTTTCGTGGTGATGGTGCCCCGATTGGTCGAGAACCTCACACGGTGGATCGGTGGCCTCACCTCGGGAGAGGGCATCGGCGCCGCGGTCGCCAACTTCATACTCTCCACCGGGCCGGCCGACTTCGGCTTGGTAGGGACTAGCGCCATCGGTCCGGGGCTGTCGGTTTTTCAGCTCAACCTGGTGTTATACGGCCTGCTCATCGTCATTTTCCTTATATTCGAGCCCCTGGGATTGTTCGGGATCTGGCTCCGGGTCCGGAACTACTGGAAAGGATGGCCCTTTACCTACTAGACACAACACTCCGGCTTCCCTCAGCGGAATGCCGGCCAACGAGAAAGAGGAGGAAGACAAAGATGACACGACCGCACAGGATGACCGTTCTGTTGGTGGCCTTCGGGCTGCTGGTGGCGGCCTGTGGCGGCGGTGGCACCACCACTACTACCGGGACCACCGCTCCACCGGATACCACCACCACCAGCGCCGCCCCCACCACCACCGGGACCACGATGGCGGACATCGCCTTCGACATCGGGGTGACCGAAGACACCATCACCGTGGGGTTGCTGGCCGACCTCACCGGCATCTTCTCACCCCTGGTCCAGGACATCGTTGCTGCCCAAGAGGTGTATTGGGACTTGGTCAACGAGGCCGGGGGCATCGCCGACCGCCAGATCGAACTCAACATCCAGGACACCAACTACAACGTGGACACCCACCGCACCCAGTACGAGGCGATTCGGGACCAGGTGGCCATCATCAGCCAGTCGACGGGATCTCCCCACACCGCAGGGGTGATTGACCTGATGCTCGAAGACGACGTCGTGGCCATCCCTCTCTCCTGGTACTCGGGGTGGAACGATCCCGCCTTCGACCAGAGCACGGCTCTCGAACTGGGAACCAACTACTGCTTCGAAGGCATGAACGTGGTGGAGTGGATGTCCGAGTACTACGAGACCGAGAACGGGGCTGCTCCTAGCTGGGCGGTCATCAGCTTCCCCGGTGAATACGGTCAGGACAGTGCCTTCGGGGCCAAGCACGCCATCACCGAGCTGGGACTAGAACTGGTCTTCGATGGCGAGGGGCTGGTCACTCCCGATCCGGCCGATCCCGAGACCGAGATCATCAGCCAGATCGTCAGCACCGCTCCCGACATCGTCTTCGCCACCACCAACCCCACCAACCTGGCGGGGATCATGGGTGGCGCCTTCCAGGCCGGATTCCAGGGTCTGTGGACGGGAGCCGTCCCGAGCTACGACTTCCGCTTGCTTGACTCCCCGGTGGCGCCGATCGTCGACGCCGCCTTCTTCCAATCGGGATACAACGTCTCCTGGGGCACCGACGCTCCGGGGATGGCTCCGCTGGTGGAGGCGATGTTGGCGGCCCGTCCCGACCTCCGTCCCTCCGATGCCTTCGTTATCGGGTGGCTGGAAGCGAAGATGACCGAGGAGATCCTGCGGGTGGCTGCCGCCAACGGTGATCTCACCCGGGCCGGGATCAAGACCGCCGCCCTCTCCATCGAGGGTTTCGGGTTCGAAGGATTGCTCCCCGACCAGAGCTATTCGCCCCCTGAGGATCCCAACACCTATTCGACTCGGGCCAGCGCCATGTTCAAGCCGAACCTGGAGGCCTATACCACTGCTGGCGGGCAGGCGCAGACCATTGGCAGCGCTCCCGACGGTGGCACCACCGGGTCCGACCTCCTCGCCGACTTCTTCGTCGGTGATGTGGCCGCAGGCTACGACTTCCAAGGTCGTTGCTTCGTGGGTGGCTGAGCGGTTCTGACATAGCAGGAGGGGGGCTCATCGAGCCCCCCTCCGCAACCGAGGACGGTGCCCGTGCTACAGGTCTCCAATCTGGAAGTGGTCTACAACGACGTGGTGCTGGTGCTGCGAGGCATCTCCCTCGAAGTGCCCACCGGCAAGATCGTCGCCTTGCTGGGCGCCAACGGGGCCGGCAAGACCACCACCATGAGGGCTATCACCGGGCTCCTCGACGTCCACGAGGGCGATGTCACCAAAGGCCAGATCCACTTCGACGGGGTGGAGATCACCGATCACGACCCCTCCGCCATCGTTCGCAGCGGCATCAGCCAGGTCATGGAGGGACGGCGAATCTTCGCTGAGATGACGGTGGAGGAGAACCTCCGCGCCGGTGCCTACACCAATCATGACCGCAGCCGGGTAGAAGAAGCCCACGAGCGAGTGATGGCTCTTTTCCCGCCCCTGGCCGACAGGCGGCGGGCGGTGGCCGGCTACCTCTCCGGTGGAGAACAGCAGATGCTGGCCATCGGCCGGGCATTGATGCAGGAGCCCAAGCTGCTCATCCTCGACGAACCTTCACTGGGACTGGCCCCCCGGCTGGTGCAACAAATCCGAGACATCATCGTCGAAATCAACCGCCAGGGAATCTCGGTGCTGCTCATCGAGCAGAACGCCAACATGGCTCTCTCCATCGCCCACCACGGGTACATCATGGAGACAGGAAAGATGGTGATGGACGGGTCGCCTCAGAAGCTGCTGCGCGACGCCGACGTCCAGGAGTTCTACCTGGGGCTGCGGGGAGAAGGTGAACGGAAGTCGTTCCGGGACGTGAAGCATTACAAGAGAAGGAAGCGATGGCTCTCTTGAGACGGAAGCCGGTAGCCGGGAGACGGAAGCCGGTAGCCGGGAGACGGAAGACGTGAGACGTGAGACGTGAGTAAGGAACGCCTCCTGGAGTTCAAGGACGTAAAGCTCTCCTTTAAAGGGGTGCGGGCCATCGATGGGGTGTCCTTCCACGTCGATGAAGGAGAGCTGTTTGCCATCATCGGTCCCAACGGGGCAGGGAAGACCTCGATCTTCAATTGCCTCAACCAGGTCTATCACCCCCAGGAGGGTGAGATCCTGTGGAAGGGGCAGTCGATCTTGGGGCTGCGACCCAACAAGACCGCCGAATTGGGCATTGCCCGCACTTTCCAGAACATCGCCCTCTTCCCCCACATGACGGTGATCGAGAACATCCTCACCGGTCGTCATGTCCGCATGCGCCACGGGGCCCTGGCTGGGGCGCTGTGGTGGGGGAGGGCCAAGAAGGAGGAGATGGCTAACCGCTTCAAGGCCGAAGACATCATCGACTTTCTCGAGATCGAACAGTGGCGCAAATACCCGGTGGGGTTGTTGCCCTACGGCATCCAGAAACGGGTCGAGTTGGGGCGGGCCTTGGCCATGGAGCCCGAACTGCTGTTGCTCGACGAACCGGTAGCGGGGATGAACCTGGAGGAGACTGAAGACATGGCCCGGTTCATCCTTGACATCCAAGACGAGCTCGACATCTCCATCATCCTCGTGGAACACGACATGGGCTTGGTGATGGACATCGCCGACCGAGTCATGGTGGTCGACTTCGGGAAGAAGATCGCCGAAGGCCAACCGGCCGAGGTGCAGCGCAACCCGGAGGTGATCCGGGCCTACCTCGGAGAGGAGTTCCAGACCACCGAACTGCTCGACGCGGAGGCAGAGGTGGTGGAGGCGACGCCACCGTCCGACGCCTGAGCCGGCCTAGGCCGGCTGGCAGAGTTAGTGATCGCCGGTCAATCGCCAGGCGGTTGGTAAGGCAAAGCCCGCCGCCAGAGCCTTCAAGATGTCCCAGAAGACGAAGGGGACCACGCCCCCCGCCACCGCTTCCCCGAAGCTGAGCCCGACGCTGGCCATCAAGCCGACGACGCCGCAGGCGTAGATGATGAGGCTGCCGATGAGGAACGCCGAGAAGGCGGTCATCACCTTTCGGTCCTGGCGTCGCTCGGCCATCTTGCCCACCACCCAGGCTGCCACCACGAACCCCACCAGGTACCCACCGGTATTTCCGGTGAGCACTGCCCACCCCTGGCTCTGCTCGGCGTACACGGGAAGGACCAGCCCGGCTACCAGGTAGAGCGCCATGCTGGCGGTTCCCGCCACCGACCCGAGGACCCCGCCGGCCAACAAAACCACCAGCGTCTGCAGGGTGAATGGAACCTCGATGGGTGGAATCCGGAAGCTGGCTTGGGCGGCCAGGCTCAACAAACCGGCGAACACCGGCACCCCCAACCAAGTGGCGGCGCGGGAGCGGGGAAAGATGCGGGTGGCAAGAACCGGGGCAGCAGTCGTCAAGTCTCCTCCTCGGACGGGACGGTTCACACTTTAAGACTGCTATACCCCCGGCCGGGTTACGATCAGCCCCGAGTTGGCTGAGGCCTTTTCACCCCCTTCACCGCGACGCTGGCCACTGGTGGCAGCGCTGGGATCGTTGTTGTTGGGGATCGGAGCGGTGGCCGCCTGGAGCATGAACCTGCCCGTTTATGCGTTTTCCAGTGGTCCGGTGGGCGATGCGGTGGACGTGGTAGAGGTGGAAGAGGCCGAGATCTACACGCCTCAGGGGGAACTGATCATGCTCACCGTCTCCAGCCAGGAGGTGAACCTCTTCGAGGCGGTAGCGGCGGCCATCGACCCCGATGTCGACCTGGTGCCGCGGGAAGCGGTGCGACCTCGAGATGAAACCGACGAGGAGTTCGTGTTACGCAACCGTTCGCTGATGGACACCTCGACCGAAACCGCCATCACCCTCGCCCTACAGCGACTTGGTTACGCCATCACCCCAGCCTCGGATGGGATTCGGATCGCCGAGGTGGTGGAGGACACGCCGGCGGCCGCGGTTCTGGAGGTGGACGATGTCATCGTGGGGGTGGCCGGAGACGAGGTAACGGTGGCCGAGGACCTGGGGCCGATTGTCACCAGTTTCGAAGTAGGCGACACCATCGACCTCGACATCCGCCGAGGCGAAACGGAGGAAAACGTGACGGTGGAACTGGTGCCCCGGACCGACGATCCCAACCGACCCATGATCGGCATCAGCGTCGAGACCCTCAACCCCCGCTTCAACTTCCCCTTCCCCATCGCTATCGAAGCAGGGCAGATCGGGGGTCCGTCGGCGGGAATGATGTACACCCTGGCGGTGATGGATCTGCTCGCTCCCGACGACCTCACCAAGGGCCATGTCATCGCCGGCACCGGCACCATCGACCTCGAAGGCAACGTTGGCGCCATCGGTGGGGTGCGTCAAAAGGTGGTAGCAGCAGAAGCCGCCGGAGCCGAATACATGCTGGTTCCCCAGGCCAACCTGGTCGAAGCCGAAAGCGCCCGCCGCACCCGGATGGAACTGGTCGGGGTCAATAACCTCGACGATGCCCTGGCGTTCCTAGCCACCCTCCCTCCGGTCTAGGGCTCTTCTCTCTTCAGGGCCCCCCTCCGTCTCACGTCTCACGTCTCACGTCTCACGTCCTCCGTCTTCCGTCTTCCGTCTCTGTCAGGTCTCTTCCCGCACTTGTCCTCCCTCGGGGGGTATCTTGGCCCGTTATGGAGCAGGAGTTGACGCCGGCCGACCTGGCGGCTCAGCGCTTCCGCCAGGTTTTCCGGGGTTACGACCCTGAGGAAGTCAACGCCCATCTGGCCACTGTGGCCCAACAGATCCAAGACCTCACCGCCCAACGCGACCGGCTCGCCGGCCGGCTGGGGGAGTTCGCCGAGCGGGACCTGCAGTCCGAGTTCGCCGCTCTGGGTCAAGAGGTGGCGGCAGTGCTGGAATCGGCCCGCTCCGCCGCCGAAGCCATGCGGGAACGAGCCGCCACCGACGCCGCCCGCTGGCGTTCGGAGGCCCTGGCCGAAGCCGACGCCGAGCGCAAAGCCGCTCGGGCCGACGCTGAACACCTCCGGGGTGACGCCTGGACCACCGCCGAGGAACTCCTACGCCAAGTCCAGGTGGAGTCCCGGCGCCTGCGGGAGTCGGCCGAACGGGATTCCCTCACCGTGCTCGGGGAGGCAGAACGCGAGGCTCATCGCCTCACTGCCGGGGCCAGACGGGAAGCCGAAGACCTGATGCGCTCCACCCGCATGGAAGCGGAGCGACTCAATGCCGAGGCCAAAGCCCGCCACGACGAAATCATCGACCAGGCCCGGCGCCAGGCGGAGGCCGCCCAGGAGCGGGCCCGGGCCCTGGAGCAACGGCGCCAGGAACTGTTGACCGAACTGGAGACCCTCCGCTCCACCCTCTCCCGCATGGAAGGAGAACTGGACGAGCGCCGCACTCGACTGGGCCTCTCCGCCGCCAACGAGGCGATCGAAGATGAACGGTCGTCGGTGCGAGTGGTTCGAGGCGAGGATGCAGAAGAACACAACTGGGAATTGGGTGAGACCGTTCGGGTGGTTCCGGCCCGCCGTCGCGACACGGCCGAGGTCGAGCCCGAAGAGTTGGTAGCCGAAGTGCGACGCTTGCGAGAAGGTTCCCGTCCCCCGGTCGCTTCCAGCGTCGCCGGGACGGCGAGCGAGTTGTCGACCGAAACGGTTCCGGGTCCACCCTCGGCCCTCCCCGAGGCTGCTCCATCGATAGAGGAACCCGAACCGACGGCTCCACCGATAGTGGAACCCGAAACGACGGCTCCATCTCCCCCGGAACCCGCAACCACACCCACCTCCGTGTCCGCCCCGGAGCCGCCTCCCCCCGACGAAGTGGCGGACATCTTCCGCCGGCTGCGAGGAGAAGATCCCGTACCGGTTGAGTCGCCCCTCCCTGGCGGAACTTCCCTAGCCGCTTCCGTCCCGCTTGCCGGGGAGCCGGCGCCGGCAGCTGCTGAAACCAGGACCTTGACGATGGCCGATCCTTTCGAGTTGCGGGACCGACTCCTGCTGCCGGTAACCAACCGGGCCCTCCGCAACATCAAGCGCCAGCTCACCGAGCTCCAAAACCTCGCCCTGGAGGAGCTGAGGGTGTCCTCGGGAAGCTGGCGGCCGCCCGACGACGGCTTCGTCGAACAGCTTCGACCCGACCTGGTGGTTCTCACCGCTGAAGCCTTTTCCATGGGCCATACCGCCGCTGAGGAACTGGCCGGTCAAACCATGGCCCGTCCCCCCACCCCTTCCCGGAACGAGGCCGCTGACTTCTCTCGCCAGCTGGTCGACCAGCTCAGAGGGGTGATGGAAGGGCTCAGCGACGAAAGCGGGCGTGAGTTGTCCAGTGCAGTTTCCCGGGTCTTCCGGGTCTGGCGAACCGACGAAGCCGAGCGCAAAGTGAGCGACCTGGCCGCGACCGCGTTTCACCAGGGCCTGGAGAGCACCCTGCTGAGAGCCGGGTGGGGCCGGAGCTTCGTCCTCTCCGGGCGGGGATGTGTCCGCTGCCGGGAGGCGGTGGAAGATCCCGCCGCCGCGCCCTTGCCTCCCCTCCATCCCGGCTGCACCTGCACCGTGGTCCCCATCCCCGGCTGATTGCTGGGCTCCGCTCGCCCGTACAATCGGCACCGATGTTCATGAGAAGCCCCGGTCCGTTGCCGGGTGGACGCCGCCGGGTCTTCCTGCTCACGGCCGTCTCGTTGTTCGCCCTCTACCTGGTGGCCTCCACCGCCGCCGGGGTATGGACCGACTATCTGTGGTTCGACTCGGTGGGGTACACCGCGGTGTGGTGGAGCCGGCTCTGGACCCGCATCGGGCTGCTCCTCTTAGGGGTCGGCCTCGCCTTCTTCTTCATATTCGCCAACTTGGCACTGGTCGACCGGATGTCGCTTCGCTACCTCACCCCTCCCACCGACGAGCAAGAGGAGTTCATGCTCCGGCTGCGGGAGTGGGTGGAGCCTCGGCTCCGGTTCCTCCGCCTGCTCGGGGCGGCCTTCCTGGCGATCATGGTGGGGGGAAGCGCCGCCACCTGGGTAGACCGGCTCTACCTCTTTGTCAACCCCTTCAACTTCGGTGTCTTTGACCCGATCTTCGACAACGATGTCGGGTTCTACGTCTTCCAGTTGCCCTTTATCAACGACGTGCTGGTGTGGGCCTTCAACCTGTTCCTCGTCACCGCCCTGGTGGTAGCGGGTGCTCACTACGTCAACGGGGCGTTGCGGTTCCGGCGCCGAGGCGCCTTCTTCACCGGGGGGGCCAAGATCCACCTGTCCCTGCTCCTCGCCGGGCTGGCGGTGCTGCGGGCCGCGCTCTATCAGATCGACGGCTTCCGCCTCCTCTACAGCGACCGGGCCGGCGACTTCTTCGGGCCCGGCTTCACTGAGGTCACCGCCCGCCTCCCCGCCCTACGGCTCCTGCTGTTCGTGTCGCTCCTCACCGCGGTGGCCTTCATCGTCAACCTCTGGCGGCAGGGCTGGACCCTTCCCTTGGTGGCGGGAGCCGCCTGGCTGTTGGTGGCGGTGGGGGCGGGGCTCATCTACCCCGAGGCGGTGGAGCGGATCCAGGTGATCCCCAATACCCTCGAGCGGCAAAGGGAATACATCAACAACAACATCCAGTTCACCCGTCGCGCATACGGGCTCGACCGGATCACGGTTCAACCCTTCCAAGCCGACGCCACCATCGAGCCCAGTGAGATCGAAGACTACGAATTGGCGCTGTCCAACCTTCGGCTCTGGGATGCCACGGTCCTCGGTCGCTCTTATGCCCCCCAGGAGTTCCGTGCCTATTTCAAGCTGGAACGGGTCGACACCGATCGCTATGTGATCGATGGAGCCCCGGCCCAGGTGATGGTGGCGGTGCGGGAACTCGACGCTGAGACCGACACCGTGCAGCAGAACTGGCAGAACCGGAGGTTGAGCTACACCCACGGCTTCGGGGTAGTAGCCAGCCACGCCGCCCGCACCGGCCCCGATGGCCAGCCCGCCTATCTAGTCAGCGGGATGCCTCCCGAAGCCAGCGCCCCCGGTTTGGAGCTCACCCAGCCCCGGATCTACTTCGGTGAGATCGAATTCTCCAACGCCGAGGTGAGGGAGGAACCGGTCATCGTCAACAACGCCATCGGGGAGATCGACTTCCCGTCCGGTCAGGAAACCACCTCTCACTATGAGGGCAGCGGAGGAGTGGAGCTCTCCAGCATCTGGCGGCGAGCGGCCATGGCCCTCCGTTACCGGGACATCAACATGTTCTTGTCCGACCAGATCCTCCCTGACAGCCGCATCCTCATGGAACGAAACGTGCGCGACATGGTCGGACGCCTCGCCCCCTTCCTGGCGGTCGATTCCGATCCGTATCCGGTGGTGCTCGAGGGCGGGGTGGTGTGGGTAATCGACCTCTACACCACCTCCCGTAACTATCCCCTTTCCACCCCGCTGTTGGAGGGGGAGCTGCGCCGGCTGGCCCTCAGCTCGGGGATCGAACCCGGCAGCAACTACATCCGCAACTCGGCCAAGGCGGTCATCGACGCCTACGACGGCTCCGTCACCATCTACGCCATGGACGAGTCGGACCCGGTGCTGCAGTCGTGGATTGCTTCCTTCCCCACCCTGATCCGGCCTTCCCACGAGTTGCCGGAGGGGCTGCGCAGCCACGTCCGCTACCCGATGGACCTCTTCACGGTTCAGACCAACATCTACCGGCAATATCACGTCACCGACCCCGCCGCCTTCCTCCAGGGTTCGGACGAATGGTCGATTCCCAATAGGCCGACCGAAGCAGAGGACTCCCCCGGACGCAGCCAGCTGCTCTACGGGGAAAGCATTTCACCCGCTACCAACACCATCACCTATATCGAGGACGTCCTGCCCTACTACCTTCTCATGCCCCTCGAGAACGAACTGACATATGTCGGGTTGCAGTCCTTCACCCTCGGGGGACGGCCCAACCTCTCCGCCTTCCTGGTGGTCGACTCCAACCCCGCCAACTACGGCGCCTTGACTGAGTTCCGGATGCCTTCGGGTTCCACTGTGGCCGGGATCGCTCAGGTGCAGGCGAGGATCGAAGCCGACCCCGAGATCGCCGCCCAGTTCACCCTGTGGCGCAACCGGGGCTCGCGGGCCCTCCAAGGCGACATCATGATCGTGCCCATCGGTGATTCGCTGCTCTATGTGCAGCCCGTGTTCCTCGAGGCGGAAGCGGGAGGGATACCGGCCTTCGAGCGAGTGATCGTGGCCTACGGCGAACGAATCGAGTGGGGTCCCAATCTTGCCTCCACCCTCGACCTCATCTTCGGTACCGGTGGCGGAGACGGCGAACCGCCCCCTCCCACCGGGGAAGACGCCGCCGAACTGCTGCAACAGGCCTCGGAGCTGTTCAACCTGGCCGATCAGGCCCTCGCCGACCGTGACCTCGCCACCTATCAGCGGCTGATCGAGCAGGCCCGGGGCCTGGTCGAGCAGGCCCGTGAACTGCTTAACGGGGTCGAGGCCGCCCGCCGGGCGCGGCTGGGTTGACGCCCTCGGGCACAACGGCAACATGATCCATCAACTGCGGATCTATGAGATCTTCGAGCACAACAAAGCCGCCTTCCACGCCCGGTTCCGCGACCATGCCTGGCGGATCATGGGCCGTTACGGCTTCCGCGTATTGGGCTTCTGGGAGTCGCCCGGACCCGACCGAACCGAGTTCGTGTATCTCTTGGAGTGGGACGATGAAGACACCATGCGCTCCGCTTGGAGGGAATTCCTGGCGGATGCTGAATGGAAAGAGATCAAGCGCGTCACCGCCGCCCAACATGGTGAGTTGGTGGGGGAGATCACCGAAAGGACGCTCGTGCCCACCCCATACACCCCCTGGAGCAAAGACCTCTAGTCAGCTTTAACGTCGGAGTTCCCGGGGTCGGGCGGTAGAGTCTTTGGGGTGCAGAGGGTGTCGTGGGGAAAGATGCAGAACCCGATTCGAGGTGTCCTCCACGGCTCGGCCGCGGGGGTGTCGATCGTAGGCCTGGTCTTTCTCCTCACCAGGGGCGGATCGGTCACGGTGCGGGGGGCACTAGCCGTCTACGGGCTTTCACTGGTGGCGCTCTACACGACCAGCAGCCTCTACCACAGCGTTCCTTGGAACTCGGTATGGAAGGCACGCTGGCAGAAGCTGGACCACACCTTGATTTACGTCTTGGTGGCCGGGACCGCCACCCCCCTCCTGGTGATGATGCTTTCCGGATGGTGGCTTCTCACCGGGCTGCTGCTGCTCTGGGGACTGGCCGGCATGGGAGCGATGAAGGAGTTCTGGCCCCGGACCCGGAAGCGGTGGTCGCTGGCCCTGCAGATGGTCCTGGGTGGCTTTGCCCTGGTCCCCGTGGCCAGGATGCTGGTGGAGATGCAGCCCACCGCCGCCGCTCTCACCCTGTCTGGAAGCGTTGTCTACCTCGGTGCGCTGGCGGCTTTTGTCCGCCGCCGCCCGGTGCTGGCCCCCCGCATCTTCTCTTACCACGAAGTGTTTCATGTCTTCGTGGTGGTGGCCAGCGTCGTCCACTTCCTGGCCGTGCTCCAGGTGGTCGAAGCGGTAGGAACGGTCTAAGCCGCACCTGTCGTCGGGGGGGTGAGGTCAATTTTTCCGCGGCTCACTGCGGCTTGAAGCCGGCGATGGCTTGTTCGATGGTGTCGCCGACGCTCTCTGTGATCTCTAGTTGGCCGGGCCGATCCGACCATCCGGCCCGTTCCAGGGCGCGGCGGGGCTGGGTCTGGACCCCGGTCAGCACCACCTTGATCCCATGACCGTTGAGGTTGGCGATGGTGGATTCGAGGGCTACCAGCCCGGTGGCGTCGATAGCCGGTACGTCCTCCAGGTCGATGATGACGGTGTGGACCCCTCCGGTGACGGTGGTGAGGGCCCCCAACGCCTTCTCGGCGGCTCCAAAGAAGAGCGGCCCCCCGATGTCGTAGAAGATGACCCCGGGGGGTAGCCCCTGGGCGGTGTGGCCCTGAGGGCCGCCGATCAGAGTGGCGCCGGAGATCTCCACCATCCGCCGCATGAAGAGGAGGGCGGCCAGCACCACCCCCACCGCCACGGCGATGACCATGTCGAAGAGGACGGTGAGGAGAAAGCAGACCAAGAGGACGGTGATGTCACTCCGGGGGGCGATCCGGAACATGCGGAGGAAGTGGCCGACGTCGGCCATGTTCCAGGCCACCACCAGCAACAGGCCCGCCATTGCCGCCATCGGTATGTACCCCAGTAGGGGAGCGAGGGCCAGCACCGCCACCAGCAGGAAGAGGGAGTGGATGATCGAGGTCACCGGAGTGCGACCCCCCGCCCGGATCCCCGTGGCGGTGCGGGCAATGGCTCCGGTGGCGGCGAAGCCACCGAAGAAAGGAACGACGATGTTGCCCAACCCCAGCCCCAACAACTCGGAGTCTGGGTCGTGGCGGGACCCGGTCATGCCATCGGCCACCACCGCGCAGAGGAGCGACTCGATTGCTCCCAGAAGGGCGA
>DATEDX010000021.1:0-12000 GCA_035281425.1 Acidimicrobiia bacterium
GCCGCAAGAGGGCGAGGTGCTGCTGGACGGTTATGCCGGCGGCGGACTCTTCGCAGCCACGGTGGGTGCGGGTTTAGAAACGGTGGCGGTGGAGTCGGATCCGGTAGCGGTGAGCGACCTCGTCTTCAACACCGATGCCAAGGTCGTGGCCGGGCGCCTGGAGCGGGTCGAGGGTTTGCCGCCCCACTGGGACGTGGCCGTGGTCGATCCTCCCCGCACCGGACTGGGGATGGCGGCCGTAGAGGTCTTGGTAGGCGGTGCCCCCCGGGCTATCGCCTACGTCAGCTGCGATCCCGCCTCCTTCGCCCGCGATGCCGCGTCACTTGAGGGTTCGGGCTACCACCTCGAGTGGGTACAGCCTCTCGACCTCTTTCCCCAGACCTTCCATATCGAGATGGTGGGCAAATTCCTGGCCCGATAGGCGCCGTTCACGCCTTCTAGTTGATGAGGGGGATGATCTCGGTGCCATAGGCCTCGAGGGTCTCTTCCATCTGGTCGTGCATCAGGTAGATGGCGAATTGGTTGACTCCCAGCCCGGTCAGCTCCCGCAGTCGATTGAGGTGGAGCTCGGCGGGTCCGAGCAGACAGAACCGATCGATGACATCGTCGGGAACGAAGTCGGTGCTGGGGTTACCCGCCTTCCCGTGGTGGTCGTAGTCATAGCCGGCCCGAGCCTTGATGTAGTCGGTGAGGGCCTTGGGGACGGTGGCCTGGTCTTCGCCATAGCGCGCCACCAGGTCGGCCACGTGATTACCGACCATGCCCCCGAACCAGCGCACCTGGTCGCGCTGATGGTCGAGGTCGGTGCCGACGTAGGCCGGCGCCGCCACACAGACCGTGAGTTGCTCGGGGTCGCGACCGGCCTGGCTGGCCGCCTCCCGGACGGCGGTGGAGGTCCAAGCGGTGATCTGGGGATCGGCCAGCTGCAGGATGTAACCGTCGTAGTGAGTGCCGGTGGAGGCAAGGGCTTTCGGACCATAGGCGGCCATCCACACCGGCAGCTCCCAGCCATTCTCGATCCAGGGGATCCGCAATTCCTTGCCCTGATATTCAACCGTCCGGCCGGCGACCAGTTCTTTGATGACTTTGGTGGCTTGAGCGGTTGTCTCCAGAGTGGCCGGGGGGCGGCCTATATAACGGAGGGCGGAGTCGCCCCGGCCGATCCCGCACACGGTACGAGGCCCGTACATCTCGTTCAGGGTGGCAAAGAGGGAGGCGAGCACCGTCCAATCGCGGGTGCCGGGGTTGGTGACCATCGGTCCGACGGTGACCCGCTCAGTGTTGGCCAGGATCTGGGAAAAGATGACGAACGGCTCCTCCCAGAGGACATGGGAGTCGAACGTCCACACGTAATCGAAGCCGAGCTGCTCAGCCCGCTGGGCCAGTTCGATCACCCGGCTAGAGGGCGGGTTGGTCTGCAGGACTACACCAAACTCCACCCCCGAAACCTAATGCAATAGCCGTGCTCTGAGCCCCATTCCTGCATTCAGATTTGGACGGGCATCCCGGAGAGGGCCTGCCGGATCATCTCGCGAACCTCACCGGGGCGGTCGATCATCATCCGGTAGGTGATGCGGAGCACTCGCCAGCCGGCCAGCTGGGCATGGTTGTCACGCATGCGGTCGCTCTCGAAGGCCTCGAGGGTGGAGTGCCAGGCGCGGCCGTCGATCTCGATGATGAGTTTGACGTGTGGATAGGCGAAGTCGACCCGGCCCTTCCTCGGCGAACGCCAGGGAAGCGGGTATTGCAGGCGGGGTTCTGGGAAGCCCCAGGCGCCGAGGAGTCGGAGGGCCAGGGCTTCGATTTCGCTTTCGCCGATCAGGGTCTCACCGAGTCGAGGCTCGAGGGCGGCCCGCGCCACTTTGATGCCGGGCTTGCCGTGGCGGGCGAGGAGTTCGCACTCGGCGGCGATCTCCTCAATCGTGGTCCGGCCTTCGATCACCACCCGATCGATAATGCGCCCGATCTCCCCCGGTCGCAGCACTGGGCAGAGGTCGACGATGGTGCGGACCACGTCGGTCGTGGGCAGCTCCTCGATCTCGATCACCCTTCGATCGGTGAGGTCGGTCGATTGGTGGACGATGACGTCTGGGAAGCGATTGGTGGTGCGTACCCGCACCGTCACCACCCTGAGGCCGCGGGTGACACCCGGAAGGTTGTGAAGTTCGGCCGCGGACTCGTGGGAAACAACGGCGCCCAAGACCGCGGTCGCGGCCAGCAGCGTGCCCCGTAAGCTCGGCAAAAACCCGGCCAGCTGGTAGAGGCCTGGTTTAACCCGGCGCCATCGACGGCTACGGACGCGTTGGCGAATGACATTCTCTGTCATCCCGCAGGCGAGAGCCTGGCGACGGGTGAGATAGCCCCCCTGACGGCCAGCCAGATCGGTGGCGGCGGTCTCCGGTTTAGTCATCATGGCCTGCATCTTGAGGGAAGCTGGCCCGCGTTTCTAGAGGCTCGTCACCAAACCTGAGTGGTCACCAAGAAACGTAATGCAATCTTGGGTAGTAGAGCACTGCTATTGCATTAGGTTTGCGGGGTGGGGGTGCCGTGTTGGGGGAACCCGAGGTCGACGCCGCGGTAGATGGGGTCGGGCCAGCGGGAGATGACCACTTTCTGCTTTGTGTAGAAGCGAATCCCTTCCGGCCCATAGATGGCGTTGCTCCCGAAGATGGAGGACTTCCAGCCACCGAACGAATAGAAGGCGAGGGGCACCGGAATGGGAATGTTGACCCCCACCATCCCCACCTGAATCTCACTTTGGAATTTGCGGGCGGCCCCGCCGTCGTTGGTGAATACCGCGGTGCCGTTCCCGTAGGGATTGGCGTTGATGAGGTCGATGGCTTCCTGGAAGTGGTCGACCCGGACCACCGACAAGACCGGCCCGAAGATCTCGTGCTGATAGATCTCCATGTCGGGCTCAACCCGGTCGAAGAGAGTGGGGGCGACGTAGAAACCGTCCTCGAAGCCCTCGGGCGCGTATCCCCTGCCGTCCACGACGAGGTCGGCCCCTGCGGCCACGCCTTGCTCGATGAAGCCCACGACTTTGTCCCGGTGTTCCGGGGTCACCAGCGGTCCCATCTCGCTGTCGGGATCCATTCCGGGTCCGGTGCGGAGCTTGGCGATGCGAGCGGTCACCGCCGGGAGGAGACGGTCGGCGGCGTCACCAACCGTGACCACCACCGAAATCGCCATGCAGCGTTCCCCTGCGGAGCCGTAACCGGCGGAGACGGCGGCGTCGGCGGCCAATTCCATGTCGGCATCGGGGAGCACGATCATGTGGTTCTTGGCACCTCCCAAGGCTTGGACTCGCTTCCCGGCCTTGGTGCCGGTCTCGTAGATGTAGCGGGCGATAGGGGTCGAACCGACGAAGGAGACGGCGGCGATGTCGGGATGTTCGAGGATGCGATCTACCGCCACCTTGTCGCCGTGGACGATGTTGAAGACCCCGGGGGGGAGACCGGCTTCGACCAGCAGCTCGGCGCAGAACATGGAGGCTGATGGGTCTTTCTCTGAGGGCTTCAACACGAAAGTGTTTCCGCAGGCGATGGCCAGGGGGTACATCCACATGGGAACCATGGCCGGGAAGTTGAAGGGAGTGATGCCGGCCACCACCCCCAGGGGCTGTCGCATTGTGAAGGTGTCCACCCCGGTCGACACCTGTTCGGAGTACTCCCCTTTGACCAGGTGAGACACGTTGCAGGCGAACTCGACCACCTCCAGGCCGCGCTGCACTTCGCCGACGGCATCGGGGACGGTCTTGCCGTGCTCGCGGGTGATGATCTTGGCGATGTCCTCGCGGTGGTTCACCACCAGTTCCCGGAAGGCGAACATCACGTTCTGGCGCCGGGTAACGGGGGTGTCCCGCCAGCTGGGAAACGCCGCCACCGCGGCGGCGACGGCGGCGTCCACCTCGTCCACCGAAGCGAGAGCGACCTCATCTTGTTGTGTGCCGGTGGCGGGGTCGTAGACAGGCCCGGTTCGGGTCGGGGGCTGCTCCCAGGGTTTGCCGTCGATCCAGTGGTTGATCATGACGTTTCCTTTCCTTCTTAATGCAATCTTGGGTAGTAGAGCACGGCTATAGCATTAGGTTTCCGGTGGGGGGGGCGGTTACACCAGGTACTGGTTGAGGTCGCGACGGAGGTAGCGGCCGTCGCCGGGGCGGCCGTGATATTCGCCCCCGCTGATGATGACTTTGCCGCGGGAGAGCACGGTATCGACGCTCCCCGCCAGCTCCATCCCTTCGTAACACGAGTAGTCGGTACGCATGTGGTGGCTCGCCGCCGACAGCACATGGGGGGTGTTGGGATCGAAGATCACGATATCGGCGTCCGATCCCACGGCGATGGTGCCCTTTTGGGGGTAGAGGCCGAACATCCGGGCGGGGGTGGTGGCGGTCACCTCCACCCAGCGCTCCAGCGACAGCCGCTCTTCGGCCACCGCCCCGTGGTAGATCAACTCCATCCGGTGCTCGACTCCGGGCAACCCATTGGGAATCTTGGAAAAGTCTCCTTCTCCCAGCCGCTTTTGCCGGCCCAGCTCGGGGTGATCCTCAAAACAGAACGGGCAGTGGTCGGTGGAGACCACCTGAAGGTCATTGGTCGCCAGTCCCGACCAGAGCGCTTCCTGATGGCCCTCGGCCCGGTCGCGCAAGGGGGGCGAACACACGAACTTGGCTCCTTCGAACCCGTTGCCTAGATCATCGAGGTCGAGGAACAGGTATTGGGGGCAGGTCTCGGCGAAGACGTTGAGGCCCTCGTCGCGAGCCGCGGTGACCTCGGCCAGCGCCTCCAAGGCCGACATGTGAACGATGTACACAGGGCAGCCGGCCAGCTCGGCCAGCTTGATCGCCCGGTGGGTGGCCTCTCCTTCGAGGATCGAACGGCGAACGATGCCGTGGTAGAGGGGATCGGTCTCGCCCCGGGCCAGGGCCTGGGCAATGAGAACGTCGATGGCGATCCCGTTTTCGGCGTGCATCATGATGGTGGCGCCGTTTTCGGCTGCCTTCTGCATCGCCTGGAAGATCTCGCCGTCGGTGGAGTAGAACACCCCCGGGTAGGCCATAAACATCTTGAAAGAGGTAACACCCTCGCCCAGGGCGACATCCATCTCCTTGAGCGACTGTTCGTTGACGTCACCCACGATGAGATGAAAGCCATAGTCGATGGCGCAGTTACCTTCCGCCTTCCCCATCCAAGCCTCGAAGCCGTCCATCAGACCCTGACCTTTGGTCTGTACTGCGAAGTCGATGATGGTGGTGGTGCCGCCCCAGGCGGCTGCCCGGGTGCCGGTCTCGAAGGTGTCGGAGGCGAACGTGCCTCCGAAGGGGAGCTCCATGTGGGTGTGAACGTCGATCCCGCCGGGGATGACGTATTTGCCGGAAGCGTCGAGGACTTGGCCGGCCTCGGGAGCCCTGCCCGGGGCGGTGATGGCTACTACCTTCTCGCCCTCCACCAGCACGTCGGCGTTTTGACTGCCGGCGTGGGTGATGACGGTGCCGTTGCTGATCAAGATCGCCATAGAAACCTCCTCTGCTGCCAGCCCGAACCTAGTCGCTCAAGCCGAGAAGTGGGCCTGGTAGTCGCCCAGCGAGGCGGACACCACCGCGTGGGCATGCACCTTGCCGTAGCGACGGGAGATGATGGAGGTGGCGGGCTCGCCGGGACGCAACTTGTAGGTTTCGAAATAGTGGGCAAGACGGTCGATGAGGGCCACCGGGAGTTCCTCCAACTCCTCCACTTCCCCCCAGACCGGGTCCTTGAGAAGGACGGCGATGATCTTGTCGTCCGCTTCCCCGTGATCGAGCATCTGCAAACCACCCACCACCCGGGCGGTGAGGATGATGTCGGCCCGGTCGATGGGGCGTTCCGAGATCACACATACGTCCAGGGGATCGCCGTCACCTCGCTCGGCCCCCGGGGTGAGGGCGGCTACTTGTTCGGCGCAGTAGGTGCGAGGGATGAACCCATAGAGGGTGGGTGGTGACGAGGAAGTCTGCTGGGGGCGGTCGACCTTGAGGTAACCGGTGGGCTTGTCGACCTCGTATTTGATCACGTCGAAGGGGGTGATCTCCACGTAGGCGCTGATTACGGCCGGCGGCTCGGGGCCGGCGATGAGCCCATGCCAGGGGTGAGGGCGCCAGTGGGTGAATTCGGTCACTACGGGAAGCTATCAGCTCCGAGCTGCTCCTTTACCACCCCGCCCGTACCACCCGGAGCCAGGACCGTTCCCCCAGGTTCTCCCACAAGTAACCCCTCGGACATCGCAGGGTGGTTTTCCAACCGTTAACTTTCCCTCACCCGTGCTCTAAGGAGGCACACGTTTGAAAAAGCTAACCCTGCTTGTCGCTGCCATAGGAATGGTCCTCTCTGCTTGTGGTGGTGGCGGCACCACCACCACCGGCGGCACCGGCGAGGAGATACCCCCCGAACTCCAGGAACTGGTGACCGCGGCCCAAGCCGAAGGAACCATCAACACCATTGCTCTTCCCCGCGATTGGTGCAACTACGGCGGAGTGATTGATCGCTTCGTGGAGAAATACGGTCTGACCTACAACGGTCTGGCGCCCGACGCCGGCTCCGCCGACGAGTTGGAAGCGATCCGGGCGAACAAAGACAACCCGGGTCCGGCCGCTCCCGATGTAGTCGACATTGGGCTGGGCTTTGCCCCCACCGCCAAGGAAGAAGGCCTGCTGCAGCCCTACCAGGTCCTGACCTGGGACACCATCCCTGAAGATGCCAAGGATCCGGAGGGGTACTGGTACGGCGACTATTACGGGGTGCTGGCCTTCGAGGTCAACACCGACGTCGTCGAGACGGTTCCTCAGGACTGGGCTGATCTTCTCAACCCGGACTACAACGGCCAGATTGCCCTCGCCGGGGATCCCCGGGTCTCGGCCCAAGCCGTGCAAAGCGTGCTGGCCGCCGGCCTCGCCACGGGCGGCAGCCTCGACGATCCTGCTGGGGCAGCTCAGGCGGGTCTCGAGTTCTGGGCCCAGGTCGCTGACGCCGGCAACCTGGTCCCGGTCATTGCCGAATCGGGCACCGTTGCCTCGGGTGAGACCCCCGTCACCATCCGCTGGACCTACAACGGGCTCTCCAACCGCGACCAGAACGCCGACATTGCCGCCATCGAAGTGGTGGTGCCGGCCAGCGGCCGCTACGCCGGGGTTTACGTACAGGGCATCAGTGCCTACGCCCCCCAGCCCAGCGCCGCCAAGTTGTGGATGGAATTCCTTTACTCCGACGAGGGCCAGAACCTCTGGTTGGAGGGTTACTGCCACCCGATCCGCTATGAGGACATGGTCGAACGAGGAGTAGTTCCCCAGGAGCGACTCGATGCCCTGCCCGATGTGGAAGGGGCCGTCTTCCCCACCCTCGAGCAGATCGAAGCCGCCAGCGAGGCCATCACCACCCAGTGGGACTCCGTCGTTGGGGTCAATATCGGAGGCTGAGTGGCGGTCTCCGTGGGTGAAGAGTTGAAGGTCGGGGGGGCGCCACGCCCCCCCACCTTCTGGCGGCGGCGCCGGTCGATGGCCTGGCTCGGCATCCTTCCCTTTCTGATCTTCTCCGGTGCCTTCCTGCTGGGGCCGGCCGTCATCCTTGCCTACCGGAGTTTTCAGAGCAACGAAGGTGGCTTCACTCTCGACAACTTCAAGCAGTTGACCGATACCCAGGTGCTGCAGTCCTACGGGTTGTCGGTGCGGATCAGCCTGGTGACCGCCCTGGTCGGGGGCTTGTTCGGGTTTCTCTTGGCTTGGGCGGTGATCTACGGCGGGCTGCCCCGGATATTCCGTTCCCTTCTCACCACCTTCTCCGGGGTGGCCTCCAACTTCGCCGGGGTTCCTCTGGCAGCAGCCTTTATCTTCACTTTGGGCCGGATCGGCCTGATCACGGCTCTGTTCGGATTCTTCGGCGTCGACCTCTACCGCTCGGGGTTCTCCCTCTACAACTTCTGGGGGCTATCGGTCGTATACATGTACTTCCAGTTCCCACTGATGATCTTGACCATCACCCCGGCCCTAGAGGGCCTCAAACCCGAGTGGCGAGAGGCCGCCGAGAACTTGGGGGGCAACTCCTGGCAGTACTGGCGGCACGTGGCCTTGCCGGTGCTGATGCCCTCGATCCTCGGCACCATCATCCTTCTCTTCGGCAACGCCTTCGGGGCCCACGCCACCGCCTATGCCCTCACCGGGGGAACCCTTCGCCTCGCCACCATCCTCATCGGTGCCCAGATCTCCGGGGACGTCCTCCAGAATCAGGGCCTGGGCTACGCGGTGGCCATGGGAATGGTGGTGATCATGGCCCTCTCCATCACCATCTACACGGTCCTGCAACGGCGGGCGGAAAGGTGGCTGGGATGACAGTGGCCGCCCCCCCGATCGCCATTGAGGCGCCGCCACCACCGGCCACCGCCGCTGGGGAAGGCCGGGTGGGCTGGGGCAGCCGGCTGCTTGCCTGGCTCATCCTCTTGGGGGGGATGGCCTACTTCTTGATTCCCCTGATTGCTACCGGCGAACGTGCCTTTCGGGCGATCGGAGGGGTGTTCAGCTTCGAGGCATTTCGTCGCATCCTCACCGACCCCCAGTTCATCCGGACCTTCTCCGAGTCAGCCATCAATGCCGTCGCCACCATCGGGCTTTCCCTGCTTGTCATCGTTCCCACCGCCTACTGGGTGACCCTCAAGCTGCCCCGGCTGCGTTCTTTGGTGGAGTTCATCACCCTGCTGCCGTTCGTGATTCCCGCCGTGGTGCTGGTCTTCGGGCTGATCCGTATGTACAGCGGGCCCCCACTTTTACTCCTTCGGACCTACGGCTCCAGCCGGGTGGTTCTGATCTGTGCTTATGCGGCCCTCTCCTTCCCTTATATGTATCGGGCGGTGGACAATGGCCTGCGGGCCATCAATGTCCGCACCCTCACTGAAGCCGCCCAGAGCCTCGGTGCCTCCTGGCCCACCATCGTCTGGAGGGTGATCTTCCCCAACCTCCGGGTGGCTTTGCTGTCGGGGGCGTTGTTGACGTTTGCCATCGTGGTAGGTGAGCTCACCATCGCTCTCTACATGGCTCAGTTCACCTTCCCCGTGTACATGTCGAACCTGGTTCGCAACTTTGTGGCCGAGCCGGCAGCTTTGACCATCCTGGCGTTCGCCCTCACCTGGGGGGCGATGGGGATGATTGCCTACCTGGCCCGGCTCCAACCCGGTAGTTTTCGTCGATTCCGCCGTACCCCTGTCTGAGGAGCGTGATGGGTTTTCTGAACATCGAGCATGTTGACAAAGAGTTCGGCGGGACCTGGGCCGTGCGCGATTTCGACCTGGAGGTCGAGGCCGGCGAATTCGTCTCTTTCCTGGGCCCTTCCGGCTGTGGCAAGACCACCACCTTGCGAATGATCGCCGGCTTCGAGCGGCCCACCTCGGGCCGGATCGTGCTGGACAGCGAAGACATCACCAACGTTCGCCCCAACGACCGAAATGTGGGCATGGTCTTCCAGGCTTACGCCCTCTTTCCCAACATGACGGTCAGCCAGAACATCGGTTTCGGGCTCAGACTGCGAAAACTGCCGCGGGAGGAGATCAAACAAAAGGCCGATGAGTTATTGGAGTTGATCCACCTACCCGATAAAGGCAACAGCTATCCGCACGAGCTCTCCGGAGGTCAGCAGCAGCGGGTGGCGCTGGCCCGGGCTCTGGCCATCAGCCCCCAGGTCTTGTTGCTGGACGAGCCCCTGTCGGCTCTTGACGCCAAGATCCGTGATGAGCTCCGTAACGAGATCAAGCGGATCCAGCGGCAACTCAACATCACCACCATCTACGTGACCCACGACCAGGAGGAGGCCATGGCCCTTTCCGACCGAGTGGTGGTGATGAGCAAAGGCGCCATGGAACAAGTCGGCCCCCCCTTCCAGATCTACAACTACCCGGCTACCGCCTTCGTGGCCTCGTTTGTGGGCAAGCTCAACCGGATCGAGGGCCAACTGCTCGATCCGGCCACGGGCACGGTGACCGCCGGCTCCACCACCCTGCGCACCACCTCGGAAGTAGAGGGGGTGGCGGGAGAGCCGGTCACCCTGATGGTGCGACCTGAAGAGCTGGAGTTGGGGGAGCACGAGGAGAACCAGATCAGCGGGGTAGTGGAATCGATCAACTTTCTCGGGGCGATAGTGCGGGTCAGGCTCGACACCCCAACCGGCATGCTCACCGCCGACCTCTTCAACGAGCGGCTGCTCAAGCTGCCCGAGGTGGGCGACACCGTCACCATGTCGTTCCCCGCCCACGCCTGTTGGGTGATGGGCGGGCGCGCCGCCTGAGGGCGACGACGGTACGCAAAGCCGCCTCTAACCGGTTATCCGCATCACCGCCCGGGCCAGCTTCTCGTAGCCCTCGTCGGCCTCTTCTTCGGTGAGGGAGAGGGGTGGGGCGATGCGGAGGGTGTTGCCGTAGAGGCCGCCTTTGCCGATCAGGAGTCCTTCCGTGCGGGCCTCCTCCATGATGGCGGCGGCAGCGGCGGGATCGGGATCGAGCCCACCGGGCTTGACCAGTTCCACCCCGAGCATGAGGCCCTTTCCTCGAACCTCGGCAACGATCTCGACCTCGTCGGCCAGGTGATCAAGGTTGGCCTTGAGCCGGTTGCCGACTTTGTAGGCATTGGTTTGGAGATCGTGGCTCAACAGGTAGTCGAGGTTGGCGAGACCGGCGGCGGTGGAAAGAGGATTGCCACCGAAGGTGGAGATGGAGTTGGCGGGTAACGAGTCCATCAGCTCGGCCCGCCCTACCACTCCCGCCAAGGCCATCCCGTTGCCGAGGCCCTTGGCAAAGGTGAGGAAGTCGGGGGTGAGGTCGTGAGCCTGGTATCCCCAGAAGTTTTCTCCGGTGCGACCCCAACCGGTCTGAACCTCGTCGGTGATGAAGAGGATGCCGTGGCGGTCACAGATTTCCTTCAGAGCGCTGAGCAGGCCGTCGGGAGGGGTGATGAAGCCTCCCACGCCCTGTATCGGCTCGGCGATCAGGCAAGCCACGTCACCGGCGGTGGCCACTTCGAGCAGGTTCTCCAGATCGGTCCGGCAGGCAGCGATGTAGTCGTGGTCGGCCAGCCCCCGGAAGGGGCTGCGCAGCCGGTAGCCGCCGTGGATATACGTCACGTTGAAGGGGGAGAGGCTGGTAGCCGACCAGGAACGGTTCCCGGTGATGGCAACGGTGGAGTGGCTGCGCCCGTGGTAGGAGCCGCGCAGTGCGAGCACCTGGTTGGAGCGCCGGTACTGGGTGGCGATCATCAGGGCGGCGTCGTTGGCCTCGGTCCCGGAGTTGGTGAAGAAAACCTTGGGGTCGGGAATCCCCGACAGCTCGGCGATCTTCTCCGCCAGGATGATCTGGTTCTCGATGAGGTAGAGGGTTGAGCTGTGCAGCATCCGCTCCGCCTGGGCTTTGATCGCCTCTACCACCTCGGCCACCTTGTAGCCGGTCATGGTGGTGAGGATTCCGCCGAAGAAGTCGAGGTACTCGTTGCCTTCGGCATCGCGGACCCGCCGGCCCTCGCCGTCGACCAAAGCGATGGGCTGTTCGTAATAGAGCGCCAGCCACCTGGGGAGAACGGCGCGATGACGGGTGAGAAGTTCGGCGTGGGTGGGCATGCTGTTGGCGCTCCTGAACATGAAGTTGGCGCCAGGCTAGCCAGTGGCGACTTCGCTAAACCGGGGTCGAGCCGGGGTTCCCGGGTCTTGCTGCGTCCATGGTGTTGGCAGGTGAGGACTTGGATCTCAGCGGGATGGCAGCGAAGCAAGTGAGAAGTCCCGGCGCTAATGAGGTATCAGCTTGCGAGCCTGAAGTGGGGGTAGGTGCCGTTCCGGATTCTCTGGCGGGTCAGCCCCGCCCGCAACGACCTTTGGCATGCTGGCCCCGCATTCGGGGCTGGTACACCAACGAACACGAGAGCGGGGCCTAGCCGCCAAAGAATCAGCTCGGGCGAATCCTCATCACCCGACCCCGGCTGGCAGCTGTCTCCTTCTCTTT
>DATEDX010000022.1:0-39271 GCA_035281425.1 Acidimicrobiia bacterium
GGTGTTCCCCGGTGGGCCCGGAGGGAATCGAACCCTCAACCTTGGGATTAAAAGTCCCCTGCTCTGCCGATTGAGCTACGGACCCTGGCTGATGTTACTGAGGACCATCCATGGGGCCACGAACCGGACCTCGGGCAGAGCGCGAAATCATTGCTGTAACCCAGGACCGGGGCATACGACATATCCAGTGTGGGGAGCGGGGCGCTGGGGGCAAGGAGCCTTTGGACAGTAGGGGCGACTTGCCCCCTCCGCATGCCCCCAACGGTTCTGGCGCAACGAAAGCGGGCCGTGGCCCGCTCTCGCCGCGAAGTCGGTGGGGATCAGGAGGCGAAGGCCTGCTCAAAGGCGGCTTCGAACTCCGGGGTGGCGAGGCCGCTGTAGCCACAACCGTTCACCACGCCGTTGGCCGCGGTGATCAGGTAGCGCTGGCCAACCTCGAGGGTGGGTGTCCCGATAAGCGCTTCGAAGCCGGGGGTGTACTGGATCTCCACAACCTCTGCCTCTTCACCGGCGTACCACCGATCCACTTCGAGGGTTGCCACCGAGTCGGTCAACTCGATGACGGTGCCGGCGAAGGCGGGGCTCATGTCGGCGAGGGTCTCCACGTCGAATGGAAGGCAACTGGCGGTGGGGTCAGAGGCACCACTGGTGAGGACCAGCGGATCACCCGAGGCTCCCAAGCTGCCGAAGACGGCGGCAGCGCCCACCACCATCGCCAGAGCGGCGGCCACTGCGGTCAGGGTTCGCACCCGGGGCCGGGTGTTAACGGGTTGGTCGACTTGCGTTGCCATGATTTCCTCCATCAGGGCTCGTGCCCGTTCGGGGTCGAACGGGTCCTTTCCTCGGGAGGGAGAAGCCGGATCGGCCGCGGCCATCAGCTTGCGCAGTTCGTCGTCGTCCATCGCGGTCACTCCTTCCTGCTTACCTGATGTATCTGTCCGGTGGCGAGCTGATTCTTTCGCACTTCTTCCAAATTCCGGGCCAGCTTCTTCTTGGCCCGGTGCAGCCTGATGGTGGCGGCATTGACCGTCAGCCCCAACACCACTGCAATCTCTCGGGGCTCGAGTTCTTCCCAGGCCCAGAGCCGGAGCAGTTCCCGCTCCTCTGCTTGGAGGCGATCAAGGGCAGCGTCGAGCTCAAAATTGAGGGGAGCTTCTCCCACCGGTGGGGGCGCCGGCTCGGCCTCGACCCGTCTCACCAGACTGAGATGCCGGCGGCTGGCGCGGCGATGGTTGGCGATGTGCCGTCGGGCCACCCCGTAGGCCCAGGGCAGTCCACCCTGGGAAGGAATGTCCTCCAGCCGCCGCCACAGGGTGAGCATGGTCTCCGCCACCACATCGTCGACGACGTCGATCTCTACTCGCCGGCGGACATATCGCCGAAGTGGTTCAAAGGTTTCGTCGGCCAGCTCTAGGAATCGCTGGCGGCGCGCCTCGACGTCGGCGGGGGATAGCGGCACGGCCCTAGGACGGCCCCCGACCCCGGACGGTTCCCCTCAGAACGAAATGCAGTCGTCGGGAAGCTTCGCCTCACGAAGATCACCCGCCGATTCGGGGTCGAGGGCGAGGCGTGTCACCTTGACCAGCTCATGTCTCGTCAGCTCGGGAAGGGTCTCAAGAGGAATCCCGGTCTGGACCGCCTCGATCAGCACCCCCGGTGAACGAAGGGCTCGGGCCGCCTCCTCCATTTCCTCCCAGATCGCCTCGAGGAGGAAACGCCCGGTGATGGCAGTGCCTCCGGCGTCGGCGGCGACCCGGGCAGCGGCGGCCCGCTCCACCCCATCGGGAAAAGCGAAGCGGCTTGCCCGGGCTTCCCCTCCCACCATCAGGCAGGCGTAGTCGCTTCGCCACGCTGAAATCCAAATCGCATCGAATGACGCCAGGAGGTCTTCCACCTGGGTAACACTCAGATCCTGAGCGAAGACAACCCCTACCGTGAGATCGCCTTGAGGTCGGGCCTCTGTGAGCAATTCCGCGACGCGGGTCTCGATGCCGTCGAGATCCCGTGCGGCCGTTACCTCGCCTGGTCGAGGGATAGTCGTGTTGGTGTTGGGCGGTGTGGACTGGCACTGGCTGGCCAGGGGGCGGTCGGGGAGCGAGGTCAGAATGCAGTCCTCCAGTTCGGCGGCTCCTTCCAACACCAGCACCGCTTCGACGCAGCGGTCGGGCATCTGCTCCGAGCACCACTCCTCCAGGGTGGCGGGTGCGGGCGGCACACAAGCCATCACCAACAACACGGCGGCGAGGGACCGCTTCACCAACTGGATTCTGCCTCCGACGCGAAGAAAGCGGGCTGGGCCCGCTTTCTAGACGCGAAGAGAGAGGGGGCTAGGCGGCCTGAGGGGTTTCTTCTGCAGGGGAGTCGTCGGCGGCCGGGACGTAGGCAAGGTTCCACATCCCCCGCCAAACCATCCCCAGAGCGGGCAGGAACCGGATCACCGAAGCAGCGTTCATGAGGTTTCTTTCGGCGGGGATGGCCCTGAAGTCGGAGGATGGTTAGGACTACGCGCGAGCGAACTAGTCCCTGCAAACGGCGAGGTGCCCTTAAATGGGAGCGGTGGAGGGCTTTCGACCCTCCTCCGATATTCTCCGCCGGTGATCCGCTTTGGGATCTCCGGACTTCCCCCCGGTGACGGCTCGGAGGACGCTTCCTTTCTCGACCACCTCGTGGAGAAGGGCCACACCGCCTATGAGCTGGCCTTTGTCACCGACTTCCCCTGGAAGGAGAAGCGGTGCCGGAGCTTCGGCCAGCTGGCCGCCGAGCGGGGAATCTGGCTCTCGGTGCACGCTCCCTACTTTGCCGTCCTGACGGTGGAGGAGGAGGACCGTGCCCGCCAGTGTGTCGCCGCCTTGGAGCACACCATGAAGCTGGGCCGGGAGCTGGGTAGCCGGATCATCTGCGCTCACTTCGGCGCCAGCCGGGGGCGTCCCGCCGAGCAACTCATGGAGATGATCCACGAGCGGATCGGCTGGATCGCCCCCAAGATCGAAGGCAAGGGGGTGGGACTCGGCCTGGAGAACAGTGGCGCCGAGCGCAATTTCGGCACTCTGGGGGATATCGCCGCCCTCGCCTCCGAGTTCAGCTTCGTCCGCCCCATCGTGGATTGGGCTCATGTTCACGCCCAAACCGGTGGCGCCTTGACCTCCACTGAAGCCTTCTCATCGGTGATCGGCTTCATCAAACAGTCGTTTCCCGGTTGGATGATCGACCCTCTCCAGACCCAATTCACCGACAACCTCTTCAGCCCTGCAGGCGAGATCCGCCATCTGCCATACGGAGAGGGGACGCTCCGCATCGCTCCCCTGGTGGAAGCAGCGCAGTCAGCGGGTATCTCCATGGTGGTGATCTCCGAGGCCCGGGAACAGTCCAGCCACGACGCCATCCAAGCCGAGTTGGAGGAAACCCTGGTTCGCAGCCAGCAACGTCCTCCCGGGGGGCGACGGGTCGACTCCGGTCGGGTGGCTTTCCCCGATCCGGTGACGGTGCGAAAGGACGGCCCCAACTACCGGGTGGACGGTCCCCGCTCCCTCAAACTTTCCAACCTCGACAAGCAGTTCTTCCCCGACGGCTACACCAAAGGCGACCTGATCCAGTACTACGCCTCGGTGGCGCCGGTGCTGCTGCCTCACGTGGCGGGAAGGCCCATCTCCATGTCCCGATATCCGGATGGCGCCGGCGGTCCCTCCTTTTATGAGAAGCGGGCACCTGGGCACCAGCCCTCGTGGATGCAAACCTCTCCGGTCCCTTCCGACGGAGGCGAGATCGCGTTTCTTCTCGCTGCCGACCGGGAGTCGCTGATGTGGTTCGCCAACATGGGTTGTATCGAGATCCATCCGTTTCACTCCCGGACGGGGAGCCTCGACCATCCCGACTACGCCATCTTCGACTTCGACCCGGCGGAAGGATCGCATTGGGAACAGGTGGTGGCGGGCGGGCAACTGCTCCGCTCGGCCCTCGACCGCCTCGGGTTGCGCGGCTACCCGAAGCTGTCCGGAGCCCGGGGCCTCCACGTTTACCTCCCGCTCGACCCCATCTACACCTTCACGCGGGTACGTCGCTTCGTGGAGGGAGTGGGCCGTCTGCTGGCCGCCGCCAATCCCGACGACCTCACCATGGAATGGGACATCCCCAGGCGTCGAGGGAAAGTCTTCATCGATCACAACCGCAACGCCTCGGGCCAGACCATCGCCTCGGTCTATTCGGTCCGTCCCCGCCCCGGTGCCCCCATATCCGCCCCCATCACTTGGGACGAGATCGACTCGATCAAGAACGGAGACGTAACCATGGCCAACTTCTGGGACCGGCTCCAGCGCTTCGGGGACCTCTGGGCGCCGGTGAGCAAAGGCGGCCAGCAACTCGAGGCGGCCGAGGCGGCTTTGGGTCTTTCCTAGGCACGGTGGCGCGCGGGCGGGTGAATGGGGCAAAATGCGGGATGGACCTGTACGCCAGGGTCAACATCCTGGAAGGGCGATCCGTACGGCTCACCCATGGTGATCTGCGCGAGGTGATCCACCTCGATGCCGATCCGGTGGGAAGGTGCCTTTCCTGGGAGCGTCTCGGGGTCGACTATCTGCACGTGGTCGATCTCGACGCCGCTATTCGCCGCGACTATCGCAACCGGTCGTTGGTGGAGGAGATCCTGCGAGTGGTGAAAACCCCGGTGCAGGTGGCGGGAGGGGTCCGTTCCGAGCAAGAGATCGAGAGAATGGTTAGTGCAGGTGCCTGGCGGGTGGTGATGGGCACCGCCGCCATCGAGAACCAGAACATGGTCTGGGAAGCCTGCCGCGACTACCCGGAGAAGATCGCGGTAGCGGTGGACGTACTTCCCGATGGTGAGGTGGTGACGGGAGGATGGACCGGACACTCCGGCCGCTACCTCGAAGAAGTGCTGGTGGAGATGTCATCGGCGGGAGCGGCGGCCTTTCTGGTGGGGGAAGCCCGTCGGGATGCCCTCACCGAGCCTCCCGGATTCGCGGTTCTGGCCGACGCCCTCGGCACCGTGGAGGAACCGGTGATCGCCTCGGGTGGGGTGCGCGATCTGGGCGACCTCTCCACCCTGGTCAAGCTGCGAGTGGGAACCCGCCAACTGGCCGGAGTCGTGGTGGGCCGCGAGGTCACCGCCGGCCGTTTCACCGTGGCCGAAGCCCGCAAAGTCATCACCGGGGAGGCGCCGTCGCGGGCGCCGGGTCGAGTCCAGGGGCTGCGGGGCCTACTGCGGGTGAGCAACTTCGACCGGGCGGTCGAGTTCTATGAGCACGTCCTCGGCTTCCGTCGGCTTACCGGCTGGAGGCGCGATACCGGCTCGGGGGCCGTGTTAGAAGCCGCCGGCGGGGAGACCCTTCAACTGTTGGGCCCCCCTAACGGGACCACCTGGCCCCGGCCGACGGGAGTCGAGTTGGGGTTCTTCGTGGAAGACGTTCAGGCCTGGCACGACCACTTGATGGCCAGCGGAGTCCCCGTTACCCGCGAAATCAAGATCGAAGCCTGGGGCGACACCGTATTCGGCGTCGACGACCCCGATGGGGTCCGCATCTGGTTCGGCCAAACCCGCTGAGAAGTTGCCGATGGCGAGTTCCGAACCTTCCGTCTTCCGTCTCCCGTCTTCCGTCTCTACGTTGCCATCCGGCGAGCCAAGAACTCATTCCAGGTCTCGCCTCCCCCCCGGTTGGGAGTGAGGTTGGCACCGGCGCGGAGGGCGGCACCGACGATCCCGGGGCGGTTGTAGGCCACAACTCTTCGCGGGCTGGCGATGGCCGTCAAGACCGATCGGGCGAGATCGGCCGCTTCGTAGGCAAACGGTCCCCCCAAGTCGGCCAACCGCCCTCCGGGTCCGGCTTCGGCGGCTTCGGCCAGTTGGGCCGCCATCTGCAGCGGATCGAGCACTTGGTATCGAGTCTCGGCGGGCACGAACAAAAACGGGTTTCGACTTGTGGCGCTGTACCACGCCCAGATCAGTTGGTGGAACTGGGTGGCGCGGAGGATGGTCCAGGGCCGCCCGCTGGCCGTCAGGTAGTTCTCGCAGGCAGTTTTGGCCTTGTAATAGGGGGTGGGGATCAGGTCACATCCGACGATGCCCGGAAACAGGAAGTGGACCAGCGGATCGGCGATGTCGTCCATCCGCTGCAGACCGGCCAGATCCACCTCGGCCGGCTGATGGAAGTCGGAGCCGCAATGCACCACCGCTTCCACCCCCGAGAGCGCTGCTTCCAGGCCGACCCCAGTCTTGAGGTCGACGGTCATGTAGCGAATGGTGGCCACGGTCCCTTCCGCTTCGGCTCGAGAGGTGGCGGCGACCACGTCGTGTCCCCGCCGGGCCAACACGCCCACCAGGCGCCGGCCCAGGGTCCCGGTGGCGCCGGTGACCAGAACCCTCAGTTGTGCACCACGGTGCGGCTCTGCTCACGCATGTATTGCCGCAGATACCAAGGCCCGCCTCCGCCGGTGCCCGAGGTACCCGAGCCTTTCCACCCGCCGAAGCTCTGCACGTCGGGCCATGCCCCCGTGGTCGCCCCGGCCCGGCGGTTGACGTACACCACTCCAGCTTCGATCTTGTCGAGGAAGCGGTCGATCTCCTCCTGGGTTCCGGCGAACAAACCGGCGGTCAGCCCGAACTCGGTGTCGTTGGCACGAGCCAGAGCCTCGTCGAGGGAGTCGACCGCCGTCACCGCCACCAAGGGAAGGAACAACTCTTTCCGCCAGATCCAGGAATCCTCGGGGGCGGTTACCACCGTCGGCTCGACGAAATTGCCCCGGCCTAGGTCACCTTCGTTGAGGGTCTCCCCCCCGGCCAGAATTTCTCCTCCGCTGTTCTTGACCTCGGTGACCGCCTCCTGGAATCGTTTCACCGCTGCCGGGTCGATCACCGGTCCCATGTAGACGTCGGGCTCCACCGGGTTCCCTACCTTGATGGCGTCGGCTCGTTCCACCAGCCGATCGACGAAGTCGTCGTAGACAGCCCGTTCCACATATACCCGCGAGTTGGCGGAACATTTCTGTCCGCTAAAGCCGAAAGCGGCCCGCATCACTCCATCGGCGGCTACTTCGAGATCGGCGGAAGCGGTGACGATCACGGGGTTCTTGCCGCCCATTTCACAGACGGTGGGTTTGGGGAAGTCCCGGGCGAAGCCTTTGTAGATCCCCATCCCCACGTCGTAGGAGCCGGTGAAGGTGATGCCATCAACCTCGGGGTGCCCCACCAGGGCCGCTCCCACCTTCGACCCGCTGCCGGTAATGACGGCAAAGGCGGCGGGGGGGATCCCAGCATCTCTCAGCACCCGAGCGAACTCCAGCCCGGTGAGGGCTCCGGCGTTGGATGGTTTCAGGATCACGGTGTTGCCGGTGAGGAGGGCGGCGATGGAGGGTCCCCCGGCTAGGGCCATGGGGAAATTGAAGGGCGAAATCACTACCCAAACCCCATAGGGTCTCAGCACCGACCGGTTCTCCTCCTGGGGTGACAGCTTCCCCAATTCGATTACGAAACCGTTGTGTTCTTCCATCTGCTTGCTGTAGTAGCGGAAAAACTCGATGGTCTCGGCGACGTCTCCCAAAGCTTCGAGCCGGTTCTTTCCTACTTCGATCGACATCAAGGCGGCGAGGTCGAACTGGCGCTCCTCCATCACCTCGGCCGCCCTCAACATCAGGGATACTCGCTCCTGCCAGGGCATCGCCGCCCATTCGGGTTGAAAACCGCTGGCTATCGCCACGGCCTGGTCGGCGTCCTGGGCCGTACCCTGGGCAAAGCGGCCGACGATGATGTCGGAGTCGATCGGTGACCGTTCCTCGTAGAGGCCCTCGCCCCACCGTTCCTCGCCGTTGACGACAAAGGGGTGATCACGGCCGAGAGTGCCCATTACCCGCTCCACCGCCTCGTCGTAAGAACGGTTCAGCTGGTCGTTGTCGGCCGACATCGTGGCGTAGGTGATTTTGGTTGTCATGACAAACCTCCAATCTGGGACGTTAATGCTGGGGGGAGGAAGGAGGTGTGGTGAGTGGTGGGTGCTGAGTGGTGAGTATTCGATCCGCCCGTGACGCATCACCTACCGTTCACTACGCTCCTGCCATGGAGCGTGTCGCCTACCGGACCTGCCCACTCTGTGAAGCCACCTGTGGTCTGGAGATCGAGGTGGTGGACGGGAAGGTCAAACGAATCCGGGGCGACCGCGCCAACCCGTTCTCCGCCGGCTTCATCTGTCCCAAGGGGTCGACGCTGAAGCAACTGCACGAAGACCCCGATCGCCTGCGTCACCCCCTAATCAGGGAGCCGGAGGGTCATCGCCGGGCGAGCTGGGAGGAGGCCTTCGCCTTGGTAGCGGAGCGCTGGGAGCAGGTCACCGGGCAGTATGGGCGTCAAGCTGTCGCCATCTACGTCGGTAATCCAAATGTTCATCAGCTCGACAACACCGTCGGAGTGCGGGGGTTGATCCGCTCCCTCGGCACCAAGAACATCTTCACCGCCTCCACCGTCGATCAGATGCCTAAACACGTTGCCGCCGGGCTCATGTTTGGTCACCCCCTCAACATCCCCGTTCCCGATCTCGACCGTACCAACTATCTCTTGATGTTGGGCGCCAACCCCTATGAGTCCAACGGGAGCCTCTGCACCGCCCCCGACTTCCCCGGGCGGATGGAGAAGATCCGAGCCCGGGGCGGAAAGGTGGTCGTGGTCGATCCCCGCCGGACCAAGTCCGCCGCCAACGCCGACCGCTGGATTCCCATCCGTCCCGGGACCGATGCCGCTCTGCTGCTGGCTCTGGCCAACGTCATCGTGACTGCGGGGTTGGCCCGAGATCAGGTGGCGGCCGGCAAAGCTGAACCCTGGGTGGCCCCGTTCCTCCCCGAGGCGGTGGCAGGCTTCACCGGGGTCGAAGCGGGTCAGATCCGGGACCTGGCCATCGAACTCGCCACTGCTCCCACCGCTGCGGTCTATGGACGGATCGGGACTCATACCGTCACCTTTGGCACCCTGGCTGCCTGGGCGGTCGATCTGCTCAACATCCTCACCGGAAACCTCGATCGGCCCGGAGGGGCCATGTTCCCTTATGCCGCCCACCTTCCCGCCCGGCGAAAGTCCCGGCCATTCCAGACCGGCCGCTGGCACAGCCGCGTGCGCCAGTGGGGGGAGGTACTGGGCGAGTTCCCGGTGGCGACCATGGCCGACGAAATCGAAACCGAAGGTGAAGGGCAGGTTCGATTTCTGATCACCGTGGCCGGCAACCCGGTTCTTACCACCCCCGACTCCGCCCGCCTCGACGCCGCCTTGGCCCAGCTCGACTTCATGGTCTCGGTCGACCCCTATCTAAATGAGACCAGCCGCCGCGCCGATGTGGTCCTTCCACCACCCTCCGCCCTGGAGCGATCGCACTATGACCTGGCCTTCACCGGGCTGTCGGTCCGGGACTATTCGGCCTACTCCTCCCCGGTCTTCGAGACCGGGGCGATGACCGAGTTCGAGATCCTGGTCCGGCTCACCGGCATCGCCCTGGGCATGGGAGCCGAAGCCGACCCCGATCAGCTGGCGGAAATGGCGCTGATGGGAGAGATCCAAAAAGCGGTCTCTGACCCCGAATCCACCATCGCCGGGAGGGATCCCGGAGAGATCATGGCTCTTGTCTCGGCAGGACCCTGGCCGGAGCGATTCCTCGACCTGATGTTGCGGACCGGGCACCGGGGCGACGGCTTCGGCGCCAACCCGGAGGGGCTCACTCTCGAGGTTCTCAAATCTCAACCCCACGGGATCGACTTCGGGCCGCTCGAGCCCCGGCTGGAACAGCTCTTGACAACCTCGAGCGGCGAGATCGACCTGGTGCCGGAGCCGATCGTGGGGGATCTGCCCCGGCTGCTCGAGGCGGTGGAGACCTCCACTTCTTCCGATCTGGTCCTGATCGGCCGCCGCCAGCTCCGGTCGGCCAATTCCTGGCTTCACAACGTCGAAGTGCTGATGAAAGGGAGGGAGCGATGCACCCTGCTGATCAATCCCGATGACGCCGTCCGGCTGGGGCTGGCCGACGGGGGGCGGGCCACTGTCAGTTCCAATGTGGGCAAGGTCGAGATCATCGCCGAGGTCACTTCTGATATTGCTCCCGGGGTGGTCTCCATTCCCTACGGGTGGGGTCACGACCAGGCTGGGGTCCAGCTGTCGGTGGCGGCGGCCCATCCCGGCGTCAACACCAACCTCCTCACCGATTCGCAGGCCATCGATCCTCTCTCCGGCAACGCGGTCCTCAACGGGATCCCGGTCACGGTGGCGCCCTCTTCTGGCCCTTAGCCGCCCCTTTTCCCGGTTTTTATCAGCGAAACCGGCCCTCGGAAGGCCGGTTTCGCTGATAAAAAGCGAGGAGGAGTAGCTCTGTGGTTGAACCCGACCTTCCCGGTTTTGAGACCCTGGCCGTACATGCCGGGGTCGAACCCGACCCCCGCACCGGTGCTCGCACCATCCCCATCTACCTCTCAGCCGGGTTCGTCTTTGAGGACACCGACCATGCCGCCTCCCTCTTCAACCTGGAGCGGCCTGGTCACATCTACTCGCGGATCTCCAACCCGACGGTGGCGGCCTTCGAGGAGCGGATGGCTGCCCTGGAAGGCGGAGTGGGAGCCGTGGCCACCGCCAGCGGTCAGGCCGCTTTGGTGCTGGCGGTAATGACCCTGATGGGCAGTGGGGGGCACATCGTCTCGTCGTCGGCCTTGTACGGAGGAACCGCCAATCTCTTCCGCCACACATTGCCCCGCTTCGGCATCACCACCACCTTTGTGGCCCCTTCCGATTTCGATGGGTTCCGGGCCGCCATCACCGATCAAACCCGGCTCGTCTTCGGAGAGATCATCGGCAACCCCGTCATGGACCTCCTCGACTTGGAGAAGGTGGCCGCGGTCGCCCACCACGGCGGGATTCCCTTGCTCATCGACAACACTCTCGCCACCCCTTATCTGTGCCGGCCAGTCGAGTTCGGGGCCGATCTGGTGCTCCACTCCACCACCAAGTTCATCTCTGGACACGGCACCGTCATCGGCGGAGTCCTGGTCGACGGGGGTACGTTCGAGTGGGGGAGCCGGTTCGAGACCCTTACCACTCCGTATCCCCCCTATCACAACGTGGTCTTCGCCGACGAGTTCGGCCCGGCCGCCTTCATTGCCCGGGCCCGGGCCGAGGGCCTGCGCGACTTCGGCGCCTGCATGAGCCCGGAGACCGCCTTTCGGCTCCTCGAGGGCCTGGAGTCCTTGGCCGCCCGGATGGATCGTCACCTGGCCAATACCGCGGCGGTGGCGGGTTTCTTGCTCGAAGCCCCCGAAGTGCGGTGGGTGCGATACCCGTCGCTTCCCGACGACCCGGGTTTCGAGCTCAGCCGGCGACTCCTACCCAAAGGAGCGGGAGCGGTACTGGCGTTTGCGGTGGAGGGAGGCAGAGCCGCCGGTGCCCGGCTGATCGAAGCCACCCGCCTTATCTCTCACCTGGCCAATCTGGGCGACGCCCGCAGCCTCATCATCCACCCCGCCTCCACCACCCACCAACAACTTGATGCCGCCGCCTTGGAAGCGGCCGGAATCGACGAGGGGCTGGTTCGCCTCTCCGTCGGGTTGGAGGACCCGAGCGACATCATCGCCGATCTCAAGCGGGCGCTGCGAGCCAGCCAGGGGTGAACACAGTCTTCGCCTACAGCGGGGGAGCTACGGCGACACCCGGCGCCCCCGCCACCGTCTTTGTCCACGGCGCCGGGATGGACCACACCGTCTGGCGTCACCTGGCCCGATACCTCGCCCACCATGGGCATCGGATCCTGGCTCCCGACCTGCCCGGTCATGGGCGCAGTTCCGGCCCGCCTTTGACCTCGGTGGAAGCGGCTGCGGACTGGCTGGCGGATTTCACAGCCGCGGCGGGCGCCGAACGTTTCTCCCTGGTGGGTCACAGCCTGGGAGGGCTGATCGCTCTCCATTTGGCCGCCTCTCACCCGGACCGGATCGACCGGCTGATATTGATCGCCACCGCCATGCTCATGCCTGTACATCCCCAACTCCTCGAGGCGGCCAGGGCGGGTGAGAGCCGCGCAGTAGAGCTCGTCGTGGGTTGGTCGTTCGGGCCTCGGGGCCGGCGGGGAGGGCGCAGCGATCCCGGCACTTCGGCGGCCGTAGTTGTGCGGAGGGTGCTGCAGCGAGGGCTGGCGGCCAGCCTGGGTCCTGATCTGGCGGCCTCCGACCAATACCAGGCCGGGGGCTCCTCCGCCGCCCTCATTACCGTTCCCACCATGGTGGTTGTTGGGAGCGAGGACCGTATGGTGACGGCTACGGCCGCCGCCCAGCTTGCCGGGACAATCTCGGGGGCGGAGCTGGCGGTGATCGAAGGAGCAGGTCACATGATGACAATCGAAGACCCCGAGGCGGTGCAGGACGTGGTTGTTCGCTTTCTGGCCGCTCGCTAGGTGTTAGCTTTTCTGCCCCATGCCTGAGCCGATTAGCTGGGTGCTGGCACCGGCGTTGTGTTACCTGTTGGGGGCGGTTCCGTTCGCGTTCCTGATCGGAACGCTCTGCGGGGTTGATCTTCGTAAAGAGGGGACAGGCAACGTGGGGGCCGGCAACCTCACCAAGGTGGTGGGCTTGCCCGCCGGGATGGCCGCCGCCCTGCTCGACGGCCTCAAGGGCCTCATCCCGGTGATCGCTATGAAACAGATGGGTCTGGGGCCGGCGGTGGTATCAGTCTCAGGGCTAGCCGTGGTGGCTGGCCACAATTGGTCGGTCTTCATGCGGGGGAGGTCGGGCCGGGGTCTGGCGCCGTCTTCGGGGGTGCTGGTGGGGGTCGACCCTTCACTCATTGTCTGGCCCGGGGGTTGGGCCGTCGCCGGTTGGAAGTTTGGGGGCGGGATCGGCGGTTTCATCGGTTGGGGTTCGCTCCCGGTGGTGGCGGCCATCTTTCGCCGGCCGGCCCCGGCAGTGCTGGCGGCGCTGGGCTTGGGGCTGCTGATGATCATCAGAAGGATGCAGGGCAACCCGGGGGCCGACCCAGGGGTGCGGGCGGCCTTGTACCGGGCCGTTTTCGACCGCGACCCCGGTGAAGATGACGTGACAGCAGCGGAGGAGCCGGTCGGTCCTTGACCCGGCGTTTTCGTCGCCGGACGGTCATCGTCGTTGCCGGAGTGACGGCTGCGCTCTATTTCGGTGCCGCGGTGGTGGCTCTGCTCAACGTCGATGTTCCCGGATTCGGCCTAGGAGCGGCGTTGTTGCTGGTGGTGGCGGCAGCGGCCCAGATCACCGCGAAATGGTTCTTCGGAGGACAGTTCCGACATGGGGTGATCGAGGCCGGGGGACAGCTCGCCAGCCGCTCGGCTTTCCGGGCTGCCCTGGTGGGAGCTGGAGTTGCCCGCCTCATCCCCGCCGGTGGTGCCATCACCCCGGTGGCGATGGCGTGGACGGTGAGGAAAGAAACCCCGGGGGCAGGAGGGGCCGCCATTCGCTCCACGGTCCTTCACTATGCGGGGCTTCTAGTCGGCACCGGGTTCTCGCTCCTCTGGGTCATCAATCGTGGGCTTTACCAGTCGCTGGCAGCGGGAACGGCGGTGCTGGCGGTGATCTTCATCGCTATCGGGCTGGTGCTGCTGTTCGGGAGCGGGTGGCTGGGGTCGGTCTCGAAGTGGCTCCCAGCCCGCCTCCGCAATCTCTTGGGCCACACCGCCACCAATCACCGTCTGGACTGGCCCAGTCAAGGCTGGCTGTGGGGGAGGGTGGTGTTGGAGGCGGTTGCTCTGTATTTGGTGATGGAAGCGTTCGGGATCCATCTCACCCCGATGCAAACTATGGCTGCCTTCGGCGTGAGCCAGCTGGCCGGTGGGCTGCCGGGCACTCCCGGTGGGATCGGGTTTACCGAGGCGGGGCTGGTGGGGGCGCTGGCCGCTTTCGGGTTCCCGGCTGAGGCAACGGTGGCCCCGACCCTCGTGTTCCGTTTCGTCTCCTACTGGCTTCCAGCATTGGGTGGAATGGTGGCAGGGGGATCTGCTTTCCTGCGGGTGGAAACGGCGCCCTAGTTGTCAATGTGGCGGGGAGGGCGTCCCGGCCCCGGGGGGCCGGCGAAGACCTGCGCCACCTCCATCCAGCGGCGAGCTATCTCACCTCGGATGTTGAGGTCGGTGTCCTCGACGTTACGGCGTTGCGCCACCACCAGGCAGAAGTCCTCAACAGGGCCGCTGATCGAATTTCCGGTCACCTGAGGGTTCCAGATCTCCTCGATGCCGTCGGGCCCGGTGAGGGCCACCCGCACCCGTTCCTCCGGCACCACCAGACCACGGTTGAGGAAACTCCAGGAGAAGGTCTTGACGCCTAATTCGGCGATGGCGATCAGCCGATGCGTGGGGGGCCGGCGGACGCCGAGTGCGTCGGCGATGTCATGCCCGTGAGCCCAGGTCTCCATGAGGCGGGCCGCTACCGCCGAGGCAGCTTTCATGGCGGGGCCATACCAGGGGAGGGGCGTGGTGGGATCAACGGTGGCAAAGGCCCTCAACTCCTCAGCCCTGGTCTCCCGCCACCAGTTCAGCACTTCCCCCGGGGTGAGGGAGCGTCCTCGCTGCAGAGCGATGGCCATGTAATCCTCGTTGCTGCCGGCCAAACGCTCGTTGATCTCCCGGGCGAACGCTTCGGGATCGGTGATGGCTTGGGTCTGGCGCTCGTCGAAGAAGGCGAGGTGGGAAATGGTGTCACGAATGGTCCACGGCTCGGAGGGGGTGACCAGGTCCCACTCTGATTCAGTCAAGGGGGCCACCAGCGCGTCGAGTTCATCCTGCTCGGCGGCCAGATCGGCGATGACGTCTTTCATGATTCGGGACCCTGTCTCTCACCGGCCATCATCTCCAGGGCTTTGATGAGGGCATGGTTGCCTTCTGCGCCCAACCCCGCCTTCTGCAGAGCGCGGTAGAGCTGGAAGATCAGCCCGGTACCGGGGAGCGGCACTCCAAGCTCATCGGCCGCCGCCAGGGCGAGACGGAGGTCCTTCTGCTGGAGGTCGATGGTGAAACCCGGACGCCAGTCCCCGGCGATCATTTGCGGGCCTCGGTTGGTGAGCATCCATGACCCCCCGGCTCCTCCTTTAACCGCCTCCAGGGTCAGATCGAGATCTAGGCCGGCGGTGCGGGCTATGAGCAGCGCCTCCGACACGGCCAGCTGATTGCCGACCACCAGGATCTGATTGACGAGTTTGGCCATCTGACCGCTCCCCACCGGCCCGATGTGGGTGATGGTGGTGGAGTAGGCCTGCAAATAGGGACGGGCCCGTTCCAGCTCATCGGGTCTTCCTCCGATCATGGTGCTGAGGGTGCCCCGGCGGGCACCTTCGCTACCCCCGCTCACTGGAGCGTCGATCCAGCCAGCGCCGGCAGCTTGCGCCGCTTCCGCCAATCGGACGGTCGCCGCCGGACTGATCGTCGAATGGTCGACGATGAGTGAGCCTGGAGCGATGCCTGCGAAGATTCCCTCCAAGCCCTCAGTTACCTCTTCAACATCCGAGGTGTCGGATACGCAGATCATCACGATCGATGAGCGGCGGGCCAGATCGGCGGGGCTCTCCGCCACTTCGGCACCGGTGACGGCTTCCGCTTTGGCCCGGGTGCGGTTCCATACCAAGAGGGGATGGGAGGCAGCGAGGAGGTTGCGAGCCATCCCCGCACCCATCACTCCCATCCCGATGAACCCGAGCTGTTCGGTCCCCGCCATGAACTACGACACCATATCGGGTAGCTTGGAAGCCGTGACCGAACCCGCACCGGGTGGCCGCCCGGCCCGCTGGCCGTGGGTGCTGGCAGCTGTGGTGGCCGCCTTCCTCATCGGGGTGGTGGGTTTGGTCGTTGCCTTCCGATCGTTGCTGGATCGTATCCCGACCACCGAAGACGTGGCCGAAGCGCTGGCACCGGAACCTTTCGAGAACATCGGCCCGACGGTGGTGCAAAGCATCCGGTCGCTGGCCAACCTCACCACGGTCGAATACGTCGAATACACCGTCATCGAAAAGGGCACGGATTCGGGCATCCTGGCCTGGGCTCGGGGAGACAGCCTTACCTTGCTGGCGGTGGCCAGGATCGGAGCCGGGATTGATCTGTCCGGCGTCACCCCCGACTCGTTTCAAGTCGACCAGGAGTCGGGGTCGGTAACCGTTGCGATTCCCGCCGCCGAGGTCCAGTACATCGCCGTCGACAACGAAGCCACCCAAGTCATCGACCGCACCACCGGGCTATTCACCAAGGGCGATCCCCGGCTGGAGACCGACGCTCGCCAAGTGGCGGAGACGGTGCTGCTCGAACAGGCGGAAGCTGCAGGGATCCTGGAAGAAGCCGAAGAGCGGGCCATCGAAGTCCTCACCAATTTCCTGCTCGGTCTCGGCTATACGGAAGTGGAAGTCACCATTGCCCCACCGCCCACTTAGCGGTAGAGCTTTCAGCTTTCGGATTTCAGCCTTCAGCTATTAGCTATCAGCTATCAGCTATCAGCCAGAGCCCCCTCCGTCGCCTTCGGCGACACCTCCCCCAACACTCGCTGCGCTCGCTGGGGGAGGAAGTGCGCGCTGCGCTCGCTGGGGGAGGAAGTGCGCGCTCGCTGGGGGAGGAGGTACTCGCTGCGCTCACTGGGGGAGGAAGGTCTCACGTCTCACGTCTCACGTCTCACGTCTCCCGTCTTCCGTCTTCCGTCTTCCGACTCACCACTCACCACTCACCACTCACCACTCCCGTCTTCCGTCTTCCGCCTACGAATGCTTCACCATCACGTGTTTCGTGATCGTGTAGTCGAGTACCGCCTCTTCGGAGAGGTCCTTTCCGAATCCGGACTGTTTGAACCCACCGTGGGGCGCCTCCGAGGCCAAAGGAATGTGGTCGTTGATCCACACGGTTCCGAACTCGAGGGCGGCGGCTACTCGCAAGGCCCGGCCGATGTCATTGGTCCACACCGAGGCCGCCAGCCCGTAGAGCACGTCGTTGCCGAGCCGGATCGCTTCATCTTCGCCCTCGAACGGAAGTACCACCACGACCGGGCCAAAGACCTCCTGCTGCACAATCTCGGAGTCCTGTTGGGCACCGACGATGACGGTGGGGCTGTAGAAGTAGCCACGGTCGTGTCCAGCCGGGATGTCACCGCCGGTGACCACCTGGGCACCGGCCGCCCGAGCCCGCTCGACAAAGCCCACCACCCGATCGCGTTGGGTGGCCGAGATCAACGGCCCCATGAAGGTGTCTTCGTCCCAGGGGTCACCCACTTTGGTGGAGCGGAAGATGTCGACCACCGCGTCGACCACTTCGTCGAGACGCTGGGTCGAGGCGTAGACCCGGGCGGCGGCGGTGCAGTCCTGCCCGGTATTGAACAACGCGCCGATCTGGGCGGCGGCCGCCACCGCTTCCAGGTCGGCATCTTCGAAGACGATGAAGGGGGCTTTGCCTCCCAGCTCTAAATGGACCCTCTTCAGAGACTCGGCGGCCGTCTTCATGACCTTTTTGCCGGTGTTGGAGGAGCCGGTGAGGGAGACCATCCGCAAGTCGGGATGTTCGACCAGGGCCTGGCCGGTCTCGTTGCCTCCGGTGACCACGTTGAGCACCCCATCGGGGATGCCCGCTTCTTGGGCAAGCTCTCCCAGCATGAGGGCGGTGCGGGGGGTGCCCGGCGCCGGCTTGAGAACGGTGGTGCAACCGGCGGCCAAGGCGGGGCCGATCTTCCACACCGCCATCGCCAAGGGATAATTCCAGGGGGCGATCTGGCCCACCGGGCCTACCGGCTCCCGGCGCAACATCGACGTGTAGCCGGCCATGAAGTCGCCTGCCGCGGTCCCGGCGATGTTGCGGGCGGCGGCGGCAAAAAAGCGGAGGTTGTCCACTGCCATGGGCAGGTCGGCACCAAGAGAGGTGCCGGCATAAGGCTTGCCCGTATCCTCCGACTCGACTCGGGCGAGGTCGGCCGCCCGCTGTTCGATGAGATCGGCCAGACGGTGAATTGCCAGCGAACGTACTCCCGGGGTCAGCTTCGACCAACGCCCATCGAAGAAGGCGGTATGGGCGGCCCCCACGGCACGGTCGACATCGGCGGCTGACCCATCGACCACGGTGTCGACGATTTCCCCAGTGGCGGGATTCTCGACCTTGAGTTCCTCCCCACCTTGGGACTCTGTCCACTTTCCGTCGATCCAGAGTTTGTGCGTCATGCGCTTTCCTTTCTTTGGGTTCGGGGGCTGGGGCTCACGCCAGTGGTGTCATCACCCGAGTGGGCCGATCGGTCAGGTCTCGTCGGCACGGCGAGCGAAACGCTGGCTGAGGATGATGGGTAGAAAGGTCACGGCCACCACCAACAAGGCGACCACGTTGGTGACTGGACGCTGGCGAGGGCGGACTAACGACGAGAAGATCCAAATGGGCAAGGTTTGTTGCTGGCCGGCAGTGAAGGTGGTGACGATGATCTCGTCAAAGGAGAGAGCGAAGGCGAGCATGGCCCCAGTGACCAGCGCCGGGGAGAGCTGGGGGAGCAGCACATGGCGGAAGGTCTGCCAGCCGCTTGCCCCCAGATCCATCGACGCCTCCAGCATCGAAGGGGCAGTCCGGCGCATGCGGGCGATCACGTTGTTGTAGGCGACCGCCACGCAGAAGGTGGCATGTCCCACCACCAGAGTCCAGAAGGAGAAGGGCAGCTCGGCCAGGTTGACCGCCGACCGCAAGGCAATGCCGGTGATGATTCCCGGAAGGGCGATGGGAAGCACGATGACCAGCGAGAAGGTCTCGCGGCCAAAGAATCGCGAGCGCCAGACCGCCCCCGCCGCCAGGGTGCCGAGGACCAAGGCGATCAGGGTGGCGACCAGTGCCACCCGCAGCGAGAGGCTGAGTGCTTGGCGGATGTCCGGATTGCCGGCCGCTACTCCGAACCACTCGGTGGTCAGGCCGGGAGGGGGGAAACGGAAGCTGGCGGACTCGGTGGTGAAGGCGTAGAGGGCCACCAGCAAAATGGGAACGTGAAGAAAGGCCAGGACCGCCAATGCCACCCAGAGGAGCCCCTTCCCGGCCCGCATCAGATCGCCTCAAAGGCGCCCAGCCGTCGGGCGACAGTCAGGTAAACGGCCATGATGGCAATGGGGACGAAAGCGAAGGCGGCCGCTAGGGGCAGGTTGCCGGCTACACCCTGCTGGGAATAGATGGCCAGGCCGATAAAAGGGCTGGAGTCTCCAATGACGGTGGGAATGATGTAGTCCCCCAAAGTCAGGGAAAAAGTGAAGATCGAACCCGCTGCCACCCCAGGAATGGCCAGGGGCCACACCACCCGGCGAAAAGTGGTGAGCGGCCGCGCTCCCAGGTCGGCCGACGCCTCCAGGTAGGAACCAGGGACCCTTTCGAGAGCCGTCACCACGGGGAGGATCATGTAAGGGAGCCAGATGTACAGGAAGACGACGAACTGGCCCAGGTAGGAGACGGACAGCGAAGGCCCCCCGATAACGGGCACATCGAGGATGGCGCCGAGCATCCCTCCCAGACCCAGCCGGGAGAAGAACCAGTTGATGATGCCCTCGGCGGCCAGGATCAGCTTCCAGGCGTAAACCCTTACCAGGTAGGACGACCACAGCGGCAACAACACGGCCAGCACCATCCACCCTTTGAGCCGCTTGCTGGCGAAGCGAGCGATGTAATAGGCGAGGGGGAGGGCGATGACGACCGAGGCCAGCGTCACTGCGGTGGCCATACCCACCGTCCGCCCGACCACGGCCATGTTGGCGGCGGTGAAGAGCTCCCGCCAGGTGGCGAGAGTGAACGTGCGGTCGATGGTCCCGGCAAAGCTGTCGAGCCTGAAGAAACTCTGGGTGAGCAGGGAAAGCAGCGATCCGCCGTACACCCCCACCAGCCAGAAGACAGGCACAGCCAGGAAAAGGGCAAGCCTCAACCTCCGGCGCCCGTAAAGGAAGGCCGAAAGCCGGTGGATACGGCCGGAGCTAGCGAGGGGTGAGCTGACCATGCGGGAAAAAGGGGGGCGAGGCAGGGCCCCGCCCCCCAATCAACGGCTAGCGGCCGCCGATGACGGCGAGGTAGTCAGTGACCCACTTGTAATACGGAACGCAGGTCCCTCCCGTCCCTCCGCAGTCCTCGGTGGGGGTTTGCCAGAACTTGATCTGGTCGAAGTTCTCGAAGCCGTTGGTGGTGCATCCATCGGGGCCGAGCAACTCATTGCCTTCACACGCCGCCGGAACCGCCGGCACCGATCCGAACCAGGAGGCGAGGTCGCCTTGCACCTTGGGATCGATGGAGTGGTTCATCCACATGTAGGCGCAGTTGGGATTGGGCGCATTGGCGTGCATCATCGTCGTGTCCGCCCATCCCGTGGCCCCCTCGGTGGGGATAACGCTCGCCACCGGGGCGCCGCTCGCCTGGAGGATGTTGACCTGGAAAGGCCAGCTCGAAGAGGCGACTACGCCTTCATTGGTGAAGTCATCGATCTGGATAAAGGCGTCGTGCCAATAACGCCCCACTAGCTCGCGTTGCTGGCGCAGGAGATCGAGAGCAGCGGCGTACTGCTCCTCATTGAGGGCGTACGGGTTCTCCACTCCCATGTAGAGGGCAGCGTCCGCTACGTAGATTGGCCCGTCGTAGGCCTGAATTCGTCCTCGGTTGGACTGGCCGTCAGGGAGAGTCTGCTCTTCAAACACCACGCTCCATGAGGTGGGCGGGGTATCGCCGAACACTTCCGTGTTGTAGGCGAGCACATTGGCTCCCCACTGATACGGCACTCCATAGTGACGGCCGTCCACCGTGTGCCACGGCGCTTCTTGCAGTCGTTCGTCGATGGTGCCCCACGACTCGATCAGGTCGATGTTGACCTCCTGAACGGTTCCACCGGCGATGAGGCGGCTGCTGGAGTCACCCGAGGCTGTCACCAGGTCGTATTCGGTAGAGCCAGTCATCAGTGCCACCATCTCGTCGGAGGTACCGGCGGTCTTCACGTTGACCTCACAGCCGGTCTCCTCTTCGAAGGCGGTCACCCAGTCATAGTTGGCGTCGGTGGAGCCATCTTCGATGTATCCCGCCCAGGCCACGATGTTTACTTGGCCTTCACCTTCACCGATCTCGGTGGGCAGTTCGCTTTCGCCTCCGCCACCTCCGTCACCACAAGCCCCGGCGACCAGAGCCGCCAGGGCCAACCACACGATCAGCTTTGATCGCATAGGGTTCTGCTCCTTCACTCATATACCCCGGCGGGCGCCGGGGTGGGTTCTTCCGAACCGGCCAGGGGCCGGCAGGAATCCTGCTCCCAGGCAAGACGGACCGTCTTGCCAACCATGGCGGCGACGTTGTGGGGACGCGCCTCGAGATTCTGGCTTACCACCGTAAGCACGGTGTCGGGGAGAGCCACCCGATAGCGGGTGAAGGCTCCCAGGTAGGTGGCCTCAACCACCTCTCCCTCGACTACCACTTGGCCGGGGTCGGGCGTTGCGCTCATGGCTAAAAGTTCGATCTTCTCGGGCCGAACCGTGAAGGCGGCCGGTGAGCCTCGGAGCCGGTCAGCCAAGTCGCCGGTAATGATGTTGGAAACCCCCACGAAGCCGGCGACGAACTCGTTGCGAGGGTTCTCATAAACGTCGGAGGGGGTGCCGACCTGCTCGACTCGGCCATGGTTGAAGACGGCGAGCCGGTCGCTCATGGTGAGGGCCTCCTCCTGGTCGTGGGTGACAAAGATGAAGGTGATGCCCACCTCCCGTTGCAGCGCCTTCAGTTCCACTTGCATCGCCTGCCGCAGCTTCAGGTCCAGGGCCCCGAGCGGCTCGTCGAGCAGCAATACCGAGGGCCGGTTGATAAGAGCCCGCGCCAGCGCCACCCGCTGCCGCTGGCCGCCCGAGAGCTGAGCGGGGCGCCGGCCCGCGAAGCCCTCCAGCCGGACCAGTCCCAGCGCCTCCTCCACCCGCTGGCTTCGCTCCGGCTCGGCGACCTTCTTCACCATCAGGCCGTAGGCCACGTTGTCGGCCACGCTCATGTGCGGGAACAGCGCGTAGTCCTGGAAGACCGTGTTGACGTCTCTTTGGTACGGGGGCTTACCGGTGACGTTCAGCCCGTGGAGCATCACCACTCCGGAAGTGGGCTCTTCGAAACCGGCGATCATGCGCAGGCAGGTGGTCTTGCCCGACCCGGAGGGACCAAGCATGGAGAAGAATTCACCATCAACGATGTCGAGATCGACCGCGTCGACGGCGACCACCGAGTCGAAACGTTTGGTGACTTGCTGGAAGGCAACGGCTGCTGTCATCCGTGGCGGCAGTGTATGAATCCGATGGGGGCGGTCGGTGGCGGAATCCCGGGAATTTCCAGGTCGGCTATTCGGCTATCGGCTTTCAGCTTGCAGCTTTCACCTTTGCACCCTCCGTCGCCTTCGGCGACACCTGCCCAGCCCCCTCCGTCGCCTTCGGCGACACCTCCCCCGACGCTCGCTTCGCTCGCTGGGGGAGGAAGGTCTCATGGCTTCCGTCTTCCGACTTCCGTCTCAAACGGAGGCTTCCACCACCACGAGGGTCTGGCCGGTTTCGACTTGGTCACCGGCATCCACCTCCACCGAGGTGACCTTCCCCCGGTGAGGGGAGCGAAGGGTGTGTTCCATCTTCATTGCTTCCAGCACCACCAGAGCCTGTCCTGTTTCGACACTGTCACCTACGTCTACCACCACCTTGACCACCCGGCCGGGCATCGGTGCGTGGAGCATCCCGGCCTCTTCTGGTCTTTCGGTCGGAGGAAAACGAGGCAGTTCCTCCAAGCGGACATAGCCCGAAGGGCCGTCGACGTGGTGGGTGTTGCCCACCCGGTGTAGGTAGAACCAGCGAAGGTGGGCCCCGTGGAGGAGCCCGACCCGATCCGGTGCCAGGCTCACAACGCCAGCACCTTCGAGAGTGACGCCGTCGACCTCAACGGAGATTCTCCCCCGAGGCTCGAAGCGGTATCCCACGCTGAGCTCAGCCCGGTCTTCCCGAAAAGTTGTCTCCTGGAGCTGGGAGGGGCTGTTACGCCAACCCGAAGGTGCCGCTGCTTGCACTCCTGCCTCCTGCCGTCGCTCTGCTTGCGCCCCCAAAGCGGCCGCCACCGCTGCCAGGCGGGCCTCCTCGAGAGGGGGCAGTGGGCCGGACAGAGCCACCGAGTCGTGGCGCTCCAGAAAGTGAGTGTCGATCTGCCCGGAGAGAAACTCAGGATGACGAAGAATCCGGACCAGGAGCTCGCGGTTGGTGACCGGGCCATGGAGGCGAGCCCGCTCCAGCGTGAACGCCAGCTTGGCGGCGGCCTCCTCCCTGGTCTCGCCCCAACTCACCACTTTGGCCAGCATCGGGTCGTAAAAGGGCGAGACGACGACGCCATCTTCGAGGTCGGTGTCGACCCGCTCGAATCCCGGGAAGCCAAAAGCATCGAAGCGTCCGCTAACGGGGAGGAATCCTTGCCGGGGATCTTCGGCATAGAGCCGAGCCTCGATGGCATGACCAAGCCGGACGGGTTGCAGCGCCTCCCCGGGAAGGGCCTCGCCGGCTGCCACCCGAAGCTGCAGGCTCACCAGGTCGAGGCTGGTGATGGCTTCGGTGACTGGGTGTTCAACCTGGAGACGAGTGTTCATCTCCAGGAAATAGAAATCGCCGTCCTGGTAGAGGAACTCAACGGTGCCCGCTCCGGTGTAGGAGATGGCCTCGGCGATCTTGACCGCCGCTCGGCTCATCGCCTCTCGGGTCTCTTCGGTGAGAACCGGTGACGGCGCCTCTTCGATGATCTTTTGGTGCCGGCGTTGAATGGAGCACTCGCGCTCGAAGAGGGCGACTTGGTGTCCATGAGAGTCGCCGAAGACCTGGATTTCGATGTGGCGGGGAGCCTCGAGGTAAGGCTCCAGGAAGATGGTGTCATCCCCGAACGCCGAGGCCGCCTCCCGCCGGGCGGATTCCAGCGCTTCGTCCAGGTCCCCTGGGTCATTGACGATGCGCATTCCCTTGCCGCCTCCGCCCGCCGAGGCTTTCACCAACTGTGGGTACTGAAGCTTCTCCGGGGTTTGGCCGGCGGTGACCTCGTGAGTGGTGAGAGTGGGTATCCCCAGCTCATCGGCCAGTCGCTTGGAACGGAGTTTCGAGCCCATGGTTTCGATCGCATCCGGGGAAGGACCTACCCAGGTCAGCCCGGCGTCGATTACCGCCCGGGCGAAGTCGGCGTTTTCGGCCAGGAACCCGTATCCGGGGTGGACGGCGTCGGCGCCGGTGATTCGAGCTGCTTCGAGGAGGGAATCGATGCGCAGGTAAGACTCGGCCGGAGTCTCCCCTCCTAGAGCGAAGGCCTCCTCGGCAGCAGCCACGAAGGGCATTTGCCGATCGGCATCGGAGAAGACCGCCACGGTCCGGATCCCCATCGTTTCACAGGTAAAGAAGATGCGGCGAGCGATCTCCCCCCGGTTGGCTACCAGGAGCTTTCTGATCACGGGCGCCGGAGGGTAGCGGGTCGCTCTGTCCCGGTTTGGGCAGTTCATCCCTAGGATCAACCGGCACGACCAAGGAGACGACATTGGCCGCCACCTCAACCATGCTCGCCCTGGGAACTGAACTTCCTCACTTCGACCTGCCCGATGTCCGCGGGGGAGGACGAGTCTCGAACGCCGATTACGAAGGGCGTCCGTTGCTGGTCATGTTCATCTGCAACCACTGCCCTTACGTCAAGTTGATTCAGCAGGGACTGGTGGAGTTGAGCCGGGACTATCTCGGTCAACTGGCCATGGTCGGCATCGCCTCCAACGACGCCTCCACCTACCCCGAGGACAGCCCCGAAGAGTTGGCCAGGGTTGCCGCCGAACTCGGTTACCGATTCCCCGTCCTTTACGACGAAAGCCAAGACGTCGCCCGCGCCTTCACCGCCGCCTGTACCCCCGACTTCTTCCTCTTCGACGACCACCACCGCCTGGTTTATCGCGGCCAGTTCGACGACGCCCGCCCCAGCAACGGCCTACCGGTCACCGGGGCCAGCTTGCGGGCAGCCATCGACGCCCTGCTGGCGGAGGGAGAGATCCCCGTCGAGCAGCGCCCCTCGATGGGCTGCTCCATCAAATGGAAAGTGGAGACCCTGAAGCTCGGGTAATTAAGAGGTCCGGCCGGCCACGGTCGATCACATCCGGAAAACGCCGAACTGCGCCGTTCCTGTCACCGGACCTGAGTGGACCGCGGAAAGGGTGATCCCCAGAACGGTCCGGGTGTCACGGGGATCGAACAGCCCGTCGTCGCGGATCCGGGCGGTGGAGAAATAGGCCTGTTCCTCGTGTTCGATCTGCGCTTCAATCAGCGCTCGGCGTTGCTGGTCGGCTTCTTCATCGAAGGGGCGGTCCTGATCGGTGGCGGCCTGGCGAGCGATGATTGACATCACTCCGGCGAGCTGTTTCGGACCCATCACCGCCACCTTGTGGTTGGGCCAGCCGAACACGAACCGGGGGTTATAGGACTTGCCGGACATCCCATAGTTGCCCGCCCCATAAGACACTCCCGCCATGAGGGCGAGGTGGGGCACCGTCGAGTTGGCCACGGCGTTGATCATCTTGGCCCCGTCTTTGATGATCCCCCGCTGCTCGTAGTCACGTCCCACCATGTAGCCGGTGGTGTTGTGGATGAACAACAACGGCTGGTCGTAGCGGTTGCAGAGCTGGATGAACTCGGTGGCCTTCTGCGCCTCTTCGGAGAAGATCACCCCCTGCTGGTTGGCGACCACTCCGAGAGCGAATCCGTGGATCGACCCCCAACCAGTGACGAGGGATGGTCCGTATACCGCTTTGTACTCCTCGAAGCGGGAACCATCCAGGATCCGGGCCAGAACCTCCCGCATGTCGAAGGGCACTCGAAGGTCGCGGGGGACAATCCCGAGGAGGTCCTCGGGGTCCCAAATCGGATCGTCAGGGCTGGCGGTGGGACCGTATCCCTGCTTTCGCCAGTTGAGATGAGCGACGATCTCCCGGCCCATCCGCAAAGCCTCGAACTCATCCTGGGCGAAGTAGTCGGAGAGGCCAGAGACTCGGGAATGCATCTCAGCCCCCCCCAGCTCTTCGTCGGTTGACTCTTCCCCTGTCGCCATCTTGACGAGAGGCGGGCCGCCCAGGAAGACCTTGGCCCGCTCCTTGACCATGACGGCGTAGTCGCACATGGCCGGCACGTAGGCGCCTCCGGCGGTGGAATTGCCGAACACCAGGGCGATGGTGGGGATCCCGGCTCGGGAGAGTTGGGTGAGGTTGCGAAACCACTTCCCACCGGTGATGAACACTTCCGCCTGGTCGGGAAGGTCGGCTCCTCCCGACTCAACCAGGTTGATGAGAGGGAGGCGATTCTCCCGGGCGATGTCCTGGGCCCGCAGGGTCTTGGCCAGCGAATAGCGATTGGAAGATCCGGCCTGGCTGGTGGGGTCGTTGGCCGAGATCACACATTCCACTCCGCTCACCACTCCCAATCCGGTGACGGCATTGGCTCCCAGGTTCTTGTCGGTTCCCCAGGCGGCGAGGGTGGAGAACTCGAGGAAGGGGCTATCCCGATCCAGCAACAACTCGATCCGCTGGCGGGCGAGGAGCTTGCCCCGTGCCAGGTGGCGCTCGATGTACTTCTGCCCGCCTCCCTGGCGGGCTTCGGCTTGCAGTTTCTCGAACTCCGCGAGGCGGTCTTCCATCGCCTGCCGGTTGGCGATGAACTCCGGCGAGCGGCGGTCGACGTGGCTGGACAGGACCTGCATTGCCGGTCAGAGGCTAGTGACGGCCGCCCCAACCCTCCTGCGCGGATTTTTCCGTCTCCGCGACGGGAAAATCTTCACAGCACCCGGCGCTCGCTTCTTCCGTGCAGATAATTCCGTCGCCACGACGGAAAAATCCGCGCAGTTGGGAGATGGGGGCGGCTCAAGGGCAGATTTCGGGGGCCGATATGAAACCGAGCGACCCGAATCGGCGTCTTAGGAGTACAGCCATGCACAGCCGCCACCGCCACCTCAACCTGAGCAGCCTCCTTCCCCTCGGACCCGTCGCCCTCCTCGCCATCTGGGTCATCATCCGCTCCCTCTGACCCCCCAGGTCTTCACCACGGGGGATCAGTTAGGGTTGAGGAGGTGAGCGCACCCGACTCCCTCCCCTGGACCGGCGACGCCGAGGCCGACCAGCTCCTCGCTCGCAACCCTTTTGCTCTCGTCACCGGCATGCTTCTCGATCAGCAGTTCCCCATGGAGCGCGCCTTCTACGGGCCTCATCTCCTTCAGCAGCGTTTGCAGGTCGACTTGCTGGCCCCGGAAGTCGTGGTGGCCACCGACCCAGAACGGCTGGAGCAGATCTTCAAAGGTCCGCCGGCGATCCATCGCTTTCCCGGCTCGATGGCCCGCCGCACTCAAGAGCTGGCCCGCTTTCTGATCGACCATTACGACGGCGACACTGCTCGGATTTGGGAAACGGCCGAGAGCGGAGCCGACCTACTCCGCCGACTCGAGGACTTGCCGGGGTTCGGCAAGGCTAAAGCCCGGATCTTTGTCGGGGTGGTGGGGAAGAGGCTCGAGGCGGGACCTCCGGGATGGGAGGAGGTTGCTGCCGACTGGCCCTCGATCGCCGATGTGGCCCGCTGGGAAGATGTCACTCAGCTTCGTCAGCAGAAGAGGGACATGAAAGCGGCTCGCGGCCACTGACAAACCCTCAACTGCCAGTGGCCAATGCCGATATAAGCCCATCCACTGGAATGGGGATGGAGCGATGATGCTTTCTGGGAATCTGAGCAACTGGCCTGTCACCGACCTACTGCAGATCATGAAGGTGACGCAAAAGACGGCTGCGTTGCGGATCGATGGCTCCCGGCCCGGGGTTATCCACTTCATGAGCGGTCAGATCGCCGGGGCAGCGGTAGCCGGGCAGCGGACCCCGTCCACCCCCGATGAGACCCGCCGGGCAACCATCGACGCTCTCTACGTTCTGGTCGGCAACAACGACGGTTCCTTCCTGGTAGCCGATCCCGAGGTGACCGATGGACAAACGTTGTGGGACGCCACCGAGATCATGGCCGAAGTCGACCGGTTGCGGATGATCGAAGGTGACATCAAGCGGGAAGGCATCGACGAAGCTACCCCGCTGCGGCTTTCGGCGGTCGCCTCTTCTCCGGTCACCCTCCATGCCGACGACTGGGAAGCGCTGGCCGCCTTAGTTCCTTCCTTCAGCATCAACTCGCTTGAGCCCGGCCTCGGCCGCAGTCGGGCGCTGGCAGTCGTCGCCACCCTTATCAGCCGGAGCCTGGCAGTTCCCGATGATCGTTTTGCGGCCCTCGATCCAATGAGCATGTCAGCGCTTGATCCCGGTGAGCCGCCGGTGCTCGACTGGCTGAGTGAGGTGCCGGCTGAGCAGGGCGCCGACCTAAGTACCGACCTCATCACCACCGTCCATCCGCTCCCCGCCGAAGAGACCGAAGAGCCCCATGAAGAGACTGTCCAGGCCGAGCGCCGGGCCTTGCGGTCGGTGGTGGCCTCACCGGGAACCACTCTCGTGTCGGGAGTCCTGGACGACATGCGCAAGCTACGCACCAACGGTTGACTTCGATCCCCGCTTGTAACGTGGCCCCATGGACATCGGCTCTGCCGGTAGTTGGGCCGACGGCTTCACCGCTCGCCGCCCGCTGATCATCGGCATCGCCGGAGGATCAGGTTCCGGCAAAACCACCATTGCCCAGGCGGTGGTGGGCGCCCTTTCCGGTGTTGCCCTCATCCAACACGATGCGTATTACCGGCATCTCCCCCATCTGAGCTTCGAAGAGAGGACCAGGGTCAATTACGACCATCCCGATTCGCTGGAAACCGAACTGCTCATCTCCCACCTGGAACTGCTCAAGGCGGGAGTTGCGATAGATCAGCCCACCTACGACTTCACGGTGCATCTTCGCGCCCAGGCGACCCATCGGGTCGAACCAGCCCCGGTGCTTCTCATCGACGGCATCCTCGTGCTGGCCGACGTAGAGCTTCGCCACCACCTCGATCTCAAGATCTACGTCGATACCGATCCCGATATTCGTCTCGCCCGCCGCCTTCGCCGTGACCTGGACGAGCGAGGTCGCTCCCCTGCCTCGGTCCTCGAGCAATATTTCGCCACCGTGCGGCCGATGCATCTCGACTTCGTCGAACCTTCCAAGCGGTACGCCGATCTAATCATTCCCGAGGGCTACAACCCCCGGGCGGTAGCCACCGTGGTCGACATGATCCGTACCCAACTCGGCGTTCTGGGCCCGTCCATATACTCGCCCTCATGAGTCCACGGCCCTCGGTGGCGGTTCTGGGGGTGGGCGCCATCGGACAGGCGCTGGTCACGGGGCTGATGGGAGCGGGGTGGCTACCCGAGCAGCTGGCCCTATGCGTACGACGCCCCGGCCGGGTGGAAGAACTCGCTTCGCTCACCGGTTCGCTGGTCACCCTCGATCCGATCGAAACCGTGGACGGCAAAGAGGTCATCGTGGTGGCGGTCAAACCTCGCGACGTCCCCGGATTGCTGGAGGCTCTCGCCGGCAACGTCAGCGGCGATCAACTGGTGATCTCGGTAGCGGCGGGAGTGCCCACCACTTCCTTCGAGGCGGTGTTGGAGGGTGTCCCGGTGGTACGGGCCATGCCCAACATCCCGGTGTTGGTGGGCCAGGCGGTCACGGCGATGGCACCCGGCCGCCACACTCACCCAGTCCATCTCGACAAGGCCAGGACCGTTTTGGGGGCAGTAGGAGCGGTGCAACTCTTGGACGAGGGGCTACTCGACGCCGTCACCGCGGTGTCGGGTACCGGGCCGGCCTACGTTTTCCTTCTCGCCGAAGCGCTTACTGAAGCTGCCATCCGGGAGGGTTTACCCCGGGACGTGGCGGAAGCCTTCGTCAGCCAAACGATTCGGGGGGCGGGCCATCTCCTCACCGACACGACCTTGGGGCCTTTTGAACTTCGAGCGCAGGTGACCTCCCCGGGGGGAACGACCGCCGCGGCCATGCATGTCCTGGAGGAGCGGGGGTTTCGGGCGCTGGTCGAAGACGCCGTGCGGGCTGCAGCCCAGCGAGCCCGGGAGCTCGGCGCCGGGTGAGGCTCTTCACCCGATCGGTGGTGGCGGCCGCCGGTTCCGCCCCCATCCGGCGGTTGGTCACTGGGACCAGGGCGGGGCGGGCCCTCGCTTCCCGATTCGTGGCGGGGGAGACCCTCGACCAAGCCATGGTGGTGGCCAAACGTCTCAATCGGGAGAATCTCCTGGTCTCGCTCGATTTGCTCGGCGAGGAGGTGACCGAGCCGGGGGCGGTGGAGGCGGCGATCGCCGGCTACGAACGCTGTCTGGCTCGCATCGCATCCGACCGGATAGCCGGCAACATTTCGATCAAGCTCACTCAGTTGGGACTCGCCTTCGATCACGATCGGGCCCGCCGTGGCTTGGAGCGGCTGGCCAACGCAGCTTCGCACTATGGGTTGACGGTGACGATCGACATGGAGGATTCCCGGTACACCGAAGCCACCGTGGATCTATATCGGGCGGTGCAGCCGGCCTCCGGCAACTTGGGTATCGCCCTGCAGGCTTATCTCCAGCGCAGCCGTAAGGACCTCGAGGCGCTGGTTTCCCTGGGTGGGCATATCAGGCTCTGCAAGGGCGCCTACGTGGAACCTGAGGAGATCGCCTGGCAGTCAAAAGCCGAAGTCGATCGGTCGTTCGCGGACCTGCTCGAGACCTTGATGGCGGCCGAGGTGGTCAAGCCGGCCATCGCCACTCACGACCGCCAGCTCATCGATCTCGCCCGGAACCTGGCCAAAGACCGTCGTGGTCCCTTCGAGTTCCAGATGCTTTATGGCGTCCGTCCCGCCCTCCAGCGACAGCTGGTGGGAGCCGGGTTCCAAGTGCGCATCTACGTGCCCTACGGCGTGGCCTGGTATCCCTACCTGGTGCGGCGCCTGGCGGAACGACCGGCCAACGTCGGTTTCTTCGTGCGGTCGTTGGTCGCTAGATAGCCGTAAGTGCAGGCGCCGGTACTGGTTACCGTTGGGGCCGATGGAATTCACGCTTCCCGACCAGGACGGTCATCCCGTTTCGGCCTCCGACTACCGCGGGACCAGGCTGATCGTTTTTTTCTACCCGGCGGCGATGACTCCAGGGTGTACCACTGAAGCCTGCGACTTCCGGGATCGATACGACCAGTTGGTGGAGGCTGGATATCAGTTGGTGGGGATCAGTCCCGATCCCCCGGCCCGGAACGCCCGTTTCCGTGATAAAGAGGGCCTCAACTTCCCGCTGCTCTCGGACCAGGATCACAAGGTGGCCTCCGAGTTCGGGGCCTACGGCAAGAAGGTTCTCTACGGTCGGGAGTCGATGGGTTTGATCCGCTCCACCTTCGTCCTCGGACCCGATGGTGAGATCGAGCGGGAATACCGCAACGTCCGCGCCAAGGGTCATGTCGCCCGGCTGACGGCCGACCTCCTCTCCTGATGCGGCTCCGGGTCGGCGCCGGCGTATTGCTGCTGGCTATGGCGGCTGTTGCCACCCGCCCGGAGGTCTCCGTCATCGCCGAGCAGCTTGAGTTACGCCGCTATTACCTCGACGGCGAGGTCGACGTCGATGTCAATGAGATGGAGCGCCTCGTCGCCACCTACCCCGAGGTCAGCTTCGTCGGTCTGACCGAGGACTGGGAGGATGGCAACGACGCTCTCGCCGCCGATCTCCTCAACCAGTTGGGTCGGGGAACCCTCTTGGTCCGGAGTCCCTCCGAGGTCGGGGCGGTTAGCTCGATCTACGGCGATGAGGCCCTCAACCGAGCATTGGATGCCGTGGCGGCCACCTCCGGCAGCGACTACATCACCGATTTCCAAGAGTTTGCTGGCGCTTTGGGTGAACCACCCACGGAGCTCTCGCTTGGTTGGATCCTCTTCGGGGTGGCGGTACTGGCGACCATCTTCCTGGTCTGGCGGGGCTGGCGGCGGCGGGGGCAGGAGCGGGAGGATCAGCTGGAACAGGCCCGGGCCGAAATTCGCAGCCAGATGGACCACGTGGCCAACCAGATTCTGAAGATGGCCGATGATCCCCGGCTGGTCGACAACCCCCCTGCGGAAGAGCACTACCGCTCGGCCAGCGAAGTCTTTCGGGCAGCCGAGGAACGCTTTGCCGGGGTGTCGGATCTGACAGTATTGGAGGATCTCTCCGACGACCTCGACCAGGCGCGTTGGGAGCTGGAGGCGGCGCAGGCCCTGATTGAGGGCCGCAGTCCGCCGGTAAAGCCTGCTGGTGAGAAACCTTCCCACTGTTTCTTCGACCCGACCCACGGCGCCGGCGTGGAGGAGGCGGTCCTCAATACGCCGGCCGGCGAGAAGAAGGTGTGGGTCTGCCGGGCCGATGCCGAGCGCCTCCGCCAGGGACAAACCCCCGAGCCGCGAACCATTCCCATGGGTCCAAGCCAGGTGCCGGCGCCACGCGCACCTCGCTCCCACGGCGGCCTGGGCCTCGACTGGCTGGACGTCTTTTCGGTGATCGTGGGAGGCATGGGCCAGGGGCGTTCTTACGACTGGACCGGTTCGGCCCCGCCGAGGGGAAGCCGGGGGGGTTTTGGCTTTCCCCGTCCCAGTGGTGGTCGCCGGTCAACCTCGACCCCGTCCATCCGACCCAAGGGACGGGCCCGTCGCCGCCTCTGACTGCACCCTCCCTTCTCATCTCTCCGGTCTCCCCGTCTTCTAAGCTCCCAGCTCCTGCGCAATAGGAGAGATCATGCTTCGCCGAATCTGGAACTACCTGAAGACGCTCTTTGGAATGGCCGCGGAACGGGCCATGGATCCCTCGGTGGAGATCCAGCAAGCCATCAATGAGGCGGAGCGGCGCAACCAGGAGCTGCGCAACCAGGCGGCGAAGGTGATCGCCCACCGTACCCAGATCGAGGCCAAGATCGAAGAGGCGGCCAAAGATGTGGGTGAAGCCCGGGAGATCGCCAAACAAGCGCTGCTCAAGGCAGAAGCGGCCAAAAACGCCGGCGACACCGCCGGTCAGACCAAGTGGACCAACGCCGCCCAGGCGGTGGCCCTCAAACTGCAGGCCTCCGAGTCCAACTTGGGCAGTCTCAAAGAACAGTACGAGATCGCCATCAAGCAAGCCGACGATGCCAAGTCGGCCGTCACCCAGAACGCGATGCGGCTCCAGGAACTGGCCGCCAAGCGGATGCAGCTGATGGGGCAACTGGAGCAAGCCCGGATGCAGGAGCGGGTCAACAGCGCCGTCGAGTCGATCTCAGCTTCGATGGACACCAACGCTCCCTCCCTCGATCGGGTCGAGGAAAAGATCCAGCAGCGGCTGGCGGAAGCCCAGGCGCGGGCTGAACTGCGGGAGGCCACGCCCGAAGGAGCTGAATCGGAACTGAGGGAAGCGGTCTCCATGGCCCAGGCTGATGCCCGGCTGGAAGAACTAAAGAAAGAGCTGGGCCTCGCCTAGACGGAAGACGGAAGACGGCAGACGGAAGACCGATTTGAGACGGATCAGCCAACCTATGTACCGGCTCCCGGCTAACGGCTACCGGCTATGTCAATCGTGAGGAGTTCCATCCTCACAGACGAGCAGACCGAGACCGCGTCTCCGCCCCGGCGGCTGACGGCGGCACGGGCTCTTTTGGGTCTGGGCATCGCCGGGGGAGTTGGCACCCTGCTCTTGGGGATCCTGGGCACCTTGCCCGGCGAACATTCCCCCGAGGTGGGGCGGGTGGTGTTCGGGAATATCCCCGGCTGGCTCAAGGTCGGTTTCTACGTCGCCACCGCCGCTTTCATCGTCCTCGCCGGCTACCTCTTCGCCCTCCGGGCCCGGTCCTGGACCCGGGGTGGACCTGAAAACCGTACCGGGCTTTGGAAAGAGCGGATCAGACAACTCGACCGGGGGCTACGGATGAAGACCCTGCTGCGGGACCCGGCCGCCGGGCTGATGCACTCGATGGTCTATTACGGCTTTTTGGTTTTGTTCGCGGGGACGGTGACGCTCGAAATCGACCATCTGCTGCCGGTGAGTTGGAAGTTTCTCGAGGGAGGGGTGTATCAGATTTACTCCGCCATCCTCGATCTGGCCGCCCTGGTCTACCTGGGAGGATTGGCTTGGGCGCTCCTCCGCCGATATGTGCAGCGGCCCTGGCGGATCCGCTCCAAGACCAAGCCCGAAGACGGCTTCATCCTTTCCACTCTCACCCTGATTGGCATCACCGGCCTCACCACCGAGGCCGCTCGCATCGCCGTCGACGGACGCCCCGACTTCGAAGTCTGGTCCTTCGTTGGCCTTCCCCTCTCCTACCTGATCCCTGATGGCTCGGCGGCCACGATCCATCAGGTCTCCTGGGTGGCGCACACCCTGCTCTTCTTGGTGTTCTTGGTGTTGCTGCCTGCCACCAAGCTCCGTCACATGTTCACCTCGCCCGCCAACATGTTCCTTTCCCCGCGACCTCGGCCCAAAGGGGCGATGCGAGAGATGCCCAATCTGGCCGAGGTGGAGGACATCGACACCATCGGGGCCTCGGTCGTCTCGGACTTCACTTGGAAGCAGCTTTTCGACACTGATGCCTGCACCATCTGCGGGCGTTGCACCTCGGTTTGTCCGGCCAACATCACCGGCAAGCCCCTCGATCCCCGGGAGATGGTTCTCAAGGTAGGGGAGGTAGCCGCAGTGACCGCCGGGATCTCACCACCGGTGGGCCTGGGGCCGGGAATCGAAATCACCTCCGAGTCGGTGCTGGAGCGGATTCGACCCGAGGAGGCGTGGAGTTGCACGACCTGCCGTGCCTGCGACGAGATTTGCCCCGTCAACATCGAGATCCTCGATCGCATTCTCGACATCCGCCGCTACCTGACGATGATGGAGTCGAGCTTCCCGAGCGAACTGGGCAAAGCCTTCGTCGCCATGGAGAACCAAGGCAATCCCTGGGGGATGGGTCGGGAGCGGCGAGCAGCCTGGACCGAAAAGCTCGATTTCAAGGTCCCGGTGTGGGGTGTTGATGTCGAGCGCGCCGATTACCTCTGGTTCGTAGGTTGTGCCGGTTCCTTCGACGATCGCAACGTCGCCGTCTCGATCGCACTAGCCACTCTGCTCAGGCGAGCTGGGATCGACTTCGCCATCCTGGGGTCGGCGGAAACCTGCAACGGCGACCCTGCCCGGCGGGCCGGAAACGAATACCTCTGGCAGCAACTGGCTCTGTCGAATATCGCCACATTGGATGATCTGGGGGTGGAGAGGATCATCACCCAGTGTCCCCACTGCTTCAACACTCTCGCCAATGAATATCCGCAGCTGGGAGGCAGCTACGAGGTAGTGCATCACTCGCAGCTGCTGGCCGAGCTCCTGCGCCAGGGACGGCTCGAGGCTGGAAACGATGGGGGCTCGCCTCGCACCGTCACCTACCACGATCCGTGTTATCTGGGCCGGCACAACGACATTTACCTCGCCCCCCGCGAAGTGGTGGCGGCGTCGGGAGCGATAAGCATGGTGGAGATGCCGCGGCACGGAACCCGGGCCTTGTGCTGTGGAGCCGGTGGGGCCAGGTTCTGGATGGAGGAGCACACCGGGAAAAAGGTCAACATCGAACGGGCCGAGGAGGCACTCTCCACCGGCGCCTCCGAGATCGCGGTGTCTTGCCCTTACTGCTACGTCATGCTCGACGATGGGGTTAAAGAACTGGGACAGGGTGACAACGTCTCCGTCCGTGACCTGGCGATGATGCTGCTGGAGCCCAATCCGGGGAACTAGTCCTTCGGGGAGAGTTCAGAAACCTGCCTCAAGTAGTGGCGGTCCACCGCTTAGAGTGGTCGAAGCTGGAGTTTGGGAGGCAATCAACGTGGCACATATACAACGCTGCCGTGAGGGGCAACACCGATTCGAAGACGTCCCTGGGGCGGGGGCCGGGCTCGAACGCCGCAAATGTCTGAGTTGCGGTTCGGTGGTGATCGACCTCACCACCGAAGAGTCCGTGACCGAGCGACCGGCGGGATTGTTCGCCCCTCGCCGGCCCACCCTGTTCTCGGTCCGGCCTGACGACGCCGGGGAGGCGGTCGCCTCGGGTGCCGGCTTTGGGAGGTCCCGGGCCCGCCGTTGAGGGCCGGCTAAAGGAGGGAGTTACTCCAGGGGCAATTTAGGCTCCTTGGGCTGTGCGCCGTTTGGCCTTGGTTCTGGTCATGGGTGGGATCGTGGGGGCTTGCCTCCCGGACCCGGCTGCGACCACCTCCCCCCCGGTCGCTACCCCTCCGCCGCCTACCACCACCACCCTTGCCCCCGCCGAGGCCTTGACCCGGTTTGCTTCATGTCTCGAGGAGCGAGGCGTGGTGGTTCCCGACCTCGAGCTCGACGAAACCGGCCGTCCCGACTTAGCGGCGCTGGCTCTCGCCAACGACCCTGCCAGTCCCGGCTTTCGAGCCGCCCTCAACGATTGCGCCTTTCTTCTGGTGGGAAGTGGGGCGCTCGTCATCGGCGACGTTCCCGAGTTGCTGGCAGCCGTTCGGGGTCAGCTGGTCCTGTTCACCGACTGCATGAGGGAGGCGGGCGTCGAAGAGTTCCCCGATCCGGACCCCGACTTCGACGGTACCGGTCCCCCTTATTCAGTGGCTGCCATCCCCACCGACGATCCCGATTTGGTGGAGGCGATCGAAACCTGCGGGAGTCGTCTGGGCATGTCTCCGCTCACCGGTTGAGGGCCTGAGCCCCGGTAGCCTGACGGGGTGAAAGTCGGTTATCAGGGAGAAGGTCTTTCCTACTCGGACCAGGCCGCAGAGGAGCTCTTTCCCGCGGACGAGCGGATCGGCTATCCCACTTTTGTGGCCGCTTTTGAGGCCCTCCGTGACGGCGAGGTAGCGCGGCTGGTGATGCCCATCGAAAACTCCACCACCGGCAGCGTGTTGCCAGTCCTCGACCGGCTCCTGCCCGGCCAGGTCCACATCGTCGCTGAACATCTGGTGGAAGTTCGCCACGCCCTACTCGGGTTGCATGGCGCGGCTTTGGAAGGCATCAAACGGGTCCGGTCGCATCCCGAAGCTCTGGCCCAAGCTGAGTCCATCCTCACCCATTGGGGTTGGGAACCAGTCCCGGTGCACGACACGGCCGGAGCGGTGCGGGTGATCGCCGAGCAGGATGATCCCACCGAGGCGGCCCTAGCCCCGGAGCGAGCGGCCGAGGCGTTCGGCCTCACCGTCCTCTTGCGCGACGTCGTCGATCGCTCCCACAACACCACTCGCTTCGTGGTCCTGGCCGCCGGCGAGCAGGAGATCGCCGCCGACGCCGACAAGTCGACGGTGGCGTTTACCACTGCTCATACCCCCGGAGCGCTAGCGCTGGCTCTAACCGAACTCGGCTTGCGGGGCGCCAACCTGACCCGGATCGAATCGCGCCCTACCGACGAAGCTTGGCGATACCGCATGTTCGTCGATATGACCCACCCCCCGGGGGCGGCCGGCGTCAAAGCGTTATTCGAACCTCCTCCCGCCACCCTGGCCGACCTGCGCTTCCTGGGGACCTACCCGGCGGTGCTCCGCTGAGGCCCACTGCGGTGCGCCGATAGCATCTGGTCGATGGAGCCGATCACCATCCCGATCGAAAAGGACTGGCTCTCGGCGACCGAAGTCGGAGGCTATTTGGGAGTGTCGACCCATGTGGTCACCTCCCTGCTCAGGGCCGGAGAGCTCCCAGCAGTCAAGTTCGGGCGGGAGTGGCGAGTAGCCCGGATCGACCTGGAAAACTGGCTCAACCGTCAGCGCGAGGGTCGGCCGTGACGGTCACCCCTGCCGAGATCACCCGGCCTACCACGGATGAGGACATCACCGACGACCGGCCGTGGCAGGTGGTGGTGTGGAACGATCCGGTCAATCTCATGGAATACGTGGTGTGGGTGTTTCGCAAGCTCTTTGGCCATCCGCTGGAGGAGGCCACCAGGCTGATGCTCCAGGTACACCACGAAGGCCGGGCAATCGTCGCCCAAGGTCCTCGGGAACAGGCCGAGATCGACTGTTACCGGCTTCATCAGTACGGGCTCTGGGCCACCATCGAACAATGACGCCTTCGGTGCCATTCCTTCCCGATCCTGGTGGCGTGCTGGTCACGCTTGACCCCGACGACATCGAGTTCCTCGCCCAGATTCCCGAGTTCCTAGCTTCGCTGGGAGAACCGGGGGAGGACCCCGCCGCCGACCGTCTCCAGGTCCCGGTCTATCTCGACGATCCGGACGCTTCCAGCGAGTGGTGGCGCCTGATGGGTACCGAACTCGACCAGGCCCGGGCTGCCGACCGTTCCGCTTTCGAACTGGTGGTGGAAGCCGCCGCTGAGGGGACCGTGATGTCGAAGGCCGAAGCGGAGGCATTCCTGCGGGTGCTCAACGAAGCCCGACTGGCCCTGGCGGCCCGGCTCAAGGTGGAGGTGGAGGACGATTACGAAGCCCTGAGCGAGGCCGATCGGGGCGCCCTCGACTACCTGGCGGGCATGCAAGGCCTGCTGCTGACGGCGTTGATCGATTGGTGAGCGAAAGTCTCCGGCTGCAGCCGGATCGGATGGCTCACGGCGGCAGAGCGGTAGCCCGCCATGACGGCCAGGCGGTATTCGTGGAGGGGGCGATACCCGGGGATGTTGTCAACGCTCGGGTGGTGAAAACCGCTCGCCGCCACCTGGAAGCGGTGGCGGACTCGGTGATCGAGCCATCGCCCGACCGAGTTGAGCCACCCTGTCCCTACTTCGGTACCTGCGGGGGATGCCAATGGCAATATGCCCGCTATCCCGCTCAGCTTCGCTGGAAGACCGAGATCACCGCCGGCCAGCTCCGCCATCTGGCCCGCCTGGAGCCCGAGGTTGGCCCCACCCGGGCGGTGGGCCCTCCATACGGTTACCGCAACCGGGTCGATCTGTCGGTCGAGAGGGGGCGGTTCGCTTTCTACCAGGCGGGCAGTCACCACCTCATTCCCGTAGATAGCTGCGCGGTGTTGGCTCCGCCTCTACAGACGATGATGGCCGCACTCACAGAACAGAATGGCGAGCTGGTAGGAGCCCAGCGGGTGACGTTGCGGGCCGGGATCCGGACCGGGGAAACCCTAGGGTTGATTGACGATGAGGAGGGCCGGCTCCACGAGGAGGTTGCCGGCCGGCGCTTGCGCATCAGCAGCCGGGCCTTTTTCCAGAACAACACCGACGGGGCCGAAGCACTGGTAGCCGAAGTGAGCAGGGCCCTGGCGCCGCAAGAGGGCGAGGTGCTGCTGGACGGTTATGCCGGCGGCGGACTCTTCGCAGCCACGGTGGGTGCGGGTTTAGAAACGGTGGCGGTGGAGTCGGATCCGGTAGCGGTGAGCGACCTCGTCTTCAACACCGATGCCAA